>CAMHNQ010000050.1 GCA_946186495.1 uncultured Bacteroidales bacterium
CAAGTTGCTGAATAGCAATGTGTTATAAAATGCGGATATTTCGCAAATTTTGCTACTTTTGCGCCTGAAAATCGGTCTGAAGCAGAAATGAGCAAGTTTGAGAAGATAAAAAAGGTCTGGAATATCATCGTGACGGAGTGGAAAACCCGCTACAGGCTTGTTTTCTCCAATGAGGAAACGCATGAGCAGAGCTTTGTCATCCGTAAAATCACTATCCAGAAAATGGTCGTGGTTTCCATTTTGGCGGCGTTTGTCATTATCGTGTTGACCACTATCCTAATCGCTTTGACCCCATTGCGGGTTTACATTCCGGGTTACACGGACCAGAAAGACTACAAGTTGTATCGTCAGACTGCGGCGCGGGTGGATTCCCTTGAAAAGCAGCTCGTTGCCAATCAGCAGTTTATAGAACATTTAAGCGATTTGCTGGCTGGGAAGGATGGTGCTGTGTATGAGGATGACGAGGCGAAAATGACTCCCGACGTGCACCCGGTGGAGCGTATGCAAAGCCGCCAGGAGGGGGCGCATGAGATTTTGGAGGATGCCGAGATGATATTGGGGCGAATTTCAGACAATTCTGCCGCAGGCGCAGCCAGGGTCCCAAACATAGAGCAGGCCAAAATCACAAACATAGCCATCTGTCCTCCGGCGATGGGTTCCATCATACGGCTCTTCGATGCATCACAGAACCATTATGGCATCGACATTGCCACTAACGACAACAGGACGGTCTCTTGTGTGGCGGATGGGGTGGTGATTTCTGCAAATTACACCTCTTCAGGTGGTTATACGATCATTGTCCAGCATCCTGGCAATATGATTTCCATATACAAGCGCAATGCGGCCTTGCTGAAAACGGTTGGGTCGCGTGTCACGGCCGGTATGCCGATTGCCACTGCCGGCGGGGGCGGCTCCGATGAAGGGAAGTCCAACCACCTCCATTTCGAGCTTTGGTATAACGGTTTTCCTATCAATCCTTTGAATTACCTTGTAATAGAATAATTGAAGCACATGGATAAGATAATAGACATCCCCACTGAGTCAGCAGTGGAACTTTTTGGCTTTCAGAATAACAATATTACCATGCTGACACACATCTTCCCGAAGTTGAAGATTGTAGTGCGTGGCAACCAAGTCAAAGTCTCCGGTCCTGACGATGAGGTTCTGGAATTTGAGAATCGCATATTGTTGCTGCAAAGGCATTTGGAGCAGTTCGGAAAGCTGACGGAAACTGATATTGTCAATATTTCGGCGATGGAGGACGACAGTTTTTACGCCATAAACCAAACAGACGCCAATGTGATCGTACATGGTCGTGACGGGAAGGTCATCAAGGCAATCACGCCCAATCAAAAAAGGCTGGTTGAAAGTGCCGACAAGAACGATATGGTCTTTGTGGTGGGTCCTGCAGGAACGGGAAAAACCTATACAGCGGTGGCACTGGCAGTTAAAGCTTTGAAGAATAAGCAGATAAAACGCATTATCCTGACCCGTCCCGCTGTGGAGGCTGGCGAGAATCTTGGTTTCCTGCCAGGCGACCTTCGCGACAAGTTAGACCCCTATTTGCAGCCCCTCTATGATGCCCTCTGGGACATGATGCCCATGCAGAAACTGATGACGATGATGGAGGACAAGGTGATAGAGATTGCTCCTCTCGCTTTCATGCGCGGCCGTACGCTCGACAACGCTTACGTTATCCTTGACGAGGCTCAGAACGCCACTTCAGCCCAGCTCAAAATGTTCCTCACTCGCATGGGCAAGAACGCCAAGTTCTTTATCACGGGCGACATCACCCAGGTTGACCTCCCCAAGAACCAACAGTCAGGGCTCCTTCTGGCAGACAATATATTGCGCGGTGTCAAGGGGATAGATTTTATCTACATGGAGAGTAAGGATGTGGTGCGCCATCATCTCGTGACCAAGATTATCAATCGGTATGAGGCGTTTGAAAGCGAGCAGGAAGAATTGGCAAGGAAACGCCGGGCAGAAAAAGAAGCTAAATACCGAGAAACGCTTGATAATGAATCGGTTTAAGCTTATCATAGGCCTGTTTCTGACCCCCTTTTCTTTGCTGTACGGGCTGGTCGCCTTTGTTCGGCGGCTTTTGTACCGCACGGGAATACTGCATGGGGAGGATTCACCGGTTCCGGCCATTGATATTGGGAATTTGGCCGTTGGCGGAACGGGTAAAACGCCACATACCCAGTATGTTATTAATCTTTTAAAACAAAATTTCCATGTGGCTTCACTCAGCCGCGGCTATGGGCGGAAATCCAAAGGGTATCAATCAATCCTTATGGCATCTGAAGAAAGTAGGATTTCGGAGATATTTGGCGACGAGCCTCTGATGACGCATTATCGTTTCCCGGATATTCCTCTTGCAGTGGACGGGGACCGTTGCGAAGGGGTTCGGAGGTTGCTGTTTGAGAATCCCGAAACAGAAGTGGTTGTGTTGGATGATGCCTACCAGCACCTTCGTTTCCGGTCCAGTTTCCACATTTTGCTGACGGAGTACGGTCGCCCCTTCCGTCCGGACATGCCGATGCCATGCGGCCGGTTGCGGGAGTTTCCATCAGCCTCACGGTATGCCGATGCGGTTGTTGTCACCAAGGTCCCGGACAATGTGTCCACGTTGAATGAAGGCGAATGGCGGCGCAGACTTCGCCTTGATCCCACCCAACCCCTCTTTTTCACGCGGTTTCGCTATGCCCCTCCTCGCCCTGTCACGCAAGCCAGCCGTCAATTGAATCTTGGTTCACTTCGTGATATTGTGCTCCTCACGGGTATCGCGCATCCCGAGCCGTTGTTACTGCACCTGAAAAAGTCGTTCAACATTGTGAGCCACTATGAATTTCCTGACCATCACATCTTTTCGGAAAGGGAAATCCAGCATATTTACACCAAGCATTTTGATAACATCGGTGGGCATTGTGTACTCTTCACGACCGAAAAGGATTGGATGCGGTTGCAGTCGGATCATGTGATAAATATTGTATCTTTGCTTGCGGTTTTTGTAATACCAGTAGATGTGGTTTTTCTTACTGAAAACCAGAAAAATACGTTTAATCAAATAGTGATAGACCATGTTAGAGGAAAAAAGAAAAAGGGTTGGGCAGACCGTCGAGTATCTGAACAACCGTAAAACGATAAATCCGAAAATTGCCATCGTGTTAGGTTCAGGCTTGGGCGGTCTGACCGACAAAGTCAGTGTTGTGGACGAAATCCCATACCATGAGATACCCAATTTTCCGGTTTCCACAGTGCAGGGGCACAAAGGGACGCTGATTTTCGGTAAGTTGAACGGAGTCGAGGTTGTTGTTTTCAATGGACGGTTCCATTATTATGAAGGTTATTCGATGGATGTTGTGACATATCCGCAGCAAATACTGCCTGGCATAGGGGTGAAGACGGTCATATTGTCGAATGCAGCAGGCGGCATGAATCCTACGTTCCAAGTCGGCGACATCATGCTGATACGCGATCACATCAACCACTTCTTCACCAACCCGCTCATCGGTCCGAACGATGACGAGATGGGGCCGCGGTTCCTGAACATGAGCGAGGTCTATTCTCACAGATTGTTGAAGCTGGCGCAGCAGACAGGCAAAAAGCTTAACATCCATCTGCAGGAGGGGGTCTATATTGGGGTTTCGGGCCCCTGCTTTGAGACGCCGTCGGAGTACAAGATGTTCTATCTTTTCGGCGCTGATGCCGTTGGGATGTCTACGGTTCCGGAGGCCATCATGGCGCGACATCGCGGCCTTGAGGTGTTCGCCCTCTCAGTTATCACGGACCTCGGAATCATCGGCCGCGTGGAGAAAACCACCCACGAGGAGGTTCTGGAAGCCGCTGCCGCCGCTGGCCCGCAAGTGGTGGATTTGATCTTCCATATGATGCCGGAAATATAGCTTTCGGAGTCGTAAGCTCTCGAAAACATGCAATTGCATATTATGTCTTTTGTTGCTGCTTTTTGGCGGCCGGGAAGAGTACGTTGTTGAGAATCAATCTGTATCCGGCGGAATTTGGGAACAAGTTGAGGTCTGTCGGGGGGTCGTTGACCAGGTGTTGGTAGTCTTCGGGATCGTGGCCCGAGTAGAAAGTCCAGGTTCCTTTCCCAAATTCTCCGTGGATGTAACGGGCTTCGTTGAAGAAGGCGCATTCCCCCATGATTGTCACGGTCGGTTTGATGAACTCTTTGCGGAAAGCGGTTGTCTGGCCCATGAAGCCTGGAATCACTTGCAGATGGTTCTGGCACAGCATGGTTGGGACGGGGTCCCATTTGGCGGAGAATTCGAACAGCGTGAAGTAGTCGTGGGATTTGTTGGAGAGATGCTGGGTCGGGCTGGCGTCAATGTTGGAGACCTCGTAAACATAGGGGTTGGTCTCAATGGAGAAGTCCGTGAAAGCAAAGCAGTTATCGTAGTTGAGCTTGTTTTGGGCCTGAGGGTCTATCGGGTCGCCGTCGAACATGGTTTCGCAAATGTCAATGCCCTCGGCGGCAAGGGCGATGTCATAGCTGTCGGGTCCGGAACACATGGCGAATAGGTATCCGCCCCCGGCCACAAAGTCGCGGATGCCCTTTGCCACTGCAAGTTTCATTTGCGACACTTTAGAGAAGCCCAGTCGGGCCGCGCGCTCTTCGTTTTCCCGGACATCATCTTGATACCATTTTGAGTTGCGCTGGCTTGCCCAGAATTTCCCGTATTGGCCGGTGAAATCCTCGTGATGCAGGTGGAGCCAGTCGTATTTAGGCAGTTCGCCCTTGATGACCTCCTCGTCGTAGATTACCGTGTAGGGGATTTCGGCATAGGTGAGGACCAAAGTCACCGCATCATCCCAAGGCAATTTGTTTTTAGGGGAATATACCGCTATCTTCGGCTCCTTTGTCAGCCGGATCTCGTTCATGTTGTTCTCGACGACAGCAATCTCGTTCAGAATTTGGGTGGCTTGCAGGTCGGCGATTACTTCATAGGATACTCCGCGAACCATGCATTCGTTTTCGACGGTGGAGTTGTAGGGGCAGAGAAAACTGCCGCCCCGGTAGTTGAGCAGCCAACTGATGTCAATTTGTCCAGACACCGCAAAGTACGCGATGCCGTATGCCTTGAGGTGGTTGCTTTGCGACAAATCCATGGGGATAAGCAGATAGCTCGCCTTGCTGGCTAATGCAAAAAACAGAATACATACTAAAAATACCGTTCTTCTCATCGTTTTAAAATTGACGGCAAAAATACACATTTCCGCCGAAAGTTCCTAACTTTTGGCGAGTGAAAAAGTTTAATGGTGAGAAAATACTATCGCATCAGGTGAAAGGGGTTTCCATTAGAAGCTCCATCCCCCGTTCCGTCAGTGCGGGCCTAAGAATGTATTGTATGATGTGGGGCCTGTTTTCATACTCGATGTCTATCAGAAACAGGTTGTTCAGTACAAAAGTTGTGTATAAAGGAATGTTGAGATTCTTTTCAATGTGGAAGCATTGTTTACCTCGTTCGAGAATTTCGTGGATGGACTTGTAGAAGAAAGAGTCTGAGTCCAGGTATTTCCGGCCCGACCGCGTGTATTCGTAGTAGTGCGGTTCTTCGAAACGGAACTGGTCGATGTGGTAGAGTGTCATGGTCAGCTCTTCTACACTATGATTGCACTTGGCTATTAACCCTTCCCATTTTTTCTTGCATGTCTCCTGCCAGTATAGCCAAGCGATTTCCATAGAGTTGGATTTGCTTCCGTAGCGGTTGAAAAAAGTTTTGTGACAGATGTTTAATTGATCAACGATGGTGTCCGTGGAGTGGTGGAAACCATGTTCTGAGTAGAATTCGTAAAGTTCTTTTTTCTTTCTGTTGTTTAAAGCCATAAAAAGTATTGTTGGTTATGTATGCTGCGGTTTCGATATTAGACTGTTAATGGAATTTGGTGTAAAAAAATTAAAATAATAGTTTTGAATAGAGTTGTGCCGAAAGCATTTTAATCACGAAATCCAACTTTGTTTGCTAAAACACTTGATATTAACGTCTTATATATGTCTATTGTAGTTGTAGTACTTTAGTTAACTTGGGTGCAAAGATAAAAAAATTGTTATTGCAAATGCACTTTAACTTTTTTTTCTGTCAATTGCCTTAAGTCAGCTGATTCTGTGACATAACCATTTTTGAGGAACAGGTATGTTGGGAAATGCCCGTTTACGATTTTGATGGCGGTGACCGGGTCTATGGGGATGAAGCGGAACGTTTCGGTGTGGGTTTCGTTCTGGAATTGTTTCAGGGTCGCGCTGTTCCCGCTGGCGAAAAAGAGAATCCGGTTGGTATCTAACTGGTTGTTGGATGCCATTTCGGAGATTTTGATTGCGCTGGTGTGGCAGTATTGGCATCCTGCGAGGATGACCCCTACGATATAGTTGCCGTCGTCAAGATGAACCGTTTGCATTGCCGAGTCGGCCATGAGTCTGTTGAAAGCCGTTTCATTGAATTCCTTGTTGCCGGACTTGGAGAAGAGATTGTACACATTGTCCATGGGGAAAAGCACGAACGAGGGTATGAGGGCCGCCGCGATGGCGAGACCGAAGGCGAGTTTGCTTCCGCGGAAATGATAGTCGTCCTCTTTTCGGATAATTAACATTAAGACGATGCATAAGATGTTTTTTGCCAGAGAGAATGAAGGCTTTATCTCGATTAGTTCGCCCATACAGTGGCAGTTGGTGTCGTCGCGGAAGAGAATGACATAGACCAGCAGAAATGAGAATCCGACGAGCATGAGGAATGTCAGCCACCAGGCGGGTTTGTATTTCACCTTGATGATCAGAAGAATGCCGACAAGGATTTCGCAAGCGATGATCATTCGTGCCGCCAGTCCGCTCCAGATGAAATTTAAGATGTTGAAACTGTAGATGTAGAGTTCGAATTGGTCCAGCGAGATAAGTTTCAAAACGGCCGACAGGATGAAGAAGAGGCCCATGCCTGTTCGGATAATCAATTTCAAAATGGATTGCCAGTTTTTCATGTTCATTATTGTTTATATATGGGAAGATGTTATGTGGATGCTTTTTCTTCGTTTTGGGAAAATGCTAACAGACTCCTTTCGGGATGGCGTCTATGAGTTTTCTCGTATAGTCGGTTTTTGGGTTTTGGCAAAGTGCGTCGGCTTCGCCGATTTCAACAATGGCTCCATTCTGCATCACGGCGATGCGGTCGGCCATGAACTTCACCACGGACAGGTCATGGGAGATAAAGATGTAGGTGAAATGGTATTCGGCTTTCAGTTCATTGAGCAGATTCAGTACTTGGGCTTGCACGGAGACATCAAGCGCGGACACGGACTCGTCACAGATGATGAACCTTGGGTTCACGGCCAAGGCCCTGGCGATGGAAATGCGTTGCCGTTGACCTCCGGAGAATTCGTGCGGGTATCTGTAGAAATGTGATTCATTTAGACTTATACGTTCGAGTAATTCGATAGCCCTTTTCCTTCTTTCCTTGTCGTTGTCCATTATACCATGAACCCGCATAGGCTCCATCAAGGCTTCTCCAATTGTAAGCCGTTGGTTTAGCGATGAGTAGGGGTCTTGTAAGATGATTTGCAGATCTTTGCGGATTTTCCTCAATTCCAGGGAGGGGAGCCGTACCAAATCCTTTCCTCTGTATAATATGGTTCCGGAGGTGGGCTCTATTAGCCGTAGCATGGATCGCCCCAGGGTTGTTTTGCCGCAACCCGATTCGCCGACCAATCCTAAGGTCTCTCCTTCATAAATGTCGAGGCTGATGTCGTGCAGAGCGTGAAAAAAGCGTTGTTTTTCGAAGAGTTTTCGTTTTCTTACTTTATAGAGTTTGTTCATGTTCCGTATGCGGACGAGGATGTCTCCGGCATAGAGGGACTGGTGTGCTGTTTCGCGTTCTTGCGGGGATACGGTGAGTTGCTGGATAACCTCCTGCATGTCAGTGGTGGAGCTTCCTGCGAAATCGGACACTTGGGGGAGTTTGCGCAGTCGTTTCTCCATAGAGGGGCGACATGCAATAAGTTGCTTTGTGTAAGAGCTTTTCGGGTTAAGGAAGATGTTGCGGACGGTGTTCTCCTCCACGATTTCCCCTTTGAACATCACGATGGCGCGGTCGGCGATTTCGGCCACGACCCCGAGGTCGTGGGTGATGAAAAGCACGCTCATGCCATGTCGTTGCTGCAGGTTTCGGATTAGCTCGAGGATGTTTTTCTGGATGGTGACATCCAATGCGGTGGTCGGTTCGTCGGCGATGAGCAATTTGGGTTGGCAACTCATGGCCATGGCAATCATGATGCGTTGTTTCTGTCCTCCGGAGAGTTCGTGTGGGTAGGCTTCGAAGATTTGCTTCGGGCGTGGCAACATCACTTCCTCGAAAAGGCTGATTACCTGTTCTTTGGCCTCCTTTTCGGAAACCTTTTTGTGGAGTAGGATTTGTTCGGTGATTTGTGCGCCGCAGCGGATGACCGGATTGAGGGAGGTCATGGGTTCTTGGAAAATCATCCCGATCTGTCGGCCTCGCAAGGCTTGGAGTGCAGATTCCTCTGCGGAGAGGATATCCGTGGGTTGGCGAGTGGGGTCAGGCCGGAAGAGGATTCGCCCGGAGGGGTATCGGGCAATTGTGGGGTTGAGCAACCGCATGACGGACAGGGCCGTGACGGATTTCCCGGACCCCGATTCACCCACAATGCCTAACGTCTCCCCTTTGTTCAAGGTGATGTTGAGGTGGTGCAGGATGGGATTCCATTGGGTGTCGCGGCGCAATTCCAGCGACAAATCTTCTATTTCCAGCAGCGGGTTCAATGCGGTCGGCTTCTGAGCTATGGTCAGAATGTTCTATTTCTTCTTTTCTTGAAGTTTGGTGTCAATGTCCAACGTGGCGTGGGGGACTATTCTCAGTCGTTCCTTGGGAATCAGTTTGCCGGTGATGCGGTCGACCCCGTAGGTCTTGTTCTCAATACGCACCAGTGCGGCTTCCAGGTTGGAGATGTATTTCATCAGTCGGGCCATCAGTCGGCCGTTTTCTTCTTTGGAAAGCACTTGATTGCCTTCCTCCAGGTTTTTGAAAGTAGGAGTCGTGTCTTTAGTGTCATTCCCGACACCGCTGTATGCCTCCTGATAAACTTCGAGATTTTTCCTGGCTTCTTCGATTTTCTTTTCGATCAAGGCTTTGAATTCAGCCAGGTCTTCGTCAGAATAACGGTTAACAACGATTTCGCTCATAACGTTTGATTCTTTTTGTTTGATGAAAAATGAACGTGCAAAAATATAATTTTTTTCGAATGGCGATTCTTTTGATTAACTTCATTAGGGTTAAAGGGAGAGGATCTTTTTTGCTGTTTTGTATCCTTTTTCATTCTGTAAATGTAAGATATACAACCCTTTCTTGTAAGGAAAGGGGTAGGATAGGACGGTGGATGTTGGCGATGGGCGTTCGCTAAAATGTGCGAGATGGCGGCCGTCGGCCGAGAAGAGGTCAAGGGTGATGGTCTCCGACTCATTGTCGTGTAGCGTTATGCGCAGCTCGTTGTGCACGGGGTTGGCAATGGAGGCGAAAAAGCCCGGCGTGTTGTCTGCGATGCCGACGTGAGCGTCGATGGTCATGTCCATGACGACAGGCAGGTGGTCCGACTGATGGTAGAGGGCGTTTGCGACATCGCTCGGTACCGAATTGTTGGCAGGCGCCAGTATGGAGTTGTTGTAACGTTGGCCGTCCTGACCGACAACCTGGTAGGAATCTTCAATGATGTGCATGCGGTCGCTGCCGAAGTAGAGATAGGGGGAGACGAGAATCATGTCGAACCGGTCGTCAAGGCCGCCAGATGAGAAGCAGTCGTCCGACTGGCTGTGGGTGGATTGGGTGTGAAGGGAGGCGAATTGGGGGTTGCTGTGCCAGTACCCGGGTGCGTTTGCGGGGTCGTAAAAGCGGTACAGACTGTTTGGGTATTCTGTAAGTTCTTGATATGCGGGTTCTTCGCTATGGTAGATATTGAAGTCGCCGGAGAAGGTGTAGTTTCCTGGAACACCCGAGTTGGAAATGCGGTTCATGAGCTTTTGAACCTGACTGAGCCTGGCCGCTTCGTTGTTTTCGGAAGTCCCTGCTTTCAGGTGTGCTATCCAGAAGGTCATGAAGATTGTGTCACCGGAGGACAGGTTCTCCGCATTATAATAAAAGGTATATCCGTTGATGTCCCGATATGCAGTGGTGATGTTCGTTGATTGGTGGAGGGTCAGTTTTCGGGAGTCGTAGTAAATCATGTTGGCGATGTTGCCTCCTGATTGGTTTGTGAGCGGCCCGCGCCGATAGTAGTCGATGCCGTCGGTGTTTATGGCATTGTTGAGAAGCCGGTCGGCATATTGGTTATGGGACCCCATCTCGCACACGCACATCACCGTGGGTTTCACGTGCCGGAAGATGGTCTTGATATGCTGGTCTTTGACTTCAAGGCTGTTGGTGATGCTGTTGCAGTCCGACACACCCGAGTTGCTGGTATAATACATGAGGTTGTACTGCATCATTCGGATGGTGTCGGAAGTCTGTGAGGCGGCAGGCCAAATGAATGCGAGTGGAATTAGTGTGCGGAGGATTCCTGCGGTGAGTTTGCTCATCATGATGGTGTCGTGTGCGTGCGGTTCTTATTTATGTTCCGTGTAGTATTTCACCCCGATCCGCACGTTTTCCTTGACGGCATTGGAAGAATATGTGGCCCCGGACACGGCGTCAACCTTTGCGTTGGCCGCCTGCTTGACGGTCATGCCGTTCCATTTGTTGAGGAGATTTTCCTGAACTCTTGCAAAAAAACTGGGTGTCTCCTCATTGGGCAACGCCTCTATCTTCTGGATTTTGTCGTTCTTGATGTAGATTTTCAAAGGTGTGGGGCCGTTGAAGCCGTTCACATCTCCAGTCAGTTTCGTGGTGTTCACAACATAACACCCTTTTTCTTTGCTCATTATGCCGCCGTTGACCGAGGTGCAGGCAATCAGCACGGCAGCAATCAAGGCAAACGATATGGTTGCACATGTAACATAATACTTTTTCATCATTTTAATATTGTTGTTAATAAATTAAAATTCAATAATTTGGCTTTGCCGTCCGGAAACGGTGGAATTTGGCGCAAATGTACATAATTTACGGGAATGTACGATATTCATAATTTATGTACCTTTGCCGCTTCAAATTTTTGGGATTATGACATCAAATGAGATACGCACCGCTTTTCTGGATTTCTTCAAATCCAAAGGCCACCAGATTGTGCCTTCTGCGCCGATGGTGGTCAAGAATGACCCGACATTAATGTTCACGAATGCCGGGATGAACCAGTTCAAGGACATTTTCCTTGGGAATACGCCACGTGAGTTCCCACGCGTGGCGGACTCGCAGAAATGCCTTCGCGTTTCTGGCAAGCACAACGATTTGGAAGAGGTCGGGCGCGACACCTACCACCATACTATGTTCGAAATGCTCGGCAACTGGTCGTTCGGCGACTATTTCAAGAGGGAAGCTATCGCTTACGCGTGGGAGTTCCTCACCGACGTGATGAAGCTCGACAAGGACCGTCTCTACGCCACCGTCTTTGCCGGCGACGAAAAGGATGGCACGGCTTTCGACAAGGAAGCCTACGACTTCTGGTTGGAGCATCTGCCCGAGGACCGCATCTTGAAAGGCAACAAGAAAGACAATTTTTGGGAGATGGGCGACACTGGCCCCTGTGGTCCTTGTTCGGAGATCCACATAGATTTGCGCGATGAGGACGAAAGAGCCAAAGTGTCCGGCGCTGAGCTGGTGAACAAAGACAACCCCCTCGTGATTGAGGTCTGGAACCTTGTTTTCATGCAGTACAACCGAGTGGTCTCCGGCGAGCTGCATCCCCTTTCTGCCAAACATGTCGATACGGGGATGGGGTTCGAGCGTCTTTGTATGGCTGTACAGAACAAGAAATCGAATTATGACACAGATGTGTTCCAGCCTATCATCCAAAAGATAGCCAAGCTCGCGAGTGTGAAGTATGGGGAGGCTGGTGATGTGGATGTGGCCTTGCGTGTGGTGGCTGACCATTTGCGCGCTGTGACTTTCGCCATTGCCGACGGGCAGCTTCCCTCCAACACAGGGGCCGGTTACGTGATCCGACGTATCCTGCGGCGAGCCATCCGCTACGGATTCACCTTCCTCAACTTCAAGGAGCCTTTCATGAACACGTTGGTGGCTGACCTTGTGGCGCAGATGGGGCACCAGTTCCCGGAAATCAAAGCCCAGCAGCAACTCATCGAGAATGTCATCCGAGAAGAGGAAACCTCTTTTCTCAAAACGCTCGATTCCGGCATCCTGAAATTCGAAAGCTACGTCAAAAAGATGTCTGGTAAAACAGTTATAGACGGGGACTTTGCATTCGAGTTGTTCGACACTTACGGTTTCCCGATTGACCTCACCTGCCTGATGGCTTCCGAAAAGGGTCTGACGGTTGACATGGAGGGTTTTGCGGAAGGTTTGCGTCAACAAAAAGCGCGTTCACGGGCTGCCACGTCTATCTCCGCTGGGGATTGGGTGGAACTTTCTTCGCAAGAAAATCCAACCCGATTTGTCGGGTATACGGAATTGGAATGTCCCTGCAAGATTGTCAAGTACCGTCAAGTGACAGCCAAGGGTAAGTCCTATTTCCAGATAGTCCTCGACCAGACTCCGTTCTATGCCGAAGCAGGTGGCCAAGTGGGTGATACCGGCATGCTGACCGATGGTACTGACACTGTGGAAATCTACAATACCACAAAGGAGAATAATCTCGTCATCCATCATGCCGGCAAATTGCCGAACGATGTGGCAGCTTGTTTCACAGCGAAGATCGATGTGGAGAAACGTCAAAAGACAGCCAACAACCATTCAGCCACGCATTTGCTTGACCATGCGTTGCGAAAGGTGCTTGGCAGCCATGTGGAGCAGAAAGGTTCTATGGTGGCGTCTGATCGGCTGCGTTTCGACTTCTCGCATTTTGCCAAGGTGACAGAAGACGAGCTGCGGCAGGTAGAGCGAATGGTGAATGCCTTGATTCGCAAGAATCTGCCTTTGCAAGAGCATCTTGATGTGCCGATTGAGGAGGCGCGTGAGCGCGGTGCCATCGCCCTGTTCGGCGAGAAGTACGGCAAGACTGTCCGTGTGATCCAGTTCGGCGATGCGGTGGAATTGTGCGGTGGCACGCACACTTCCGCGACGGGCAATATCGGGCTGTTCAAGATTGTCTCCGAGGGTGCGGTGGCTGCTGGCGTACGCCGTATCGAGGCCGTGACGGGCGAGGCCGCCGAGCAGCTGGTGTATGCGGATCAGGACACGATTGCGCAGCTCAAGGGCATGCTGAATGCCAGCAATCTGGCACAGTCGGTGCAGAAGTTGCAGGACGAATGCCAGGCGTTGCGCAAGAGGATGGAGGATATAGACCGCCAGAGGGCGTTCGAGTTCGGCAAATCCCTGATGGAAAATGCTGAAGAAGCCAATGGCGTGTTGTTCATGTCCAAAGTCACGGATTATTCCGCTGACATGCTGCGGCAGGTTGCCTTGCAGTTGCGTGAGGGAGACAACCATGTGGTTGTGTTGGGGAGTGTGTGTGACGGCAAGCCGAATCTGGCGGTCGCGATCAGCACCAACTTGACCGGGACTCTGGACGCGCCGACTTTGGTGCGTGCCGCAGGAAAGTTCATCCAGGGCGGTGGCGGCGGCCATCCGACACTCGCCATGGCAGGAGGCAAGAATCCCGATGGCGTTGGGGCCGCAGTCAACGAGGCCTTGCGCTTGGCAAAGGAAAAATTACAATAGGACACGGATTTGGGAAAAGACGGCGGCCCTTCAGCCGCCGTCTTTGTATGCTCGGCATGAGCATTGTCTAACGGGTGCAAGTCCCGGGCGAATCCCAATAGCGGGAATCACATAGCCAAGAGCAAGGATGTCCGCCATGAGGCGGAATCTGAAAGATGCTGGCGGCAAATATCTGGCCTGACGTACAGAAACCACATACAAGGCGCGGAGCCGTGGGTAGGTTTGTCAGACAAGCCAAAGCCGATAGCTATTCGGAACGGTGAGTGTAAATGTGGCAAGCATAAGTTGGAAAGACAATGCCCTTATCCGAGGAGGTCTGCGGGGCGAGCATAGAAGCGAGCAGCAACAGCGAACTCGCAGAAATGCAGCTAACAGCAGGCAGGATGCAGTAGTACATCTTGACACCCGACAACCTTAACAGAGCCTACAGACAAGTGAGGGCGAACAAGGGGAGCGGAGGCATTGACGGAATGGGTGTGGAGCATCAGCCCCCATATCTGCGAAGCCACAAGGTGGAAATAGTCGAAAGTCTTCAGGGCTGGAAGTACCGTCCCCCCCCCTGTCTGTAGGGTAGGGATACCCAAAGATGGCAGAGGGTCGCGCCAGCTTGGCATACCGACTGCAGTTGACCGAGTCGCCACCAGGGAACTATTGAAACGCGCAGGCTGTCCTTGCCTAATGGAATACTATGTGAAATTGCATTCGTGTTAAGAGCCGCCGTATGCGGAAGCGTATGTACGGTGGTGTGAAAGGACGGAAAATGAAATAGGAGGAAAACTATTTCATTCTCCTCCTACTCGATTTTTGGTCAGAATGGCAGGTCGTCCGAGAAACTCTCATCCGGCACTTTGGGTTCAGGAGGCGCAGGTTGCGGCTGTGACGGTGCGGTCACGACTGTTTGGTTCGGCACCTGTGTCACGGTCGGTGTTCCGACTTCCTTGGGGGAGAGGAACAGGAACGTGTTGGCTTCCACTTCCGTAATGTAGTGTTTCACGCCGTTTGCATCGTCCCAGTTGCGGGTGCGCAACCGGCCTTCCACATAAATCTGTCGGCCCTTGCGGAGGTACTTCTCCGCCAGCTCCGCCAAGTTCCGCCACATCACGATGTTGTGCCACTCGGTCTGCTCGATGCGGTTGCCGTCCTTGTCCTTACGGAACTCGGTCGTCGCAAGCGTGAAATTCGCCACCTTGCTCCCGTTTTCAAATGTCCTGATTTCCGGGTCTTTCCCTAAATGACCCACTAAGATTACTTTGTTAATACCTGACATAATATTTAGTTTTTAAGTTCACGGCAAAGATACTGCATTTTAATGTAAATTCAACAAATGTTTTGAAATATTTATCAAGTGGTAATTGTTGATAAATATTTTCTTTGTTGACAGTCAACCTGTTACTTGGGCTTGTATCCTGATTCTTTCAGTATCTTTTGGCTGTCAGTCATCAACATGAGTTCCTGCAAGGTGGTTCCGGGGTGGGCTTTCATATAGCTTTGGACAATCTGGAAACCGATGAAAACACCTAATCTTCCGGGAGAGTCGTTGCCGAAGTCGCGTGTGAACGGGGCTTCGTCCATCATCCGGCGGATGACGTCGTCAGCATTGTCGTAGACTTTGTTCTTTTCGATGATGGCGTGCCAAACGGCCGACTCGTGTGAGGTTGCCCATTTGTATTGTTCTTCCGTGTACCCCAGAATGTCATGGACCGGTGTGTTCGGGAACATCGTCTGCGTGAAGAGCATCCGTTTTCCTGCGTCCACCATGTTGTCCAACAGAGTGACCAGGGTCTTGTCTGGCAAATGCCTATAGACAAGCGCTTTGGAGAAACAGTCAGTTGCCATATATTTCTTGTCGCACCGAGCGGCGATATATTTCGGCATCCCGGCTTTGCCATATTGTACGTAATCGGCGCCGAGATACATGTCCAAACAGATGAATATCGTGTTCTCATATCCGAATACTTGCGGCATCTGGAAATCTATACCGGACACCAAGGTACAGAAGTCAGGAATCTGCTCGTTGGGGAAGTGGGTCATGTACAGTGACATGGCCGGTGTGATTTGTCTTCTGAATTCCGATAGGTCCGAGAACTGCGCCTCGGTGTCCTTGTAAATCGTCTGAATCACTGGATCGTTGATGAAATCCCGGATGGACATCAGCATTTCCGTGTTTTTCCAGGCGTCTTTGGCGATGATATTATCGGGAAACTTCCCGTACATGGCCGCAAATTCCGCCGCCATGTTGTTCTGGTCGATGTTGAACAAGTCATGCTCATAGCGTAGAATCTTGATTTCCACATTCTTGGCTGCCTTGCTCTGTTCGGTTGTCAGCGCAGGTTTGGCAACCTCCACAGGCGCGTTCTTCTTTTTGCAACCGAAAAGCGCCAGGCACATTATCAATAAGATACAAATCTTTACTGCATTATTTCCTCTCATAGACAATCTGATTTTTGGATGGGCAAAAATATGAAATAATCGCTTACATTCTGCCAAAAAAAGGTCTTCCTCAGGTGTGAGGATTTTAGGAAGTATGATGCGACTACTTGAAGTGGATTTCTCGAAAAACAATGAAATGGTTTTGGATAATCCGACATGAAAAAACCGGGTGCCAGGGAGGGCAACAATTTTTGTCCCCGGAACAATATCTGAAACAGAAAGCGAGAATTCTGGAAATCGGGAAATGTTACGTAACGGATGAAATCCATACGGTAGGCGAAGGGCATGTCATTGTGACCCGCCTGCATAGGGGAGGACGCATCAGTTTTTGGGCCTACCTGATGGATGCGTATTGTCTCGGAGTGAAGAACTCGTTCTTCAACTTACGGATGGAAAGCTACGAAATGGAGGATATGCTTTCACGCTACGACTCGCTACAGGAGTGCAGCTACGAAGAGGCCCACAATTGGATTTACGGGGCTGTCGCTTTCGCCGAGGAGGGCGGCATTGGGCCGGACAAGAGCTTCCGATTGACCCAATACATGCTGGAGGAGGATACGGACGACATCCCGCTCATTGAGTATGAGTTCGGCAAGGACGGGCAGCACTTTCTGGAGTGCCATACGGTGCAGGAGGCCAACCGCTACCTTCCGACACAGAGGGCAAATTTGGGAAACGACGTGAAATTCGTCATTGAGGACGATAAATACGACATACCCGATCTGGATAAGGAGACGATAATGGAGCGGTTGGCTAACATAGAGGACAGCCCGCTGTTCAAATCTTACGGACCTCGGACTAAATACACCTACCAGCATCCGCAATATCCCGACACTCTCAAGCTCACCACGCCCGACTGGTTCTATGAAGAGCTGTACACTTCCGAAAACAGCGTCTATCTGAAAGAAAATCTCGTAAACCGCATTTTGCAGCTGCCGTATGACCTTGTGCGCGAAAATTTGGAGCGGATTATCCTATATCACATCGGGTTAACTTGCGAAGGCATTCCCGATGATACGAAAAAGATGGCTTCACAGGCATTGTCGGCAATTCCGTTATGCTGCTGGGCGAGGTGGGCAACGCGGACAGCAGTCTTGACGTGGTGCTTGAGCTGCTGCGCCAAAACAGCAACTTTTACGAGAACCATTTCGGAGATGCGGGAAATCAATACTTCACCCCGACGATTTACTTGCTGGGACAGAACAGGTTGAACAAATTGATGGACTTTGTGAAAGAGGAAGGGCTTGACACGTTCTCCAAATATCATGTGTTCCCTGCTGTCACCCAGATTGCGCTGCACCAGTCAAGTCGTCGTGACACGATTGTCGAATGGTACCGGGAGGTGATTCGTTTTGCCACCAAAAACTGCCAGACACGCAATGGTTTGACAATGTGCTTGCAGGCATGAATCTCTGTGATGTGATAGATTTGCAGGTCAAGGAGCTTTTGCCCGACACTAAAAAGATGTTCGACACGGGATTGGTTGACATCGGGTTGTGCGGTGATTATGCCGACGTGTGCCGCCTAATTGTTGACCCGCGCCACGCCGGCCGGCCTGAAGAATGCATTCTCGACATTTACGAGCGTTTCGCCGACATGAAGAGGACGTGGGGGAAGTAGAGACGTGCCATGGCGCGTCTCTACGGGGTTGCGTACACATCTACCAATGTTTGAGGTCTGGATGTATGGCGTGGTATTGTGCTTCGCCCAACGCATCCGCCTCGTCAACCTTGCTGTGGTATTCTGGCGGAACAAGTTCGCAGAAGGAATCTCCGATTTCGTCGTGGAAGCCGTATCCGCAAGGCCAGCACCATGCCATTATCTGCACCACGCGCGGCATCATCGCTTCCAGCATATCGTTCTTCACAAGGAACTTCAACATGGAGCAGAAGTTGCTGACCGCCGAATCATAGTACTGCTCCCACAGGTCACCGGCATAAAACGAGAACTCGCAGACACGTTCCACATAATAGACCATCGCCTCTGCCAGCGTTTCAGTCGATGGGGCAAGTTTCTTGAAATCCGACAGCGCTTTGCGACATACGCTGAAACGACACTGGGGATCGCGTGATATATCGTCGTCAAACTCCTTGAGAACGATCTTCTTGAACTTCTCCAGTTCGTTGCTTTCGTTGGGGTTAACATAATAGTCGAGATAATCCCTAGCCTCTTTTCGAGCATCGTATAGCTCCATCACCATCTCGATGATTTGGGACTTATCCAAAGTGTTCAGATGTTTCTTTAATTGTGCTTTTGACATGGCTTCATACATGTTGCGACCTAACCTTCATAATGAATCGAAATAGTCAAATATCTTGCTCATTTCTGAAACGCCTCTTTCTCTGCAGGTTTGGATGTCAAACGGCAAAAAAGGCTTTGCATTGTTTCTTGCTTTGGTTAAACCATCATTACCGTCCAAGCGAGTGTAAATGTCAGGATTGCCACAATAGTATTTCTCACCTTTGTTATAGTCTGACAGTTTCTTGTGTAAATCCACTTCCAATTCGCTGTAATTACTGTAGAATTTGCCTGTACTATTGAAGTGTAATAAATACCAATACTCCAGGCATGGATTGTTCACTACGAGCATCAGACTATTCATCCATTGATCGTGATTATCTTTGCGATATTCTTGATAGAATTGTTGGAACTCTCGAAATTCTTCTGCATTTGAAAGTACTTCATCGAAATCGACCAAAAGAATCACCCTGGGATACCCTTCTTCTACTTTGGCTTTAGCCATGCCGATTAATTCTGCTATTTGTTTCTTTTGAGGAAGTTGAGGCTCAATCTTTGTACTCTTAAGTGCTTCGCAAGGATAATGAACTTTCACTCTTTCCAAATACCATTTCTCTGTCTGCCCATCAGCAATAACAGCAATAGTATTGTTCAGTTTACGCTGTTTAGACTGCCTGCTCATTGTTTGTCGGTGTTAAAAGGTTCAACGTATGTATCACCGAGCCGAGGAATGCCTCCTAAACATCCGGAACGATAGGCTCCGTAGCGACTGTCGATTTGTTGTAGCTCTTTTTGGTCAAAATCAGCGATGGAGTAAACCTCGGTTGCTCCGTGTTCATTCTTTTGAGCAATCCAGACCGAATCATCGCGGAAAAGATTTTTGTCTGCAAGGAACTCCCGCATGTGGGTTGTGCATAAGATTTGCGATTCTTTGGCATTGGAAAGGAATGTGACCAAAAAATGCTCATACAAGTCTGGGTGCATGGCGTATTCTAATTCGTCAATGGCAACGATATGGGGAGTGTTGATGATAGTCAACAACACCCCTGCCATTTCGTAGTATCGCTGTGTGCCGCGCGACTCTTCACCGAACTCAAGTTCATAGCTGCCGTGTTCTCCGTTGTGCACCATCTTGACTCTTGCATCGGGCAACGTCGAAGTATTTTTGACTTGCTCCTTAATGTTATCAGGGGTGTTCTTGTCATTGACAATGGCGGCTGCATAGTAAGAAGAAATGGGGGTGTCCTCTTTTCTGACAGAGAAGTCGCTTATGCCCACATCTGCTTTGCGCAGAAAAGAAGCCACTTGCTCTTTTGTAATCTTCCTATCAAAAATCTGCTTCGAAGTGAATTGACGCAAGCCTTGTTCTGTTGTTGTAATTATGGGTAGAAGATACGAATCCATCCAATCAGAAATCTCCCTCATCCAAGGGATATCCACATTGCTTTTATGGTATGCTCCAAATACAGTTCTGTTATGCAGTATATTTGTCAACATTCTATCAAATTCCCCATTAAAAGCAGTATATCCATTCTGCAAGTTGATGGCAGACATCCTCGTTTCTCTATTGGTGGTTCTGCCGAATACTACTTCCATTTCGCCTCTTTCTAATAGTTTGCGAGACATAGTTTCCTCGACAATTATTTCGTTGTTAAACACAATCTCGTATCTGTAATGATACGTGCCGCAAATAAAGTTGACGATGATTGAAGAGTCACGATTGACATAGTCCCCATCAAGTGCGAATTTGCTATATAGAATCTTGTCCGTTTTATTTTCGCACGGCAAGCGCATCAATAGAATAAATTGCATATACGCCTGAAGCATATTGCTCTTCCCCGATGCATTGGCGCCGATTATTGTCGCCATTTTCAGTAAACGGTAACCACCTTTCTCGACTACATAATAGTCTTCAAGGTGCTTGTCGTCAGTCGCCTCAAACGATATGGTTTGAGGCTCCTTTATTGAGCGGAAATTCGAAGCTGTAAAGTCTATTATCATTGTCTTATAATTTCATTCTTAATTAGATAAAGCCGTTTTTCTAATTTTTTGTATTTAGTAAGATTAAAAAAGCATCAGTTAGGATAAGTATCAATTAAAACTGGTACCATTAATTATATTTGACAATCTAAATGAGAACAGCTTTTCTTGTCTTCCATAGTGATTATCTCCCAGATTTGTTTTTAAAAGAAATCTGATTGCTGCGTCTAAATGATACTTACGTTCAATTTCAATAGAAGTATTGATATGTTCTTTTGCTTTTTCTACTATTAATGTTCGTATATGTTCTGATTGAGAATACATTTTTAGAGCATTTTCTTTTAATTGTTTTGTTTTCTCGTCCGCTGCGGCTTGTAATCGTTCTGTTTCGGACTCGCCCCAGTCTAACCATGGACGTCCACCTCCGCTTGAATAGTACTTTTCACTATTTTGTGGTAATAATTGTTCCAAATAACTATCCGAATAGATGGAAGTTACCACTCTCTCAAAACATTCATCATCATCTTTTCCAGGATGATTAACCCTCCATGTCCGCTCTTTTATATCATAAGAATCTATTATGGCGTTTATATCCAATGATTTCACCTTTTGCTCAATGGCTATACATTCTTGTGAAAATGATGATTTTCCAGAAACATAGGAAGAAATGCTTTTATATTCATGAATTCTTTTATTTATAACGAGTTCATCATCTTCGTATTCATCCCAAAAACTATTATCTGTAAGCCTCTCCTTTTTACATAAACTAATAACTGGATGTACATGAATAACAATAATCCTTCCATCGTCATATATTGTTTTTTTGTCACATACGAGAACCCGAAATATATCCCCTATTGAATAGTTTGTGTTTTTTTCGGGTGCTATTGTATAATACCTTCCTTTTCTAAGAGACCAAAAAATCAATCCATCATCAGGATAATTCTTATTAAACCCATACCTTAGACAAACCACATCGTCAATTTCTCGAGGGAAGTACTTTTCTTCCACATATTCTGAAACATTGTCTATTTGTTTTTCCTTCAGTTCCGATAGAAACTTTGTATAATAAGAAGTCTCTTCTTCCTCATTACGAATAGTACTTCTAAACTTCATCCATTCTGATTCAGAAGGCTCATTTGTGACAAATTTGTATATTTTCGGGCATTCTATACTCTCAAGTGAGGAGCATCCTATAAATGCTGAGGGGAAAATATATAACAACCCTTTTCCTCCTTTAATACTCCTTAAATTCTCACAACCTTCAAAAAGGTAAGGTTCTATTATTGGCAAGTCTTTGGGAAGTACGACATTTTCAAGATTTACATTTTTCGAAAGTGCATGTGCGGCTAATCTGATACCATCAGGAATTCTTAATTGTCTTAATCCATTGCAACCGTTAATTACCAAAGAATGTAATGATGAGGGTATTTTGATATTTGAAATTCCCACATTTTTGAGACGCAACTCTTTTAGACGATTCCCAAATATTATCTTTGTTAATTTGGGAGTATTGTGCAAACAAATTGATGTGGCTCCTGGAGCAGAAAGCACTTTAAGGGTTCTAATGTCATGATTCCAAATGCGTTCCTCTGATTCTGGTAAATAGAGTTCTTCCAAATGACAATGTCTTAAAAATGCGTCATCTGCACTAAAAACATTATGAGAAGAATGATACCTGCGCAATTCCGATAAATCCAAAACCCGAATGCTATTATGGTTTCTCAACAATTTAAACAATCCTTTTTGAATTTCATCAATACGGTCATTCATCTCAAAAACAAAATCATTATATTCATCTCCCCAGGTGATTTTAAGTACAGTAACACTTGCGCTAATATCGAGATAATTGAATCGACTTCGTTTTGAAATAACTAATTTGTGTTCGATTTCATTCCTGACGTTATATACATGATCAAGTCCGTTTGCCTTATCTAATAATATAACTGTAGAATTATATCGTGAAAACATGAATTGTTTAAGGCGATAATATACAGTTTCATCGTCATAAAGCTCTGAATAATTGATGGTTAGATATCGAAAGAAATCTTCAAAATTAATAGAGTATTTGCCAT
Source organism: uncultured Bacteroidales bacterium (assembly GCA_946186495.1). GTDB lineage: Bacteria > Bacteroidota > Bacteroidia > Bacteroidales > WCHB1-69 > F23-D06. The sequence continues at coordinate 22,511 of CAMHNQ010000050.1, forward strand.
CGGTGTCTTTGCTGACATTTATGTCTCGAACAAACTCTTCAACAAGTTCATTCACCATATCACTAAACCACCCATTATATTCTGAATAAAATATAAATTTATTTTTATTCTT
>CAMHNQ010000051.1 GCA_946186495.1 uncultured Bacteroidales bacterium
GCTGCTTATATATTTCAATGCGATGGGAAGAACCTTGAGGAATCTCATGTGTTGAACGCATTTTTATCTCTGTTAAAATATAATCCGGATAAATTAACCAAATTAAAAGAGCAGTTGAAAAAATACAACGCTGAAATGCCTTACAAGGTATTTAGAAAAGAAATCTCAGCACTATTTTCATCGAAAAAAGCACTTACTTTTGCTTGGCAGTGTATGGCTGTGGACAAAAAATTGTCGCCCCAAGAAAATCAGCTGTTTAATGAATTGGCATCAGAGTATAAATTGGAGAGCACTGAAATTGAGACAATAAAAAGATTCGCGGCAAAATATTCCCTGTTGTCTGACGACAATCTTGTGAAGGAGTATTTGGGAAGCTAACACGATATGTTGCTGCTTATGGAACAGTTACGAGAATTATGCCGGAAAATTACCACCAACAAGGTTTTTGAATGGAGCATCACAATAGTTATCCTTGTAAATGCATTGCTGATTGGCGTTGAGACATACGCATATTATCCTACCATTGCACTCATTCAGAAAATCATATTGGGTATTTTCACCGTAGAAATCTTGTTGCGATTTGTGGCCCGTTATAGTTTGAAAGAATTTTTCACCAACGGCTGGAACATATTTGATTTAACACTGGTGCTAATCGGTTATATTCCGGAAAACCTATTCGCAAACGCCTCTATGATGATGGCATTGCGGGTACTGCGTGTGTTCAGAGTGTTACGCCTTTTGAGGGCGGCCAAAGAAATCAAGTTAATCGTAACGGTGCTGATTCGTTCCATGATTTCCATGTTCGCTAATGTTATCCTGTTCATCATTTTTATCTATTTGTTCGCCATTGTGGGTGTTAGTCTGTTCAAACTTCCAGACCCGAACACGCTCACAGGGGATGAAAAAGCACACTACGAGCAATTTATGGAGTTGGCTCCCAATTCGCCTTCCAATTCCCCGGATCCATTCGGTTCCCTACATGAGGCTATGTTCACTCTTTTCCGGGAATTGACAGGAGAGGACTGGACAGATCTGCGATACAATCACATTACCGCATACGAATGCGGTGTGATTAAAGTCAACCCCCGAATCATCACGGGTTACCATGTGTGCAGGTTTGTGCTTGCTGCATTCTTGCTCCTGAATTTGGTTACAGGTGCTATTATCAACAACTACCAAAATGTTAAGGATGAACAAGACAAACACAAGACAGATCCCCCAAAAGATGACAATACCAATAACAATGTCAATGATAGAGAATAAATCTTGATAGATAGGTTAATAAGTTATAACAATGTGTGGTGCGTGCAATGGTGTCGCATCACACATTTTCATGTTCTCAGAAATCAATTGTTATGTACCGTCAATTCACCGCCTCCCGCGTTTCCGAATCCAACGTGCTATTCCCGCCCACTATCATATTCAACGATGAGGGCATCACCATCAAAACACCGGCGCTGCTGCACCACAACACCGACTTCATCCCCTACGATGCGGTGTCGAGCGTGATGATCCACACCCCGCTCGCCGGCTTCTCCACTATCACCTTCTACGCCTACGGCCGCGAAATCCGCGTCCACGGCTTCCTCCAGCGCGAGGTGCGCAAGATGAAACGGTCGGTGGAGGAGAGGTAGGCTTGCTCTCACGCGAATGCCCGTGTTCACAGCTGCAACACCGGATTCCCCTCCAAACTGCCGACAATGTTTTGGTAGAGCACCGTGTCCTCCACCCTGCTGATGGAGGACACCCGTTTGCCGCCATCCTTGGAGGAGCCGCCGCAATGGAAAATCATCTCATTCGGGGTGGCGTGGTCAATGAAGATGTAACGGTCGTGATAAATGCCGCCCGCGGATCTCAGTTCGATGTCAACATGCGGGTATTCGCTCAGGAAATCAGCAAACTCGGCTTGGTGCAGTCCGTGGTTCACATTGTCGCTAAAAATGGTGACCTTCACCCCGGAGGACACCGATTTCAGCAAGACCAGTGTCTTCAAACTGATGTAGTTGTCGATGATATGGATTGTTTTCTCAGCGTAGGAATATATTTCGGAATAGGCGATGTCGGCCTCAACGGTCTGACCGTTATAGAATAGGTAGTCTTTCTTGATGTTTTTGTCAGTAAAGTCGTTAATCACGACAGTCAAATCGTTCACTTGTTGTTTGATTTGGCGGATTTCCTCGGTGTTGTTACGGGTTTGAGTGGTGAGTGCCAAAAGTTCCGTGGTCGGTAAAATATGCTGTCGTTGAATGATGTAATCTTTCATCTGTTTAAAGAGCCTTATCAAATTTTTACTCTGACTAACAGCGAGTTCACCTTTCAGCACAGTCATGAGCATATAAATGCCTTGCTCTGTAAATGCGTAGGGCATTTTTCTTGTACCACCCCATCTTGATGTGAAATTTTTGCACATCAAGTTCTTAAATTCCTCTTTAGTAAGCTGAAACCTGAAGTCTTGTTCAAAGCGCTCTATGTTGTTGTTGACTTGACGGGTGAAAAATCTTGTCTCATACCCGTAGATGGCCGCCAAATCAAAGTCCAGCATCACTTGCACACCTCTGATGATGTATATCTTCGACATCAAATATTCCTCATTTAGAAGTATCATTTCTTTTTCTTCCATATCGCAGTAATAATAAATCTCGCAAAGATACAACTTCTTTGTTAGAAAAGCAAACTGTTTGGATGCATAATTTATTGAAAATCAATATTGTGAAAATGACATTTTCCGACCATAAAAGTGCATTTCTTGGCAAAAAAATGCAAACGGCATCCGATGTGTGCTCGTACAGGCATTTTCGTGTCCGAACAAGGAGTGCCCTTTTTTGGAAATAAATTTGGGGTGAACCCCCCTTCGCCGCCTTCTCCACCATCACCTTCTACGCCTACGGCCGCGAAATCCGCGTCCACGGCTTCCTCCAGCGCGAGGTGCGCGAGATGAAACGGTTGGTGGAGGAAAGGTGAAATTATGAGGAATACGGATACCTTTAGACAGGAACATTATTTTTCTTGCCATACTCATTCGGAATTTATTGTATTTTTGCGACCGCGAATCCATCATTCGCTTTGTCAAGAAAATAAATGCTTTCTTATGGAGAATAAATACAAATTGGTCTGCACGCAATGCGGCGAAACAATCCCCGATTTTGCCACTTGGTTTTCCCAAAATCAGCAGTGCAAGTGCGGCTGCAAACGAGCCGATGTAGTCTATTCGGCTGATTATCAACAATTGAAAGAGCTGACGAAGCCGGAGCACAAGCCCGCCGACTTCTACCACTATTTCGACTTCCTGCCCCTGATGGACCGGAAGAACATCGTCACGTTCGGAGAGGGGGCGATTCCGATTGAGGAGTGGGGCTTCCTTGAGCAGTATGCCCGTGAAAAGCACGGCGTCGATTGCAAGGTGATGGTCTATCGCAACGACCTGAACGGCGGCAGCAACACTTTCAAAGACATTGCCGCTTCGTTGGCCGCCTCCCTCTTCAAGGAGAACGGCGTGAAGGAGTACTGCGTGGCCTCCACGGGCAACACCGCCACGGCTTATGCCCGCTATTTGGCCAAGGCCGGCATCAAGTTCACGGTCTTCATGCCCCACGATGCCTGTCCCGACTCGGTTGCGGCCATCCGCTCCTACGGGCAGACGGTGGTCGTGTGCGACGGCAACTACGGCGACGCCAAGCGGGAGGCCAACGAGTTCCATGAGAAGAACCGTGTGCTGATTTCCACCGGCAACATCGACCCGATCCGTGTCGAGGCCAAGAAGACCATGGTGTTCGAATACTTGCGGCAGCTGGGCAAGATGCCCGACGTGTATGTGCAGGCCGTTGCCGGCGGCACAGGCCCGATAGCCCTCGACAAGGGCATCCGCGAGCTGCAGGCATCCTTCCCGGAAACCAAGCTGCCGCGTATGCTGCTGATTCAGCAGGACACCTGCGACCCGATGGTCCAGGGGTGGGAGAGTGCCGTGAAGGCCGGCTTCCCGGAGGGGTACGAGAAGAACTACCCCGTCATCGCCGACCCGCAGACCATGGTTTCCATCCTCTCCGCCGGCAATCCGGGCATGTTCCCCATTGTCGCGCCCATCGTGCGCAAGAGCGGCGGCACGTTCCTGCGCGTGAAGGAGGGCGAATTGGCGAAGTTCGGACGGATTGTCAAGGACGAGCGCGGTATCTATTTTGGTCCCGCTTCCGTTGTCTGTCTTGCCGGTTTCTACAAAGCATTGGAAGAGGGGCAGATACGCAACGGCGAGACAGTCCTCCTTAACACCGGCGAGGGTGCGGCGCGGGCCACGTTCTTCAAGAAGATGGTGGACGATCAGTGAATCCAGTCTTCACCGACGTTCCGCCACTCGGAAAATAATTCCAAATTGAAATGAGATAGGTTAAAAAATGCAAAAAAGCAAGTTACGGATCTTAGGGTTTTGTATGTTGTTCCTGGCGTTCTGCCATGCCAGCGGCCAAAAGTTGACGGAGTTCCTCCCTGACAGCGGTCGGGCGGAGACAGCGGTGGTTGTGTGTCCCGGCGGTAGCTATTATTGGCTCGCCAAGCGTAGTGAGGGCGCTGACGTGGCGCGTTGGCTGTCTCAACATGGTTATGCGGCCTATGTGCTTGAATACCCGGTGTCGGGTTGGTGGTCCTGGTTCACGCATATCCGGAGGTCCTGTTGCACGCAATATCCCGCCCAGTTGGAGGCTCTGGAAGCTGCGTTAAAAACTGTAAAGTCGAAAGGCTACAGCAGGGTGGGGGCGATGGGCTTCTCCGCCGGCGGCCACCTTGTGATGAGTGGCGCCATATTCCTGCCGGACAGCGCAGCTCCCGATTTCGTGGCTCCCATCTATCCGGTGATTACCATGAGGCCGCCGTATGTGCACAAACGTTCCCGCCGCGGGCTACTCGGCGAAAGGAGAAGCCATGACCCCGCAATGTGGGACTCCCTTTCCCTGGAACTTCACGCCTCGCGGGTGCGATGCCCTGTCTTCCTGTTCAATTGCAAAGATGACCCCACAGTCGATTATCATAACGCACAGATGATGAGCGACTCGCTGCATAACGTGTTCTGCGTTTATCTCTGTGCAGAGGTCGGCGGGCATGGTTTCGGGGTTGACAGAGAGAAAATGGGCAAGTACCATAATGACATTCTCTCAGCTTGGCCCGAAACGTTTTTGCGGTGGTTGCATTGTGTTGAAACGGGGACGACACGTGAATTCACAATCTGGGACTGAGGCTGTCCGCAATCAACAGAGATAATGCGGAAGCTTATTTTCCGATACAGAACTTCCCGAAAATGTTGTTCAGTATGTCTTCTGAAGAGACCGCTCCGGTGAGTTCGCCCAGATAGCGGAGTGCCATGCGCACGTCTTCGGCCACTAAGTCGGTGGGCAGTTGTTGTCGCAGGCCGTTCTCGGTGCGCTCGATGGAGGTCATGATGCCGTTCAACAGTGCCTGGTGCCGTTCGGAAGTCAGTAAGGTGAGGTCGCGGATGCCGTTCTCCCGCACGAACGAGTCGATGCAGTCAAGCACCTTGTCAATGTTTTCCCCCTTTTTCGCGGAGATGCAGATGGCTTCCCCATGCTGTTCGGAAGGTTTGGCGAGCAGGTCGGATTTGTTTTTGACCAAGATGATTTTCTTGTTGTCCAAGTCAACTGAATCTGCCATCCTGGCCAAATCCGTTTCGGTTTCACGGCCGCTTTTTGTGGCATCGAGAACCCACAGCACTATGGCGGATTCTCGGATGGTGTCAATGGCCCTTCCGATGCCGAGCTGCTCGATGGTGTCGTCGGATTCGCGGATGCCAGCAGTGTCGATGAACCTGAATAGGGTTCCATTCAGGACGAAAGTGTCCTCGATGGTATCACGGGTTGTGCCCGGCATGTCGGACACGATGGCCCTTTCCCGTTGGAGCAGCGCGTTCAGCAGGGTTGATTTCCCCACATTCGGTTCGCCTACGATGGCCACGGGGATGCCTTTCTTCAGCATCGTTCCCCATCTGTAGCTCTGTAGCAGTCGGCCCACTTCGTCTTTTATGTTGCGAATTAAGTTGTGCAGGTCGGAGCGGTCGGCGAATTCAACCTCTTCTTCGCTGAAATCGAGCTCGAGTTCCATCAGCGACGCCATTTGCAAGAGTTCGTCGTGCAGCATGGCCATTTTGTTGGAGAGTTCGCCTTGGAGCTGTTTCAGGGCGGCGTGATGGGCTGTTTCCGACTGGGCCTCGATAAGGTCGGCGACGGCTTCCGCCTGCGGCAAATCGAGTTTCCCGTTGAGAAAAGCCCGCTGTGTGAATTCGCCCGGAGCGGCAATCCGACAACCGTGCTTGACCAATAACTCGATGATTCTCTGTTGGATGTAAACAGAGCCGTGGCAGCTGATTTCCACAACATCCTCACCCGTGAACGAGTGCGGTGCGGCAAACTTGGTTACCACAACCTGGTCAAGGAGGTCTGGGGTCCCGTCGTGAAGGTCATATAAGGATGTGAATTTGGCGTGGTTCGGTTCCAATGCGGCAAAATTGGATTTTCCAGGAAAGAGATTTCCGGCAATGCCGAATGCATTTTGGCCGGAGATTCGGATCATCGCCGTCGCCCCGAGGCCGGGCGGGGTCGCTATCGCGCAAATGGTGGTCATGCAATTGTGAATTAGGAATTGTGAATTAGGAATTTGGGGTGTCCTTTTAATGCTTCTTTGTAGCCTCGTAAGGGGCTGAAGTGCGGATGTTTATAGCAGCGTGACATCACCTTTCCCCTCGCGGATGATTTCCAGTTCGCCGCCGGTGCAGTCAACGACTGTGGAGGGCACGTTGTCGCCGTATCCCCCGTCAATGACGATGTCCACCATGTCGCCGTAGCGTTCGTAGATGAGTTCGGGGTCGGTGGTGTATTCGATGACCTCGTCGTCGTCTTTCACGGAGGAGGAAAGGATGGGATGCCCGAGTTGTCGGACTATTTCGCGGATAATGTTGTTGTCGGGGATGCGGATTCCGATGGTCTTCTTGGTGCTCTGCAGCAGTTTGGGGACGCTGTTGTTGGCTTCGAGGATGAATGTGAACGGTCCGGGCAGCACCCGTTTCATCGTCTTGAACACGCTGTTGTCCAATGGTTTCGTGTAGTCTGCAAGATTGCTCAAGTCGTGGCAGATAAACGTCAGGGCGTTCTTTTTCTTCTTCTCGCCGATAATGGAGATGACTTTTTCGATGCTCTTCGGCTTGAAGATGTCGCAGCCGATGCCGTAGATCGTGTCGGTCGGATAAATGACGGTGCCGCCGTCCTGCAGACATTCCACCACCGTGTTCACGGCTTTCGGGTTCGGATTCTCAGGATATATCTTCAATAGCATAGTTTCAAGTTTCAGGTTTCAGGTTTCAGGTTTTCAAAGTTCACAACTCACAATTCACAAAAAAAAGAAGGGTAAGCTACTCATATCGCATCGCTACAACCTTAATGCCCTTGCTACATTCCTGTCCTGGGGGAGTTATAAGGGAGCAGATCGTATAAGACTTACCCGCTGCAAAAATACAATTTTTTCGATATGGTGCGCTAATATCCTAAAATTTTCAGCATCGACTTGTAACTCTGCTCTTTAGCGAACAATTTGGTGCAGAGTTCACCCTCTTCGTCGCGGTAGATGATGATGTGTTTTGGCGCAGGAGTCATGCAATGTTGTATTCCGCCGTAGCCGCCGAGGGCGTCCTGGTAGGCGCCTGTGTTGAAGAGCCCGATATATTGAATGTCCTCAGGACTGTCGCTTTCGGGGTAGTTGGCGGAGTCGATGTGCGGGAGGAAGACGGCGTTGAGATGCGACTCGGAGTTGTAGTAGTCGTGGCTGTCGCATGTGAGGCCGCCGAGGAAGACGCGTTCGTAGGCCTTGTCCCAGTTGTTGATGGCCAGGATGATGAACTGCTGGTTGATGGCCCACGTGTCGGGCAGGGTGGTCATGAAAGAGCTGTCGATCATGTTCCACAACTCTCTGTCGTTCTGTCGTTTCTGCTGTAGCACGGAGAAGAGCGCGGCACTGGCCTCTCCAACGGTGAAGGACCCGAACTCGGTGAAGATGTCGGGCTCTTTTACCCCTTCGCGTTCGCAGATGATCTTGATTTGGGCCACGATTTCCTCGGCCATGTACTCGTAGTCGTAGTCGAAGGAGAGCGAGTTCTTGATTGGGAATCCTCCGCCGATGTTGAGGGAGTCGAGCTCCGGGCAGATCTTCTTGAGGTCGCAATAGAGGTTTACGCACTTGGTCAGCTCGTTCCAGTAATAGGCGGTGTCCTGGATGCCCGTGTTGATGAAGAAGTGCAGCATTTTGAGTTCGTAGTTGGGGTTGTCCTTGATTTTGTCGCGGTAGAAGGGGATCACGTCGTTGTATCGGATGCCGAGCCGTGAGGTGTAGAACTCGAAGCGGGGTTCCTCCTCGGAGGCGATGCGGATGCCGACCTTGCACTTCGTTTTGATCTCCTTCTTTAGAAGCATGTCGAACTCTTTCTTGCTGTCGAGGACTGGAATGGTGTTCACGTATCCCTGTTCCAGCAACTCCACGATGTTGTCGATGTAGATCTGGCGTTTGAACCCGTTGCATATGATGTAGTTCTCTTTCTCGAAAAGGCCCTCCTCGTGCAGGGTCTGGATCAGGTTGATGTCGAATGCCGAGGAGGTTTCGATGTGCACGTCGTTCTTCAGCACCTCTGACATGACGAACTCGAAATGGTTGCTCTTGGTGCAGTAGCAGTAGTGGTAGGCGCCTTTGTAGTCGGACTTCGCAATTGCCACGTTGAACCATCGTTTAGCCTTCTGGATGTTGGCGGAGATTTTGGGCAAGTATGTGATTTTCAGTGGAGTGCCGTATTGTTTGATGATGTCCATCAACGGGACGCCGTTGAATTGCAGGTTGTTGTCCTCGACATTGAACTCCTCTTGCGGGAAGTCGTAGGTTTGTGAAATCAGGTCGATGTACTTGGTCTTCATTGACTCTTGTTTGATGAAATTATAACGCCGCAAAAATATATAAAAAAACAATACGGATTGATGTGAAAACAAAAATCCGGGAGAGGCAGATTGGGAAGTTCTGGCGGATGTGGGAGAGGCGGATTGTGCGATGAATTGATGCTTTGGCGAATTGTTTTGGCGTTCTGAGAAAAAAAACGCGCGCCACCGTTTCCGGCGAACGCGCGTTTTGAAGTTCGGGATATGCGAATGTTACCCTGCGATGATTCTTGTTCCGCAGTTCGAGTCCTGGAGCTTTCCGGCTTCAGTGATGATGCAGGTCTTGCCGCTCTGTTCCACATAGTAGATGGCGGCGCGCACTTTCGGGGCCATGGAACCTTCGGTGAAGTGTTTTTCTTCAAGGTACTTCTTGGCTTCGGAGACAGTGATGGTGTCCAAGGCCTTCTCATCGGGTTTGCGGAAGTTGATGTAAACTTTCGGCACATCGGTGAGGATGTAGAACTCGTCGGCGCCGATTTGCACGGCGGTGAGGGCCGAGGCCAGGTCCTTGTCGATGACCGCCTCCACGCCCTTCAGGTATCCGTCCTTCATGGCCACGGGGATGCCTCCGCCGCCGACGGTCACCACGATGATGCCCTGCTCGGCCAGTTGTTTCACTAATTTGACGTTCTGGATGCGGATGGGCTTCGGAGAGGCCACCACTTTGCGCCAGCCGTTGCCCTTGGGGTCCTCGCGGTAGATGTCGCCGGTCTCCTCATGGTATTGCTCGGCCTCTTCCTTGGTGACGTACGGTCCAACGGGTTTGGTCGGGTTCTGGAATAGCGGGTCGTTGGCGTCCACCTGCACGTGCGTGAGCAGTGTGACGGTGTCCTTGTCCCAGCCTTTCTCGGCGAAGATGTGGCGCAGGCCTTCTTCGATGAGTGCGCCGATGGAGCCTTGTGTTTCGGCCACGCAGAAGTTCAGGGGCATGTCCTCCACTTGGAAAGTCTCCTTGCCGGCCTTGTGCTGCAGCATGACGTTGCCCACCTGAGGTCCGTTACCATGGCCGATGACGATGTTGTAGCCGTTCTCGATCAGGGGAATCAGGTTGCGGCAGGTCTCCGTGACGTTGTCGATTTGCTCCTGATAGGTGCCTTTCTGTTTGCTTTTCAGTAATGCGTTGCCGCCGAATGCGATGACGGCGAGTTTTTTCTTTTCTGACATATATTTCTTTTTGATGATCCCAGGTCGCGCTGTCGCTCGTCCCGGGTTGACATAGGTCGGGCTTTCAGCCCTTTTTTGACTTGTTGTTTCCGTTTATGATCTCTTAACAGTTTTCAATAACCAATAACCAATAACCCATAACCATTAACTATTACCAAATGTGGGAGCGTTTCTCCGGAGCCATCCACATGGGGTCGCCGGGTTGGATGTTGAAGGCCTCGTAGAAGGGGTCGATGTGGCGCAGGGTGGCGTTCACGCGCCAGCGGCCGAGGGCGTGCGGGTCGCTCTTGGTGCGGCGCAGGATCTCCGCCTCGCGGATGTTGGCGGCCCAGACCGCGGCGTAAGCCAGGAAGAAACGCTGCTCGGGGGTGAACTCGTCCATCACGCCCTTGATCTGGCCGTCTTTCTTGGCTTTCTGGAAGGCCGTGTAGGAGACGTTCAGGCCGCCGTTGTCGGCGATGTTCTCGCCGAGGGTGAACTCGCCGTTGCCATAGACGCCGGGGGCCACCTCGATGCTGTTGAAGTGATCGACGATGAGCTGCGCCTTCTCCTTGAAGGTGGTTGCGTCTTGCTCGGTCCACCAGTCGGCGAGGTTGCCGTCCTTGTCGTAGTTGCGGCCCTGGTCGTCGAAGCCGTGGGTCATCTCGTGTCCGATTACCACTCCGATGGCGCCGTAGTTGGCGGCGTCATCCGCGTTCATGTCGAAGAACGGGGGTTGCAGGATACCGGCGGGGAAGCAGATCTCGTTGGTGGTGGGGTCGTAGTAGGCGTTCACCGTCTGCGGGGTCATCTGCCACTCGGTGGGGTCCACGGGATTGCCGATCTTGCTCAGGTTGTAGGCCATGTCGAAGCGGCGGGAGTTCTGCACGTTCTCGTAGTAGCTGTTGGTGCCGATGGAAAGGCTGCTGTAGTCGCGCCATTTGTCGGGGTAGCCGATTTTCACCTTGAAGGCCGCCAGCTTGTCGAGGGCGTTCTTCTTGGTCTGGCCGGTCATCCAGGTGGAGGCCTTGATGCGCTCGCCGAGCGCCCATTGCAGGTTCTTCACCAACTGTTCCATGCGCACTTTGGCCTCAGCGGGGAAGTAGTTTTTCACGTACATCTGTCCGACGGCCTCGCCGAGGCAGTCGTCGATGTTGTCGATGACGCGTTTCCAGCGCGGACGGTTCTCCTTGCGGCCGGAGAGGGTCTTGCCGTAGAAGTCGAAGCTGGCGTCCACGAACTCGTCGCTCAGGTAGGAGGACGCGCTGCGGATGACGTTCCAGGCGAGGTAAGCCTTCACCACGTCGAAATCAACTACCTCGATCACGTTGTTGATGCCTTTGATGTAGTCGGGCTGGCTCACATTCAGCGTGTCAACCTTCAGGTTCAGCGTCCTGAGGTATTCGTTGACGTCAAGGGCGGGGATCATCTTCTGGAAGTCCGCCGGGGTGCATTTGTGGATGGTCTGGTAGGGGTCGCGCAGCACGGTTTTGTCGATGGCGTTCTGGGCGAGGAGGGTCTCCAGGGCCAGGATGCGTCCGGCCATCTCAGTCTCGCCGCCCTTGAAGCCGGCCATGGTGCTGTAGCCCGACATGCCCAGCATCTTGGCCACCAGTTTCACGTACTCGTCGCGGATGCTCTGCTGGTCCTTGTCAAGATAGTAGTCACGGTCGCCGATGCCCAATCCGGACTGCCAGATGTGGGCGATGGTCATGGAGCTGTTGTCGGGGTCGGCGGAACCGAACAGGGCGAAGAACGGGGTGGTGCCGTTGAACTGCATCTGGGCGATTTGTTTGCTCAAATCCTTGCGTTTCAGGTTGTTGATGGTGTTGAGCTCGGATTGGATGGGGTTGGCGCCGTTGCGTTCAAGGTCGCCGGTGGCCATGGCGGTGTTGTAGAAATCGGCGATTTTCTGCTCGATGGAGCCGGGGGCGTTCTTCTGCGCCGCAATCTTGGTCACGAGCTCCTTGAGCTGCGCCTGGTTGTTCTCGGCCAGCACATCGAAACTGCCGTAGCGGGCGTATTCGTCGCCTAATGGGTTGTTGGCCATCCAGCCGCCGCAGGCGTATTGGTAGAAGTCAGCCGTGGGCTTGGCGGTCTTGTCCAAGTTGGAGGCCGTCACGCCGGAGGTCTGCTTTTTGGGCTTTTTGGGTTTCGCAGGGGTTGCCATACTTGTTGATGATGCTAAAAAAATAAAACCGAGTGCCAGAACACTCGCGGTGAACTTGTTTCTTTTCATTCTTAATATGTTAAAAATCAATATAATACAATAAAAAACACCCCTTGTTCAGGGGAGCGGCAAATATATAAATTTTTTTCAATGGCACAAGGTGGCCCCAAAGGTCGGAAGTCAGGCGAATTCAAAACTATGCCGCCCATGCCATGCTCGAGGCCCGGCGGTTCGGCAATCGTTTTTTCAAGATGTGCGGTGAGGAAAAGGCGTGCATCGTTCATGATGACTACCATTATGTTGAGCACAAGTGTTTTAGGAAGAGGCTGTTGGTTTTAGTGAACAGTGGACAGTGAACATTCTTCGCACACCTGTTTCTCCTCCTGTTTTTGACATGCGAAACGTGATTGGAAATTTTAGAACAAATATTTATTATTGCAGGAAGAATTTGAATGAAAATTTTATTTTTGCGCCGTTGAAAGTTTACGGAAATGCAACCAAGAAGGAACATGATAGCGTTACTTTTATTGGCGATCTATTTGCCGATATGGTTGCTGTCTTCGTTTCACATCCATGCCTGTCCTTTGGTAGGCAATGGCACGGCCGAGGAACAATCCTCTTTATTGGATGACGAAAGCGGATGTCTGTTCTGCCAGTTCCAGCAACTTGCATACGAAAAGGCTCCTATTGTGGTCGTGACCGTAGACTTGCCGGAAACCAAGGTGGAATCTGTCCCGATGGTTCAAGATACCACCCCGGCTTTTGAACGAGCTTCTTCATCGCGCGCTCCGCCTGTCTTGTTGTAATTTAGAGGGGACCCGTTTATTTAATAATACTCATTACAATAAGACTAAAATGAAAAAATCATTGTTTATAGTCTTGTCATTGGCGTATGTATTGTCCATGACAGGACAGAGTTTGCCTGACTCTACTGATATGTTCTTCAGGCATTTGGAATTGAAGGAAGTAACAGTTACCGGAGCCGTGGGCGACACGAAAATGAAAGAGTCGCCTATGCCGGTTTTGATGCTTAAGGCCAAGGAGTTGAATCAATTGTCGTCCACCAATCTGATCGACGCCATCGCCAAACAACCGGGTATGTCACAAATCACCACGGGAACAGGCATTTCAAAACCAGTCATCCGGGGATTGGGGTATAATCGCATTGTGGTCGTCAACGATGGCATTCGCCAGGAAGGACAGCAATGGGGCGACGAACACGGCATAGAAATCGATGCCAACGAGGTTGGCTCGGTGGAGATACTGAAAGGCCCCGCCAGCCTTATGTACGGCTCCGACGCAATGGGCGGCGTGTTGGTGTTCAAAGGAACGCCTTTCCTGCCAGAAGGGAGCCTCAAGGGCAAGCTGAATGCTGAATATCAAACGAATAACGGCCTGTTTGGAGCATCGCTCAATTTTGCCGGGAACCAAAAAGGCTTCACTTGGGACGCCCGATTCAGCGAAAAGCACGCCCACGCCTATAAGAACCGTTTCGACGGTTATGTCCCCAACTCCCAGTTCGGAGAGCGTGCCTTTTCGCTCAAGGCGGGAGTCTTGAAGTCTTGGGGCTGAATTATGCCATGCGCTATTTCGAGTTGAGTGTCTCTGCATTCGCCAACTACATCAGCAACTACATCTACCTGCATCGGGTCGATAGCATCGTCAATCCCGACTTGATGACTTTTGCATACGCGCAGGGAGAGGCGATGCTGCTGGGTTTTGAGGCGAGTGCGGATGTCCACCCATTGCACTCCCTTCATATCGGCATGTCGTTTTCGTACGTCAACGCGCAGTTGCTGCATCAGCCCGAGGAGATGCGTTGGCTGCCGATGACGCCGGCGCCGCGTCTTTCGATAGACGTGAAATACGAGTTCACGCATGACGGCAAGGTGTTCAACAATGCCTATGTTTCCGCCCGGATGGACTGGTACTTGAAACAGAATCATTATTATGCGGCCTACAATACGGAAACGGAAACGCCATCCTACCTCTTGCTTGGTCTATCCGCCGGTACCGATGTCTTGATCAAAGGCAAGAAGATTGCAGAGCTGACTTTGATTGTCGACAATCTTGCGGATGTGTGCTATCAAGACCATTTGAGCCGTCTCAAATACGCCGACTTCAATGTGGCGACCGGTCGGCGGGGAGTGTTCAATATGGGACGCAATTTCGTTTTCAAACTCACGGTGCCTATCGGTTGATTGCCGCCGGTCACAATCCCTTGAAATGCTTCCTCATGTATTCCACGGTTTTGTGCAGTGTGTCCATCTGGTAGATCTGCTCCAGATGGCCGGCGAAGTCGAGGCCGTAGCGGTGTCCCAGCGCGTCGAGCAGCTCTTTTCGTTGGGATTCCAGCGTTCCGGGATCCTCGAAAAGATCCTGAAGGACCATCTGGCCCTGCTCGCCTTGCGCAAGGTTGTAGAGGCCGGCCCCCACCAAGCGGACTGGCTGGTGGTCAACGGTGTCGAGCAGTTGGACCGCTTCACGGTAGAGGGTGACGGCGGAGGCGGTGGAGAAGGATAGCAGACGCGAACGACTGATACTCTGCATATTGGAATATGTCAGTTTCAGCGTGACGCCCTTTCCGCGCAGACTGTATCGGCCGGCGCGGTGCTCCACGCAGAAGGCTAACAGGAGCAGCACATCCTTCAGCAACTCGTAGTCGCGGACATCCTTCTGGAAAGTCACCTCCCGACTGATGGACTTGGCGTCCTGGGGGCGGTAGGGGACCACTTTGCGGTCGTCGATGCCGAAGGCCACCTGGGTGAGCCAGCGTCCGTGCTTGCCGAGGAGCCGCACCACCAGCTCCTGATG
The DNA here is from genome assembly GCA_946186495.1 of uncultured Bacteroidales bacterium. Taxonomy (GTDB): domain Bacteria; phylum Bacteroidota; class Bacteroidia; order Bacteroidales; family WCHB1-69; genus F23-D06. The sequence continues at coordinate 15,094 of CAMHNQ010000051.1, forward strand.
CTGCTGGATGTCACGCACGGTCATGATCCCGGCCTCGTGAAGCTTTTTGGCGGTCTGTTCCCCCACGGTGTAGAGCACGCTCACGTCACGGTCGATGATGAGGTCCACAAAATCCCCGGAAGTGGGGATCTCGAAGTAACCGTCGGGTTTGTCCTCCTCGCTGGCCATCTTGGCGGCCGTCTTGCTGTAGGCCACGCCCACCGAGCAGGTAAGGCCGACCTCGTCTAAGGTGCGCTGCTTGATGAGACGCCCGATGCGGCGCGCCCCCTCCCAGTCGCCGGCCTGCTCCGTGACGTCAAGGTAGGCCTCGTCGAGCGAGATGCGCTGCGACACCGTGGCGTAAGTGTTCCAGATGTTGTTCAGCTGCTCGGAAACGGCCTTGTACTTGTCGAAGTTGGGATGCATGTAGATGCCCTGCGGACAGCGGCGGAAAGCTTCCTTGATGTTCATGGCCGAGCGCACGCCGAACTTCCGCGCCTCGTAGCTGCAGGTCGCGACCACGCCGCGCTCGTGCGGCAATGACCCGATGATGAGCGGCTTGCCACGCAAGGCGGGGTTGTCCCGGATCTCCACCGAGGCGTAGAAGGCGTCCATGTCAACATGGATGATGATTTGTCCAATATTATTGTTGGTGTTCACGAGAATCTGATTTCAAAGTTGCGATAACGTCGGTTGAACGTGATTCCAATTGACAATAACTCCTCGCGCGTGCTTGACTGCCAATTGCCATCTCGGATTTCAGATGCCAGTTCGTCATTGATATATCCATTAAAGAATGGCTTCTCATAAGGATGGGCAGGAATCCACACTTGGTCGCCTCATGAAAAAGAGGGTGTGTCAAAACCTCACTTCGGACACACCCTCCTTTTAAATATAATAAGTATCCATTAATGTCACAAGGGCAGCGCGGCAACTTGTGTGAGGTGTTCGGTCGCAAGTCCGATGGAAAGAAGAAGCTTGTCCAAGAGGATATAGATACCGGCACCGGCGAGATAGCCGAGCAGGGCGTAAGGGGTGATTTTCTTCAAGTACCACACGAAGTCGATTTTCTCCATGCCCATGACGGCGACACCGGCGGCGGAACCGATAATCAGGAGGCTGCCGCCCGTACCGGCACAGTAGGAGAGGTAAACCCATAGCGTGTGGTCGATGGGGAAGTCGTACATGCCCATCACGCCGGCCACCAAAGGCACGTTGTCAACGATGGAGGACATGGCTCCGATGACGGTGTCGACAAGGTAATAGTTGCCGTTGAACAGGCTGTCCATGCCTGCGGCCAGCATGGCCAGATGTCCCGCGCTCTGCAGGCTGGCCACGGCCAGCAGGATGCCGAGGAAGAAGAGGATCGTGGGCAAGTCGATGCGGGTGAGCACACCCGAGATCGTGTACCGGCGGTTGTCGTCGTGGCTGGTTTTGTGGAGGATCTCGGTGGTGATCCAGAGGACGGAGAGGCCGAGCATGATGCCCATGTAGGGTTTCAAGTGGGTCAGGATTTTGAAGACCGGCACGAAGACCAATGCGGCGACCCCCATGAAGAAGATCAGGTTGCGTTGCCATGTGGGTATGCCGTCGGTTTTGTCCTCCTTGGGGCGCTGCGAGGGGTCTATCTCACCTCTCTCCACGAAGGAGACCACAATGAGCGGAATGATCATGGAGATAAGGCTGGGGATGAGGGCGTGCATCATCACCGCGCCGGTGGAGACCTTGCCCGCCACCCAAAGCATGATGGTGGTCACGTCGCCGATAGGACTCCATGCGCCGCCGGAGTTGGCCGCCAGGATCACCATGCCGCCGAAGAACCAGCGGTCGTGCTTGTCGGGAATCAGCTTGCGTAGCAGGGTGACCATGACGATGGCCGTTGTGAGGTTGTCCAGGATGGCGGAGAAGAAGAAGGTGATGAAGGAAAGCACCCAAAGGAGCTTCACCTTGTTGGTGGTCTTGATATGGTCGGTGATGATGGAGAAGCCATGGTAGGTGTCGATAAGCTCCACCACGGTCATGGCGCCCATGAGGTAGAAGAGGATCTCCGCGATGTCGCCGAGATGATGGATGAGTTCATGGGTGGTGAGGAAGTCGATGAACGGATGTGCCGACGTGGGGTTTTCCAGTTTGAAAGCCTCGAAAGCGCCGCCGTTCTGTGTGATGTTGAAGATGCCCTCGCCCGCGATGACGTACAGCACCCACATCGTCACGCCCAGGAAGAGCGCGAATGCCGCTTTGTTTACCTTCAACGGATGCTCTAACGCGATGCAGAGGTATCCGATGACAAAAAGGATAATCATTGCATAAAACATAAGCATAGGATTTTATTTTTGACTAAAAGATGCTCAGCGACAGCCCGACGGACATGGGGTAAATCTTCGGGCCCTTGTTGTCGGCGAACAGCGGTGTGAACTGGAAGCTGTAGTAAACGTCCACGAATTTCCATCCGATGCGTGCGTAGACGTCCACATTGTATTTCATCTTGTGTTTGACGAGGAGGTTTTTGAACATGGCGGTGTCGGCCGGGATGGCGGGGTCGTCGCCCTTGTATTTTTGGGAAACTTCCGCGACGAGTCCGGCACGGGCGCCCACGGAAAATTTGAATCCGTTGGGGTGGCGGTAGCGGAATTCGACAGGGATATTCACATTAAAGTAGTTCATTTTTAGAACTTTCCGATTAACACCTTCGGGCAGTATGTAGTATTTCATCATGTCGTTTCCAGCGTCATAGCGCAGCAACGAGTTGCTGTATTGCGTGTAATAGCTGATGCCTAAGCCCAATCCGATGGCGAGGGGTTTCTTCTTGATTTTGAAGTCCCAGATGCCGGAAACGGTGAACCCCGGGTCGAACTTCATGTGATCGACTTCCACGGGCATGTTCATCCAGAAAGTATGGTAAATGTCCATAATCAGGCGGTCGCGGAACACCACCAACGGCTCGTCGGCCGTGTCTTTCGGGGTGGTGTAGGGGGTCTGTGCGTTTTGTGCCGACAGCCACTGGCCGGCACACGCTAACAACATCACGGTGACAAAAAGGTATCTTTTCATTGCTATCTATAAAGAGGCCGCAAAAATACAATTTTTTTATACATGGTGGAGAACGGGTCAAAGTCCTGCGGCGTTTTCCGTCACCTTCATCCCCCTGACGGCCCAGCGGGTGCCATCCACGCTGCCGTTTCTGCGGTATCGCAGCGCGATGCGGAACCTTTGGCTGCCGATGACGCTCAGATTCAGGGCATTGCTCATCCCGAAGTTGCTCGGGAAGTTGTTGAGGTTCGGGCTGAAAGCAGTCCAGTCGTTTTCGTTGAATTCACCGCCGTTGTAAGTGGTTGAATAATAGACCTGGTAGTAGGTCGCCGGGCTGCCGCCAACGTTGTTTTGGTGGTCTATGTAGAGCGAGGCGTGGCTCAGGTCCCCGAGGTCCATTTCGGGGGAGATCAGCCAGTCGTCGCAATTCCCGGTGGCGATGTTGTGGTAGATGAAGTTGTTGCCAGCGTAGGCCTGGAATTTCCACGACTGGTTGTCGGGATATTGCGACCACCCGCCGGTGGTGAGGCTGTTGGCATCAAAGGTCAGCTCAGCCAGCTGCACCTCTTGGGAGGCGGTGGCGAACCGGATGTCGTCCCGGGTACGCAGGGTGAGCTGGTATTCGGAATTGTAGATGCTCAGGATGCCGTAGAGGCAGTACTCCTTGTCGGCGTCAATGAGGGTGTTGCGGAAGTAGGCGTAGCTGCTGGTGCGAACCACGATGCTGGCACCGTTGAAAGTGATATTGCGGTCGGTGGTGAAGTCGTTGTCGGCCAAGGGGAGACCGTGGTCTGCGGGGGCGAACTTGCATCCGTCGATCTTCACCAAGCAGTTCACATTCTCGGCACTGAGGTCGTTGGCGTCTCGGATTTCTATGGGATTGGACACCAACGGGTTGGCAGGGTCGGGGAGGCCGTCCTTGACGAGATAGCGAGGCAAAGCCGCAGGCGCGATGCGCCCCACTGAACCGTTGTAGCCCCAGCCGACTTGGTACTTGTTGTGGTAGTCGCCCACAATGAGCCCCTTGCAGTTGAGGTAAACGGTCTGTCCTACCGGGTAGTCGTTGTAGAGGCTGGATCGGTCGATGGCTATCTCGATGCCGCCAGTTTCGTCCTGGATGGTGAGGTATTTGTAGCAGTTGCCCCCCTCGTCGGAGCTCACCACCACGGCCTTCACGACGAAATCCTCGTCGGCGTGGCAGATGGAGTCCTGCATGCCTGTGCCTAAGGAAGGGTGCATGGACTTGATGTCGGCGATGGTCTTGTTTGCCGCAGGACCCTGATACGCAGGGACTTCCAAATCCGGAGCCTCCCAACGGTTGCATCCGGTAAGGATGGATGCGATGAGGATGAAGAGTGTCGTTGCTCTTTTCATATTGATTGTCTTTTTTATTTTCGTATTGTATTTGCTTACTGTTCCTTCTCCGGGAAAACACTTTTTTTCACGCGGTAAAAATACAAAAAAAAAGTGTTTGTCCATGATTTGAAAATGATACTAAAAAAAATGGGCGGGAAGGTTCAGAAAAGTGTATTTTTGCACATCCAATTATAATAACAGACATCTTGTTTTATTAAGGACAAAAAAGAGACTGTCTGAAAAAAAAGGATGGTAGCGAACAAACCCAAATGAATAAGGCAATAACGTTGATTATCACGCTGGTATGCATGTCGTTGAACGCGCAACGTTTGCCCGTGGACAGCTGTATGCTCTCATTGGACAGCTGCAAGGCCATTGCGTTGCGGAATAACGCGGCCGTGAAGAATGCTGCATTGGACGTGGCGGCTGCCCAGGAGGTGAAGCGGCAGGCGTTCACGAAATATTTCCCCAATGTCAGTGTGGCGGCGGGCGGCTATTATGCGGCAAAACCGCTGTTGGAGTACGGCATCGACAACGTCGGGGACGCCTATGCGCGGCAGTGGCTCCACAATCTCTATTTCGAATACGGCGCGGCAATAGGCCTCCCCGACCGCATCTCCATGTTCGAGAACGGAGTGATGGCAGGCGCTATGGTCGTGCAGCCGGTCTATATGGGCGGACAAATCGTGAACGGCAACAAGTTGGCGAAAGTGGGGGTGGAAGCGGCCGAACTGCAAAGCAGGCTGGCGGAAGACAATGTCCTCCAACAGGTGGAGGAATACTATTGGCTGGTTATCTCTTTGCAGGAAAATCTGAAAACCCTACGGCAGGCAAAGGTCTTTCTGGATACCCTGCTGCGTGATGTCACCGCCGCCTCGGATGCCGGCCTCGTGTCCAAAAACGATGTGCTGAAGGTGAAGCTCAAGTGGAACGAAATAAATGCCAACATCGAAAAAGTTCAAGACGGTATCGTTCTCTCTTCGGAGGCCCTTCGCGTGACCGCAGGAATATCCTGTCATGGCATCCTGACCTTGTCGGACACGGTTGGGGATGTCTCTGAGTGGCAGCTCCAAAGGGTGGACCCTTGGTCTGCGGTACTCGGACGTAAAGAGAAACAGTTGCTTGATTTGCAGGTTTCTGCCGAAGAGTTGAAAAAGAAAATGGCGTTAGGAGAGACGCTTCCGCATGTGACGGTTGGGGGAACGGCTTCCTACGGCAACCTCGTGTTCGACCATTACTCCGCCAACGCATTGGCGTTCGCGACAGTACAAGTGCCGCTGACTGGATGGTGGGAGGCGGCACACAAGCTGAAACAGCACGACATCCTTGTGGAGAAGGCTGACAATGAACGCAATGACTTGCTTCAAAAGATGTATTTGGAGGTGATGCAGGCCTGGAACAATTATGAGGATGCCTGTCGGCAGGTTGAACTCGCGAAACTGGCTGTCCAAGAGGCTGAAGCTAACTTGCGGGATGTCAAAGCCGACTATGAGGCCGGACTGGCCCCAGTTTCCGATCTCTTGGAAGCTCAGACCCTCCTTCTGCAGGCCAAAAGTAAGCGCACAGAATCCCGTATCAGTTTGAAAGTCAAATTCGAACGCTATAAAATCCTGACGCGTTAACCCAGCAGTCGCTCCCCTTTTCGCACCCATGGAACTGCTTCTCTTCAATCCCGAGCACGATTACGCATTGGCTGACAACCAACCGCAATACGTCCCATTGCGTTCGGCAGCCCAGTTCGCCTGCGATTGTGCCTCGTTGATGCGATACCTTTCTGACGGAGAGTCAACTGTGTGTGATGCCTATCGCCATGTCGGGCAGGAGTTTCAGAAGAATTTCGCTCCCTTGGGGAATGCGGGGCTGATCACCAAGGTGACTCCCTGGGGGTGGGACGCGGCGGTGGTCTATCAGTTGAAAAGGATGGGGATTCCCGTTGCGTTGTTGCCTTCTGACGAACAATTGGCGAAAATCCGTGCCTTGGCACACCGCAAGACCACTGTCGCCGCGATGGAGTTCTTGCGCGACGCTTCCCTCCATCCGGATGCATACCCTGTTTCGCCTGATTATCTGACAGATATACAGCAGATCGAGGAGTATGTGGAAAAGGTGCCGCATGCGTTGTTCAAGTCGCCATATTCGGGCAATGGCCGCGGACACTTGTACGCGCATCATGCCTGTACGCCCACATTTCTGCGACAGTGTGAAGGTGTCCTGAAACGGCAGGGAGGAATTTTGGCGGAGAAGCAATATCATGTGGTTCAGGATTTTGCGATGGAATTTACCTGCTGTCAGGGAACGGTCACTTTCGTGGGGTATTCGCTGTTCAAGACCGAGCGCTATGGCTATGCGGGAAATCTGATGATGCCGGACGAGTCGATTTTAAGGGAGCTTTCATTATATATAAATATTGTATTGTTGAGGGAAACCCAATCGCTGGTTTCGGAATTTCTTTCTCGGGAAGTGGCTCCGTATTATGATGGCAATGCAGGAGTTGACATGTTTGTGTATCAGGAAGACGGGGTGTACAAGCTGCACCCTTTCGTAGAGGTTAATTTACGGAAAACCATGGGACTTGCAGCTCATGAGGTTTATGCTCGTCGCTGCCATCCCGATGCTCGGGGAACGTTTCGGATTGCCTACATGCCGTCTGCGGATTCGATGCGGCAATTTCATGAAAACCAATTGGTTGAGTCTCCTGGTTCTTGGGAAGACGGTTTCTGGCGCAGCGGTGCCTTCTTTCTGACACCCATTCATGCAGACACCTCTTACGCCGTCGTCGTCGAACTGCGCTGAGAAGTCGTGTTTTGCTGACGTCAAGTCAAAATCTTCCCTTTTTTTAGTTGCTTGGGCAATTGTTTTCAAAGCCATCTGCATTT
>CAMHNQ010000052.1 GCA_946186495.1 uncultured Bacteroidales bacterium
TTTCTTGATCTCCTCCATGTCCACGCCGCTTTCCCTTTTCGTCTGTGCTGTCTCGTTTAGGATCTGTGCAGTCTCGCTTAGCAATTTCTTGATCTCCTCCATGTCCACGCCGCTTTCCCTTTTCGTCTGTGCTGTCTCGCTTAGGATCTGCGTAGTCTCGCTTAGCGATTTCTTAATCTCCTCCATGTCCACGCCGCTTTCCCTTTTCGTCTGTGCAGTCTCGCTTAGGATCTGCGTAGTCTCCCTTAGCAATTTCTTGATCTCCTCCATGTCCACGCAGTCCTCCCTTTTCGTCTGTGCTGTCTCGTTTAGGATCTGCGCTGTCTCCCTTTGGATCTGTCTGATTTCCTCCTGTAGCTCCGCAGCCCGATCCAGATGTTTTTCCGCTTTGCTTAAAAAGGTGTCGAGGTTCAGTTTGCTTTCCGCAGTATCCTTGCGCAAATCTTGGACATCTCTCTCATGGTCTATTCTCAGACGAGCAATAGCTTGTCTGTTTTCTTGTTGACGAATAGCATTGTCCACCACCATCCGATGGATTTCTAATAAATTCACATCTGATTGATTATCTGTGTTTTTCATAGTTATTGGTTTTAATTTGTATGAATTAAGTTAACGCCGCAAATATACATTTTATTTTTATATATGCTCACAAAATTGTAAATATTTTTTCGGGGCTTTTTTTACAGTCAACTGTTAAAATTTAAGGAGCTCACTTCCATATAGTTTTTTTTGTTATTTTTGCCCTTTTGAAACGCAAAGCATCTTCTTGAGTACGATTTCGTGCTTGAAATGGTGCAAATGAAGAAAAGAATGAAGAAGTTCAATGCCATGTTCGATGCCATGGACACGTTCCTGCGAACGCCTGCGACGGTCACGGGCGGCCGCTGCCACGTGCGCGACGCGGTCGACATGAAGCGCATCATGATTACGGTGATGATTGCATTGGTGCCCGCGTTGGTGTTTGGCTGGTGGAATGTGGGGTATCAGCATTCTCTCACCGCCAATGAGCCGCCCGCCATTTGGCCTTGTCTATGGTTCGGTTTCCTGAAATGGCTGCCGTTGGCCGTCGTGACTTATGTCAGCGGGCTTGGTGTGGAGGTCCTTTTCGCACAGATTCGCAAGGAGGAAGTGGCGGAGGGTTTCTTCGTCACGGGTTTCCTCATCCCGATGATCATGCCCCCCGACGTTCCGCTATGGATCGTCGCTGTGGCTACGGTGTTTGCCGTGATCTTCGGCAAGGAGGTCTTCGGCGGAACCGGCTACAACTTTCTGAACCCCGCGCTTTTGGCCCGCGCGTTCGTCTTCTTCGCCTATCCGTCGGTGATTTCTGGTGACAAAGTGTGGATTTCCGGCGGTGCTGAACTCCCTACGGCAACAGATGCGATTTCCGGTGCCACGCCCTTGTCCCTCGTCATGAACGGCCATACTGAAGCACTGCCCTCCACCTGGGAGCTGTTCCTCGGCACCATCCCTGGCTGCATTGGGGAGACTTGCAAAATCGCCATTTTCATCGGTGCGGCTATCCTCCTCTTCACGCAAGTGGCCGACTGGCGCATCATGCTCTCCGTCTTCACCGGCGGATACGTCACGGCGGTCATCTGCCGCGTGACGGGACTTTGCCCCATCGCGGGCTACGACCAGATTCTCATGGGCGGTTTCCTGTTCGGCGCAGTCTTCATGGCCACCGACCCCGTGACCGCTGCGCATACCCGGGCAGGCAAGCATATCTACGGACTGCTCATCGGCGTGCTCGCCATCCTCATCCGCACCCTCAACAAGGGCTACCCCGAAGGCATGATGCTCGCCATCCTGCTCATGAACATCTTCGCCCCGCTCATAGACTGGTGCGTCGTGCAAAGCCATATCAAACAGAGGTGTAGGACGCGAGTCGTGAGGCGTAAGACTTATAACTTATGACTCCGTTAACCATTCACCATTCACTAAATGAAAAAATTCTCGAACACATACATCTTTCTGTACATCACGGCGTTGGTTGTGGTAATAGCGGTGACGCTCACGTTGGTTTCCACGGGGTTGAGGCCCCTGCGCGACCGCAACCGGCAGGCCGAGAAGTGTCAGCAGATTTTGCGGGCTGCCGGCCACGACATTGACAGGGCGAAAGCTTTAGACGCATTTCCCAACCTTGCCGAGCCGATGACCGACGACGGGCGGCAGTACCGGGTCTCTTGCGCCGACGGCAGCATCGGGATCGCCCTGCGCCTCGATGGAAAGGGGCTGTGGGGGCCGATATGGGGCTATGCGGTGGTGTCGGAGGACGGGCAAACCCTCAAAGGGGTCAGTTTCGACCACAAGTCAGAAACCCCTGGACTGGGCGCAAAGATCACGGAGGAGGCTTTTCTGAAAGCATTCAAGGGCAAGAAACTCTATGACAGAAACGGCAATTTCGTGTCTGTAAGGGTGCTGAAGCCTGGAACCGCCAGCGGAATTGCCGCGGAGAACCGCGTGGATGCCATCAGCGGCGCGACACTGACCTCCAAAGGCTTGGATGAAATGATACAGTCATCCCTTCACCCTTCACAAATCACAAATCATCATTAACGCCATGAAAAATTATCTCGGACCTCTCGGCAAAGATAACCCGATATTGGTGCAAACTCTCGGAGTCTGTTCCGCCCTGGCGGTGACCGCACAGCTCAAGCCAGCCGTGGTCATGGCTCTCTCCGTGACTTTGGTCTGCGCCTTTTCCAACTTCATCGTCTCCTTGATGCGCAATACAATACCGCCACGCATCCGTATCATCGTCCAGCTGTTGGTGGTCTCTTTTTTCGTCATTGTGGTTGACCTGCTCCTTCAGGCTTTCCTCTACGACGTGAGCAAGATGCTGTCGGTCTTTGTAGGCCTGATCATCACCAACTGCATCATCATGGGCCGTTTGGAGGCTTTCGCGCTGTCTCACAAACCGTTCCCGTCGTTCATGGACGGCATGATGAATGGACTCGGCTACGGTTTGGTGCTCGTTGTGGTGGCCTTTTTCCGCGAGCTGTTCGGCTCCGGCACGTTGTGGAACCACCAAGTCATCCCTGACAGTTGGTATGCCGCCGGCTACCTGAACAATGGACTGATGATTCTCCCGCCGATGGCGCTGATTCTGGTCGGGGTGATCGTCTGGGCGAAAAACGGAACGGCAGCGAAGCGGTGATGCCCTTCAAAGAACACCGCACCTCAGTCGCTTCCCATGCAACAAAAAAAGAGGGTCCTTCAGGAACCCCCTTGTGAAATCATCGTAAAGACTTTACGCGATCTCCTCGCAATGCGTTGAGATCACCTTTTCACCACGAACGGCTTCGTCACAATGCCCATGTCCGTGGTCACGCGCACGAAGTACATGCCGTCGGCCAAGCCGGAAACGTTGATCTGAATCGTGCCGTTCTCAACTGCAGGCTGGGCGGACGCGAATAATCGCGTCCCAACGGTGTTGAAGATTTCAATCATTTGTGCGCACGTGATGAATCGCATCCGTACGTTCAGGATGGTGTTTGCCGGATTCGGGAATATCGCAATGCTGTTTTCTAAGTACTCAGCCACAGCGTCGCCGCTTTCCGGAAGAGTGGTGAAGTTCGCCTCGTCGCCATAGACTGTGTTGCCGTCAAAAGTGATGAACGCGCGGAAGGTGTATTCAGTGCCGGCGGTGAGGCCGGAAAGGTTGTAGGTCAATTCGTCGTCGGTCACAGTCACGGTGGTGTAGTCGCCGGCGGAAGCCTGTTTCCATTGGAAACCTTTTGCAGAGAGGGTCACGTTATCGGGATTAGAGACTGTGCCGTTCAGCGTGGCGGTACCCTGTTGTACATTGGTGGCGGTGTTGGTGGTCACTGTCGGGTTTGTCACCACGAAGCCCGCATCGCCCACGGTGAAGTCGTCCAAAGCGATGCCGTAGCCGTAGTAGACCCGGCCTTCAAAGGCGAATTGGCAGAAGGGCAGGGGGGAGGGCAAGGCCAAGGAGTCGCGCATCCAGTCCGCAATGCTGTTGTCGTATTGTGCCAGTTGTTGCCAGGGTGCGTCGTCGGCGGTCCGGTAATAGACCGTCAGCCTGTCCAGGTCTGCTCCATACGCCTGCTGCAGCACCCAGTATGAGATGTAGGGTGCTGTTGTGCCGGAGAGGTCGAAGACTGGGGTGACCAGTCTGGTCGTGGCCGTGTCGTAGGAGGAGTGGTAGATGAAGGCGTTGAGATTCCCGCCGTGTGCGCTGGTGGAGTTCGTGCTGTCTCCAGAGTGGGTGGTCCAGTTCAAGGTCCCCGTCACATACTCCTGCCGCCAGCATGCCGGCAACTGGTTCATGGTCTCGAAGCCTTCCGTATAGGGCAGTGCCGTGACGGTTTCGCACTCCGTGGTCAACGACACGGGCACCCAAAGCGACTGGCTGGTGCCGCAGTCCGTCTGCACTTGCACTACGTATGGGGTGCCGGGCATCAGGCCCGTGAGCGTGTGCGTGGTGTCTGTGGCCGTGGCTGTGGTCCAGGCCTCTGTGCCGATTTCCCGGTATTCGACATTCCAGACACTGGCATCATCCGAGGACTGCCAGGTGAGGACGGCGCTGTTGGGGGTGACGGAGGCAATGGCCACGTTGCCAGGCTGCGGGCACGAGGTGGTACTCACGCTGATGTTGTCGATCACCGCGCCGGGCTGGGCTCCGTCGGTGTTGTCGTTGCGCCATACAAACACCAACTTGGCCGTGGAGCTGTCGTTGGTGACGGCGTTCGGGTTGGGCATGGTCATCTCCACGTGTGTCATGCCGTCTGTCAGCATGAGGATGGCCGGCGGGGTGCCTTGCGGCGTATAGGACGAGAAATCGACGGCGAAGGTGTCGGAGCTTGCCATGGCGTAAGCCGGGAAGTTGTCGCTGGCGGGGTATTCGAGGCCTTCCGGCGCGAAGAAGACCTTCAGGTAGTCGTAGTTGGCCTCGCCGCCCACTTGCACGTCGAAGCTGATGTCGAAGCTTCCTCCCGTGCCTACGGTGAACAGCTTTTCAGCCGTCACAACGGAGGCGGCCCAGTCAACGTTGTAGCCGGGGGTGGCCCCGTCGGCGGAGATGAAGAGGATGCTGTCGGCGGCGCCCAAGGTCCAGCGGTTGGCGCAGTTGCCGTTACTCAGCTTCCAGACGCGATCCTCCCCGACGCCGAAGCCGGTGGAGTAGGGCAGCGGAACCGCGTTCATTGCCGTGGCGAAAGTCAGCGTGGCCGGCAAGGAGTATTCGCCGCCACAGTCGGTACGCACCTGTACCTCATAGTATTCTCCCTCGTTCAGGTTGTTCAGCGTGAGTGTTGTGTCCGTCTCCGCCATCTCAATCCATGCCGTGTCAGTGGCGGCCTTGTATGCCACCAACCACGAGTCAATGTTTTCGTTGCCATTCCATGTCACCACGGCGCTGTTGTCGGTGATGCCTGAAACGGCCAGCCCTGTGGGCGGGAAGCAGGTGATGCAGTTCACCTCCAAGGCAAAACCGCTGCTGTTGGTGCTCAGGTCCGACATGAAGCGGAGGGTCAGAGGGCCGCTGGAGGAGATGGTCAGGGGCAATGTTTGGTTGGAGCCGGTGCAGGCCGCTATCGGGGCATTGTCCGTTCCGACGCCGTCGTAAACCCAGAGCGTGTCATAGCCCAGTTCCGTGCTAACCTGTCCCTGGATCGAGACGCTGCCGCCGACGACTTCGGGGAAGATGACCAGCACGCTGTTGCAGTTGTTGCTGTAGTTGCCGCTTGCCCCGCCGTTGTCATAGACCATGGCCGAACAGGAGGTCAGCGTGTCGGAACCGCTGATGCGCATGTTGAGGAACCCCGGGCGCATCGTCACGGGCCCCGTCCAGCCGCTCTGCTCGTTCCCGCAGTCGGCTTGGACGTAAAAGTCGTAGGTCTCGCCTGTCGTGAGTCCTTCCACCGTGAATGGGTGGCTGTTGGTGGCTGTCACCGAAATTCCGGTGTCGTCTGCAGGGGTGTCGGCCACGCCATAGCGGACGTTCCAGGAGGTGGCGTCTCCGGCTTCCGTCCAGTCCAAGGTCACGGAGGTGTTCGTCATGTTGTAGGCTTCTAAGGAGGTGGGTTTGGCGCAGTTGGAGAGTTCCCCGACCTCGATGTCGTCGATATGGAGGTCGTTGTCGCCGCCGTCATCCGTGGATTCACCGTAAAAGGCGATCATGATGGTGTCGCCAACGTACTGGCTGAGCGGGAGGGTGACGGTCTCGCCGGTGGCGGGCACGGAGTCCAGCACGAAGTCCCCGTTGCCGTCGTTGCTCCAGACGGTGGCGTTGGCGGAGCTCCAGGAGACGCCCATGTTGGTGGAGACCATCACCATAAAGCGCTGGTTCGGCTGTTCTCCGGGAGTGACGGCTGTGGAGACATTGTTCCGGGTCAGCGCGAGCTTGAAGGAGAGTCCCGGGGCGGTTGTGGAGGAGAGGTCTATGGGCGGGGTGACGATCCATCGGCTGATGGAAGACCCGTAGATGTTGAGGCGGGGGTGGTATTGCCCGAAGACGTATGCGGTGTAGAAGTTCCATCCGCCGTTGATGCTGGTGGGGCTCGTGCCTGCAAAGGCGCTGGCGGCCGTCCCGGTCATCCGGTTCCAGCAGATGGGCATGCCGTTGGCGGCGTTGAAGTTTTCGGCGAAGGGTGTCGGGTAGACCCCGCACTCCGTGGTGAACGTCGCCGTGCCGGCGCTGGGGAGGAGGGTGTCACCGCAGTCGGAAACCACATACCATTGGTAGGTGGTGGCCGGATTCAGCCCCTCGATGAGAAAACCGCCGGCGTCCAACGTCACGAACGGCGTCTCGTTCCAAACCGTGTCGTCGGTCGCCTTATAGTAAACGGTGTAGCTGTCGGCCAAGCCGCTCCACGACAGGGTGGCGGAAGTACTCGTCACCTCACTGGTCGTGAGGCCGTAGGGCGTGTTGCACGAAGGGATGGCCTCCACCGTGATGTCGTCCACATACCAGAAGACGTAGGCATTCGCGGCCTCGTAGCGGAAGGCGATGCGGTAGTCCAGGGCGGGATCGACGGCCACATTTTCGAAGCCGACCGTGACTGACTGGTAGTTGTTGTTCCCCATCTGGGCCGCCGTGTTGCTCCATACGGTCACGAACGAGGCCGCATTGCTGGCGTCGGTAAGGTATCCGACGCTGAACGTGCCGGAAGAGGAATTGTGCCGGCGTGTCCAGAAGGTGACTTGCAGGGTGTTCAGGGCCGCCGCGAACTGCGGCATCACGGCGAATTGCGGCGTCTCAAATGTGCGGAATCGCAGCGCTTTGCTTCCGCCGTGTGGCTGGTAGGACTCCACGACGGGATAGTTCCCCTCCACAAAGGGGTTGATTTGCCCCCAGCATTCCGGCAGGCTGTAGTCCGCCACACTTTCGAAGTCCTGCACGTAGGGGACGGCGATGTTGCTGCAGTCTGTCTGGGCGAGAATCTTCCCGGACGGTATGCAGGCGAGGGTTGCCACCATCACCAGCATCATCATGAATGCGTTTTTTTTCATGTTGCTAATTGTTGGAAAAAAAATCTTGGATTTTGTGTTGTATGCTTTACCGAATCTCCATCCAGAAGGACCCTCCATGGCGTTCCACCCCTTTCAGATTCTCGTGCTCCCAGACCGGTGCGATGATGGAGGACAGCTCGGCATCCTCACTGACGAAAAAGTTAGGCATCGTGGGCTGGTATCTCCGCCTCTCCCTGTCGTCCGCAATCAGGAAGGCGGCCAGCATGTATTGCTCGCTGTAGAACCGGTCGCACATGAACTGGGGGTAGTCGTAGGGGAGGTAGATGTCGTGGAAATGCACGGTCACGCCGCTTTTCAGCATGGGCAGGAGCTCCAGGAAACAGACGGTGGCGTCGGAATTCGGGAACACCCGGTGCGAGTTGTCGATGAACAGGATGTCGTTTTCCGTCAGGGATTCCGTGATGGCTTGCAAGTCCTCCATCTCCTCTAACGGCTTGCGTATCACCCTGTCGGCCAGGTGGTCGATGTTGGCGCGCGGGTAGGGGTCGATAGAGATGATTTCAGTGCGAAGCTGTTGCTCCCTCACCGCCTTGCGGGCCACCTTGGTGGAGTTCCCCGACCCGATCTCGATATACCGCGCGGGCCTCTTCTCGGCAATCATGCCATAAAGGGCCACAATGTCCAACCCGGGCAGATAACCGTTGTTCCAGCTCGGCTGGTTCTCGTCGGATTCCACCCTGGCATCGCGAATTTGCTGTAGCGTGCCGCTGTAGGACAGGAACTTCCTTAGCAGGTGCGCATACTCTTCCCTGTTTCGGTTGATGAGATTGTAAAGCAAAGGGTGTGGGGAGAAACGCGGCTGCGGATTCACCCGGTACTCCAAATGCACGGTTTGGTGCTTTGGCGACAAAAAATGGTATAAAGACAGTATCTTTTTCTTCATAGACGTGACCTTTACCGATGACTTGTTTTAATCTGATATTTCAATGCCGCAAAAATACATTTTTTTCGTGTCGGGGGACGAATGCCGCGCAGAAGAACCAGGGCTTACGCACCAACTTTGATAGGGGAGCGAGCCGTCGCGGATTAGGAGACGACGCTTCCAAGCGTCGCCATACATCCGCCGGCGATTCATCCGACCGCTAACGCGGATTCCATTTTCCCCTTTGAAACCTGAAACCAAAAAGGGAGACCCTTTCGGATCCCCCTTTTTAGTTTACTGTTTACTGTTTACCGTTTACCGTTTCACGACGAACGGTTTCGTTACAACGCCCGCTTCTGTGGTCACGCGCACGAAGTACATGCCGTCGGCCAGGGAGGAGATGTTGAGGATCGTGGTTTCACCCGTCATCGGGACGGTCTGCACCAATTTGCCACACACATCAAACACGTGCAGATCCGCACCTAATTGTACATTGTACATTGTACATTGTACATTGACGAAGTCGTTTGCCGGGTTCGGGAACACCCTCACGCTGTTCTCCAGCCAGCTGCTGATGCCCACGTTGGTGGTGTGTGCGGTGGCAGAGGCCGTCCAGTCGCTCTGGTTGCCGTCGCCGCAGTCGGCCTGCACCTGGATCTCGTAGTCGGTGTTGCCGTCCAAGTTGGAGATGGTGTAGCTGTTGGTGTTGGCGGTGGCGGAGCTCCAGCTACCCTCGTTAGCCTTGCGGTAGCGGATGTTCCAGCTGTTCACGTTGCTGTTGGCGTCCCAGGTCACGGTCACGGCATGGTTCTCCACGCTGGCGACCGTCAGGCCGGTCGGGGTCTCGCAAGGTTGCACATCCTCGGGCAGGGTGGTGAAGGTCATCTCGTTGCCATAGACAGTCTGTCCGTTGAAGGTGATGAATGCGCGGAAGGTGTAGCCGGTGGCGGCGGTGAGGCCGGTGAGGTTGTAGCTCAGGCCCGTGCCGGTGGCGTTCACCGTCTGGTAGGTGCCGCCCGTGGTGGTCTTCCACTGGAAGCCCTTGGCGGAAATCGTCACGTTGTCGGGGTTGGTGATGGTGCCGTTCAGCGTGGCGGTGGTCTGTGCGACCGCCGTGGCGGCGCTGGTGGCCACCGTCGGGTTGGTCACCACAGGCGTGAGGTCGGTGTTGATGGTGAAGTTACGAATCACCGCGCCGGGCTGCGTGCCGGCGGAGTTGTCGTTGCGCCACAGGAAGACGATCTTGGCCTGCCCGCTTGCATCGGGTTTCGCCATGTTCATGTCGATGTGCAGCACACTGTCGTTGGTCAGGCTCAGCTTGAAGAAGTGGGACGTGTCGCTCGTCATCGAAGCATAGTTGGCGAAGTTGAAGGCATATTCGTTGAAGGCGTAGCCCGACTGCGGGGTGGATTCGATGGCACCGGCCCCGTAATCCACGGTGGCAGGCGACAGGAACACCTTGAGGTAGTCGTAAGGTGTGGAGGTGCCTTCGCCGCCCACTTTCACGTCGAAGGAGACGTGCACGGAGTCGCTGCTCGGCATCGTGAAGAGCTTCTCGGCAACGACGATCGACCGGCTCGTGATGGTGTATTGCGCATTCGTGCCGTTGTTGGAGATGAACAGGGCGCCTTCAGTGTCGCCTGTAGGCGTGCCCATCACCCAGCGGTTGGTGGCGTCGCTGTTTTTCAGCAGCCAGTTCTGGTCGGTGGTGAAGTCGGTGCTGTAAGGCAGCGAGGTCGGGATCATCTGCGTGGTGAAATGGCGGGTGTCGCTCACCAGCTCGGTGTCGATGCCGCAGGCGGTCTCCACATACCAGTCGTAGGTCGTGCCTGCCGTCAGGTTGCCCAGCGTGTAGCTGCCGCCGGTCAGCGTGACATTGCTCTCGCTCTGCCAGGTGCTGTCGGTGGAGGGCTTGTAGTGGAGGGTGAACGCGTCGGCGGTGGACACCCAGCTGAGGGTGGCCGTGGTCTCCGTGGTGGAGACGGTGGCGAGGTTCAGCGGACGGGAGCAGGCCGGAATGGCCTCTAAGGTGACATCATCCACGTAGATGTAGTTGTACAGCGTGGAAGAGGTGGTGTTGCGGAAGGCGATGTATTGTCCATTGCCCGTATAGTTCATGAACGGGATTTCGTAGGCTGTTGCCGGATAGGAATCCGTCAGGGTCAGCGCCTGCACCGGAGTGAACGTGCTTGCGTCCATCGGGTCGGTCATCACACCCACTTCCAGAGCCGCATTGTTGTTGACGGAGGAAATCTTTGCGAAGAAAGTGACCTGCAGCGTGGTGATGTCTAACACCGTATTGTCGATGGCCGGCAAGACAGCGATGGACTGCGGGTAGTAGTTGTAGAAGTAGAGGCTCCGGGTGCCGCTGTGTGCGTTGTAGGAAGAGTTGTAGGCGTAGGGGTAGAGCGTGGCGGTGCTGGAAGGGGTGATTCTGCGCCAGCAGTCGGGCAGCGGATAGTTGGAGGTACCGCCGTTGAGGTTGGCGTCGAAATCCCAGGTCTGCGGCACTTCGGTCAGCTCTAAGCAGCCCGTGCGGAAGGTCTTGAAGGCGGCGTTGGTGGCGCTGCCGTCGTCACAGACGGCATACACATAGACATCGTAGTCGGTGGAGGGTTCCAGACCGCTCAGCACGGTGGAAGGCGTGCCGGAGACGTTCATCTGGATGCCGTTGCCAAGGGTGAAGCCGACAGTGTCGTACTCCACCACCCAGTTGGTGGCGTCGTTGGCCTGCCAGGAGAGGTTGGCGGTAGTGGCTGTCACGTTCGACACCGTGAACTGCGTCGGGGTGGCGCAGGCCGCCTGTTCGCCCACATGCACGTTGTCGATGTGCAGGTCGTTGTCGCCGCCCGCCACCGTCGATTCGCCGTAGAAGCCGATGCGGATGGTCTGGCCGGCATACTGGGCCAAGGGGATGGTGATTTCGTCACCTGTGGTGGAGATGTGGTTGTAGCTGTGGTCGCCGTTGCCGGTGTTGTCCCACACGGTGGCGTTGGCCGCGCTCCAGGTGGCACCGTTGTCGGTGGAGATGACCACCATGAACTTGTCGTCCTGCTGGGCGGTGGTGTCCTCGATCGCATTCGCCGTGTTGAACTTGGTCAGTGCCATGTCAAAGGTGAGAGCCGGAGTGCTCAGGCCCGTCAGTTCGATGGCCGGGCTCACCAACCAGTTGTGCACACCAGTGCCGTAGATGTTGATTCTGGTGTGGTTGGCTCCGAACACCTGCGTGTTGGAGAACGACCAGTAGCTGGTGGAAGCCGTCATCGCAGCACCGTTGAACACGCTGTCGGCGAAACCGGCGTAGGTCTTCCAACAGTCGGGAATCGTCGTGCCGCCGTTGAAATTCTCGGTGTAAGGCACCGTTTCAGGGGCGCAGTCCGTGGAGAAGAGCACTATCGGGGAAGTGGCCTCGCTGCCGTCCTCGCAGATGGCGGCCACATACAGCATGTAGGCCGTGCTGGCCGTCAGGTTGCCCAACGTGAAGCCGCTGTTGACGTTTTCCTGCACCATGTAGAGGGAGTCCGTGGCGGCCTTATAATACACATTGTAGGAACTGCTCGTTCCGTTCCAGGTCACGACAGCATCGGTCACGGCAGGAGCTGCCGTCACGCCGGTGGGCGCGTCGCAGACGGGGATGTAGCTGAGCTGGATGTCGTCCACGTAGAAGGCCGTGTAGTTGGAGGAACCCACCACGATGTTCTTGAAGGCGATGTAGCTGCCGTTGCCGGTGTAGTTGTCGAAGGTGACCACGATCGGTTCGGTCGTGTAGCTGTTCGTCAGGGCGAGCGTATCTACCGGCACGAAGGAACCGGCGTTCTCCGGGTTGCTCATCACACCCACCACCAGGAAGGTGTTGGTGTCAACGGAGGACATTCTGGCGAAGAAGGAGACCTGCAGCTCGTTCATGCTCAAGGCTGTGGCGTCGATGTACGGCATGATGGCGTACTGGTTCGGGTAGTTGTTGTAGAAATAGAGGTAGTAGGAGCTGTTATGGGCGTTGGAAGTGCTGCTGGTCACATAAGGATAGAGGCTGGAGGCTGCGGAGGGGGTGATGCGGTTCCAGCAGGCGGGCAGTGGGTAGCTGGTCGTGCCGCCGGTGTTGCCGCTCTCGAAGTCCCAGGATTGGGGAAGCGTGGCAATGCCTTCGCACGGGGTGGTGAAGGTGAGGATGCCGCTGGTGTAGGCGGTGTCGTCGCAGTGGGACACCACATACCATTGGTAGCTGGTGCTCGGGGTCAGGCCCGCGAGTTCGTAGTTGCCGTCCACGTCTAACTCGGCACCGATGAACTCGACATACTCGGTGTCAGAAGCGGCCTTGTAATAGAGGTCGTAAGAATTGGCGTTGCCGACCCAGGAGAGCGTCGCGCTGTGCGGGGCCGGAATGGAGGTCAGCTGCATGGGAGCCGTGCAGCCGGAAAGGTCCGTCAGGGTCACGTCATCCACATACGTGTAAGTGTATGAACCGCCGGCCGTGATGTTGCGGAAGGCGATGTAGCTGCCCTGGCCGATGGCGCTGGCCAACGATACGGCGAACGGGTCAGCGGAGGCGGTAGTCAGCGGGGTGACAGACTGCAGCACCGTGAAGGTGGCCGGGTCGGTCGGGTCGCTCATCACACCTACCTCAATGTTGGTTCCCGACGCGGAGTTGCGGGCGAAGAACGTCACCACAAGGTTCGTCAGATCCAGCGTGTTGATGTCCAGCTCCGGCATGATGGCGTATTGGGTGCCGTAGTAGTTGCCGAAATAGAGGCTGCGGGTGCCGCTGTGCGCGTATGTGGAGGAAATGTAGGAATACGGGTACAGCGTGGAACCGGCACCGCTCGGAGTGATGCGCGTCCAGCAGGTGGGCAGCGGATAGCTGCTCGTTCCGGCGAGGAGGTTTTCGTCGAAGTTCCAGGTGAAGGGGACTGCGCTGAACGGCATGCAGGCCGTGACAAACAGCTTGCAGGCGGTGTCGGAAGCGCAGTCGGAGAAGATGCGCACCTCATACTGCATGGCCGGGTTCAGGCCGTTGAGGGTGAGGGACGGCGTGCCGGAGACGTTCTCTTGGGTGCCGGTGCCGGCCTCGAAGCCTGCAGGACCGTATTCCACCGTCCAGGAGGTGGAGGTGCCGTTTTCCGTCCAGGCAATGTCGGCGGTGTTGCCGGTCACGTTGCTGACAACCACTTGGGTGGGTGCCACGCAGGCGGGCAGCTCGTCAACCGTCACGTTGTCGATATGCAGGTCGTTGTCGCCGCCGGCAACCGTCGATTCGCCGTAGAAGGCGATGCGGACATTCTGGCCGGCATATTGGGCGAGGTCGATGGTGACTTTCTCGCAGATGGAGCTGATGCGGTTATAGACATAGTCGCCGTTGCCGGTGTTGTCCCACACGGTGGCGTTGGCGGCGCTCCAGTGAGCCCCGTTGTCGGTGGAGACGATGACCATGAACTTGTCGTCAGCCTGCTCGGTGGAGTCGTTGTCGATGGGGTTGGAGGTGTTGTAGCGGGTCAGCGCCATGTCGAAGCGCAGCGCGGGGTTGCTCAGCGTGCTGAGGTCGATCTGAGGGGTCACCAACCAGTATTTCGTGCTGGTGCCGAAGATGTTCAGGCGGGCATGATATTGTCCGAAGGCGTAGTTGTTGTTGAAGTTCCAGCCGTTGGTGGTCTCGGTGACGAGGGTGTCGGCGAAAGCGTCGGAAGCCAAGCCTTGCAAACGCATCCAGCAGTCGGGCATGTTGGTGCCTGCGTTGAAGTCCTCGAAGAACGGGGCCTCGAAGGCAGCGCACGGGGTCTTGAAGGTTCCCACTTGGGAAGCCGACTCCGTGCCGTCAGGGCATCCGCTGGTCACATACACTTGGTATTGGGTGACCGGGATCAGGCCCGTGAGGGTGTAAGTGGTGTCATAGATGCCGGAAACCGCCGTGTATTCGATTTCGTCGGTGGTTTTGTAATAGACCGTGTAAGGGGCGTTGCCGCCGGTCCAGGCCACATCGGCCGTGTAGGCATCAGGGGTGGTGGCCGTCACACCTGCGGGTTCTATGCACGCGGGGATGGGCAGCACGGTGAGGTTATCGACATACCAGTTGTAGCCGCTCGGCGCGACGCTGCGGAACGCGATCCAGGCCGAGTCCGTGACCGTCACATTGTTGAAATCGACGGTGAAGAACTGGTAGGCGGAGGTCAGGTCGGTGGCTTCCCAGCTCTGCACCACTTGGAAGGAGGAGGTGTCTGAGAGGTTGGTGAGAATGCCCACGTCCGTATGGCCGTAGGATGCGGTGTTGTTGCCCGGCTTCATCCAGAAGGTCATGCGGAGGGTGTTGAGGTTGTCTGCGAAGACGGGCAGTGCGATGACATTGTTGCCGTAGAAGGAGAGATAGCCGCTTCCTTCGTAAGAACTGTAGGAAGAAGAGGCTACATACGGGTAAGTGGAGCTGTAGCCGGTGTAACCGAGCACGCGGGTCCAGCATTGCGGGACCGGGGATCCGGAGGAGGGATAGCCCTCGAAGTCCATCGTGTAGGGTAGGGTGGAGATGGCGCCACAGTCCGTGGTGAAAGTGATGTTGCGCCAGCTGCTGGTGTCCGTGCCGCCGCAATAGTTGGCGATGCGCATGTTGTAGGTGGTCACCGGATTCAGCATGTCCATGAAGTCGTAGGTGGTGTCGGTGACGAAGTCGGTCACCACGTCGGCGTTGTCCCAACTCTGGTTGGCCGTCTTGTATTGTACGATGTAGCTGCCGCCATCCACGGGAGTACCCCAGGTGACGACGGCGTTCGTGGAGGTGATGCTCGAGACGGACGGTGCGCCGACGGAATGGCAGCTGATTTCGCCAGCCGTGTAGGTGAAGGTCGTCTTGGGGATGAAGTTCCGCAGTGTGGGGTTTATGCTGGCCGCACTGGAACTACTGTACCCTGAAAGGCTGGCTCCCGTGGAGGTGATGCCGTAAAAGGAGGCTCCAGAATAGCCGCCCTCCGTCACGGAGGCGAACTCCAACAGCAGGTTGCCGCCTTCATAGTAGTAGGGCGCCTCTAACACGATGGTCATCGCGTTGGTGGAGCCGTTCAACGTGCCCGTATAGACGATGTCCGTCGTGGCGTTGGAGAAGGAGGCCGAGGTGAACGCGGACTCCGTGACGGTGCCCATCTTGACGTTCAGCACGGATGTCCAGTTGCTCGGATTGGTCGGTAGTGATGACATGTGGAAGGTCAGCTGTGAGATGGTGGAGCCCACCAAGTCTGTCAGCAGGTCTTCCGGATAGATGATCTGCGTGCGGATGTAGTTGTCCAAATACAGACCGTAAATGGGGACATGGTCGTTGGTGACGGTACCGTCCGCCACCGTCAGCACGTCCTGCGCCGATGCGCGCCACGGGCCTGCCCACAGCGTCACCATCAGCAACATGAGTACATTCAATAGTGTTTTCTTCATTTTTTTTGAATTTGGTGAATGATTATATTGTTTATTATATTAGATGAATAAGCATACCTATCCGTTGTATTTAAACGCTAAAAAGTGTCGAAAAACTACACGTCGCGAAGAATAAATTGGCCTATTTTATTCATGATACAAATCATTGTGTTGGATAAAAGCGTTTTAGGATAAAGAATCCGTTGTGATTGGTGAATAGTGATTGGTGAATAGTGATGGGTGAATGGTGATGGGTGATTGGGAGTATGAATGTTGGAGGAAAGGGCGCGTTTGGAACTCGGGACCTGAATTCTTAATCCTGAAAAAAAGGGAGACCCTTCCGGATCCCCCTTTTTAGTTTACTGTTTACTGTTTACTGTTTACCGCTTCACGACGAACGGTTTCGTTACAACGCCCGCTTCCGTGGTCACGCGCACGAAGTACATGCCGTCGGCGAGGGTGGAGATGTTGAGGATCGTGGTTTCGCCCGCCATCGGGACGGTCTGCACCAATTTGCCATACACATCAAACACGTGCAGATCCGCACCTAATTGTACATTGTACATTGTACATTGTACATTGACGAAGTCGTTCGCCGGGTTGGGGAACACCTTCACGCTGTTCTCCATCCAGCTGTCGATGCCCACGTTGGTGGTGGTCGCCGTGATGGCGTCGCTCCAGTCGCTGAGGTTGCCGTTGCCGCAGTCGGCCTGCACCATGAACTCGTAGGCGGTCCTGCCTTCGAGGTTGGTGACGGTGTAGCTGTTGGTGTTGGCGGCGGCGTCAGTCCAAGAGTCCGTGCCTTGCTTGCGGTACTGGACGTTCCAGCTGCCCACGCTGCTGTTGGCGTCCCAAGCGATGGTGATGGCGTGGTTCTGGATGTCTGTGGCGTGCAGGCCGGTGGGTGCATCGCACGGCTCGACACCCTGCTCAAGCGTGGTGAAGGTCATCTCGTTGCCATAGACGGTCTGTCCGTTGAAGGTGATGAAGGCACGGAAGGTGTAGCCGGTGGCGGCGGTGAGGCCGGTGAGGTTGTAGCTCAGGCCGCTGCCGGTGGCGTTCACGGTGGTGTAGTCGGCTGCAGAAGCCTCTTTCCACTGGAAGCCCTTGGCGGAAATCGTCACGTTGTCGGGGTTGATGACAGTGCCGTTGATCGTGGCGGTGGTCTGCGCAATGTCGGTGGCGGCCATGGTGACCACCGTCGGGTCGGTGGCGATCGGGCTGCTGCTGGCTGAAATGGTGATGTCATCCAAGAGGATGCCGTAGCCGTAGTTGGCGACACCCGTGAAGGCGATCTGGTAGTTGGCCGACGGGTTGGGCAGCGAGACGGAATCCTTGGTCCAGACCTCCACGGAGGTGAAGTGCTGGACTAACTCATGCCACTCGTCGTTGGGCGAGGTGCGATAATAGATTTGCAGGTTGTCCTGGCTGATGCCCCACACTTTTTGCGCATGCCAGTAGCTCAAAGTCGGATAGGTCACGCCAGTGAGGTCGAATACGGGGGATACCAGCCTGGTGGTGTTGCCGTTGGCGTTTGTTTCGTAGAAGAAGGCGTTGTAGCTGCCGCTGTGGGCTGTCGTGATGCCGCTGTTCGAGTTGGAGGCGCCTGTGCGGAACGTCCAGTTCAAGACACCGTTGACATGCTCCTGCGACCAGCAGTCGGGCATTGCGCCGTAATGTTCGAAACCCTCCGTGTAGGGGAATGTGCTGATGGCGTCGCAGAATGTCGTGAAGCTCATGGTCAACCACGGCGAATGGTCGTCGGAGTTGCAGTTGGCCCGCACCCGGACTTCGTAGGCCGTTCCCTGGCTTAAGCCATTGAGCTGGTAGGCCATGCCGGTGACTTGCACGCTGGTCCAGGAGGAACCGAAGGCCGGCCTGTACTCAAAGGTCCAATCATCCTCATCGTCGCCGGCACTCCAGGTGAAGGACGCGCTGTTGGTGGTGATGTTGGTGACGGTCAGGTCAGTGGGGGCCGGACAGGTGAGCGGCGAGATGGAGACGTTGTGGATGATGGCGCCGGGTTGGCTGCCTGCATTGTTGTCGTTTCTCCACAAGAAGACCAGTTTAGCCGTGGAGAAGTCGTCCGGGTTGTTGTTCGGATTGGGCATCACCACGCTCACATGAATGACGTTGCCTCCGGTGAGGTTGAACTTGTAGGGGTGGGAACTGTAGGAGGAGTATTGCAGATAGTTGGAGAAATCGACCGCGTAGGTTTGATAGTCAACACTGGCGTAGTTTGTTGTGTTTGAGGTGGATGCGGGATACTCCGTGCTTGCCGGTGAGAAAAACACCTTCAAGAAGTCGAATTCGCTCTCGCCGCCAGCCTGCACGTCGAAGGTGATGAGGAGGTCGCTGGCATCGCCCACCGTGAAGAGCTTCTCGGCGGTGACCACGGAGATGGAGTTCGCATTGTAGCCGGCTGTGCTGCCGTTGGAGGTCACGAACAATGCACTGGTACTGTCGTTGATGGCCCCGATGGCCCAGTAGCTGGAACAGCTGCCGTTGTTCAGTGTCCAAATCTGGTCGCTGCCGGCGTTGAAGTCCGTGCTGTAGGGTAGGGGCGTGGTCTCCATCGTGCTGGTGAAGGTGATGGTCGTCTCGGGAGAGTAGTTGTCCCCGCAGTCTGCAAGCACCCGCACCGTGTAGGTGGTGTGGGGGGTGAGGCCGTTCAATGCGAGGGACGTGTCGCTGGTGGTCTGGGAAATCCAGCTCTCATCACCTGCGGCCTGGTATTCTACCAAGTAGGAAGACGCCATGCCCGTCCAACTGATGACTGCGGAGGTGGAGGTGAGGCTGTCAACGGTCAACCCGCCTGCAGGGGCGCAGGAGGAGCAAAGGGTGTTCAGGACGAAGCCCGAGTATTGCATGCCCCCGTCGGAGGTGAACTCGATGGTCAGGGGACCGTAGGAGGACATCAGCACGGGGATGGTGCCGGTGCCGCAGAACTCCCCGAGCAGGGGGGCGTTGGTGTTTGTGCCGTCGTAGATGCGGAGGTAGTCCCAGTTGTTCTCTGTCGTGTAGCTGCCGGAGACGCCAACGGACTCACCGGCGGTCTCAGGGTAGAGGACCAGCGTGTAGCTGCAGTTGGAACTGTAGTCCCCGTTGGGGCCGCCGTTGTCGTAGAGGGTTAGGGAACAAGCCGTCAGGGTGTCGGTACCGGTGATCCCGAAGCTGAAGGTGCCCGGCGTGGCGGTGACGGGGCCGACCCACAGGCTCTCGTCGTCGCCGCAGCTCGCTCGCACATAGAAGTCGTAAGTGTTGGCTGACAGGTTGCTGATGGTGGAGGGGTTGGTGCTCGTGGTCACTATCGTGGCGGCGGAAGAACCGTGGAGGAAACCTGTCGGACCGTATTCGATGTCCCAGTTCGTGGCCGTCCCGTTCTCGGTCCAGGAGAGGGTGACGGAATTGGCGGTGACGGAGCTGACAGCGAGGTTCGACGGTTTCGTGCAGGTGGAGAAGTTGCGGACCACCACATTGTCGAGGTGAATGTCGTTGTCGCCGTTCACCACGGAGGATTCCCCGTAGAAGGCAATCATCACCGTCTGGCCGACGTAGTCAGACAGGGAGATGGAGAACTCCTGTCCGGCCGCCGGAATCTGGTTGTAGGTGTAGTCCCCGTTACCGTCGTTGCTCCATACGGTGGCGTTGGCCGCGCTCCAGGTGGCGCCGTTGTCGGTGGAGACAATCACCATGAACTTGTCGTCCAGCTGCCCAGTCGGGTTCTGGATGGTGGAGGCGTTGTTGTATTTTGTGAGCGCCAGGTCGAAGGTCAAGGTCGGAGTCGTCAGTGCGCTCAGGTCAATGGGCGGGGTCACCACCCATCTGTAGCAGTTCGTCCCGTGGATGTTCGCCGCAAGGTGGTAGTTCCCGAAAATGTGCGGGTTGTTGCACGCCCACCCGGAAGTGGTCATGGTAGGGTTGGCGGGGGTGAGGCTGCTCCCGGCGAAGATGTCGCTGGCAGCGCCGTTGTAGCGGCTCCAACAGGGCGGCAGCGCCGCTGCGGCGTTGAAGTTCTCGATGAACGGCGCGACGAAGGTGGCGCAGTCGGTGGTGAAAGTCGCGGTGGTCAGGCTGTTGACCTCAGAGCCGTCCTCGCACAACGCCGCCACATACCAGGTGTAGGTGGTGGCCGGGGACAGGCCGGTGATGCTGAGCCCTGCAGTGTCGTACGCCAGGTTCTGGAACACCGTCCAGCCTGTGTCGGATGCCGTCTTGTAGTAAAGGTTGTAGAGTAACTGGCTGTTCCCGTCCCAACCCACTGTCACGGAATTGCTCGTCGTCGAGAGGACGTTCAGGTTCGAAGGGGTAGAACATGGGGCGAGAATCTCCACCACCACGTCGTCGACAAACCAGTACCAGTTGGATCCGGTCACATACTTGAAGGCGATGCGGTAGTTGAGCGTGGGGTCGATGTTGGCATTCTCGAAGCTGACCTGGTAAAGGTGGGGGTTGTTGTCGCCAATCTGCGCGGCGTTGATGGACCATACGGACACGAAGGAGCTGGTGTCGTCAGGGGCGGTGACATAACCCACGTGGAGGGTGCCCGACCAGCTTCCTTCCCGGAATGTGGTGAAGTGCATCTGGAGAGAGGTGAGGTCCTCGGGCATCTGTGGCAGTACAGCGTAGAGCGGCTCGTAGGTGTTGTAGTTGCACTTGAACATCAGTATGTTTTCGCCGGGCGAGTCGCTGTAATCGTCGGTGACCAAGGGGTAGCCCTGGAACGGGTAGGGATTCGTCCAGCAGTCAGGGAAGCCGAATTCCGGCGTGGTGTTGAAGTTTTGGGAGTAAGGCAGGGACACTCCGCAGCCGATACTGCTTCCGTAGAGATTCACGACAGCCGTGGCTGTCCCGGCATTGACGGTCAGCACGGTGCTGTCGGTGCCGATGGCAGTGGGAGAGTACCGGACATAGAGGGTGTTGCCGGTGTCAGGGACGGCGGCGACACTGCCGAAGAGCACATTGTCGGCGGAAACTTCAAACGGGGCGGCCACCGTGGCGGTCACCGTGCCGGAGACGTTGTAGGCATCTACCGTCAACGTTTGCGAAGCTGACGAGGTCCCCACGGGTACATTGTTGAAGACGAGCCCGTTGGGGATTATGGTGATCAACGGCTCGACAACCGAACTCGTCACCGTGATGTCATCAAGGCCGAGAACCCTCTTGCCGATGCCACCGTGGTGCCGGAACGCGATGTGGACCGTCTCGCCGGTGTAGGCACTCAAGTCGACTGTCCGCAGCGCCCAGGCGTATTCTATGTTCATCGGATTCTCCTCATACAGCAGCGTGAATGCAGTGGTGTCGGCTGCCGAAGTGGTGGACACATACACCGCGTAGTGGTCTGCCTCGTTGGCCATAGGCAGGTAACTGACCATGCGGTAGAACGTCAGCGTGCTGGGCCCGTTCAGGGTGATGGCCGGGGTGACCAGCCAGTCGTCTGGTGTCAAAGGTACGTTGTACATGGGGTCTCTTGAGTAGGAGACATAGGAGCCGTCGCTGTTGTGGCCTCCCATGAAACCGTATCCCGAGCTGTGCTCCCAGTTCATCCCGTCGTTGTCGATGTCCATGGTCGTCCACCCGATCGGGAGTGCCGTGCTTTCAAAGCCCTCTTGGAACACAGCAATCTGCGCCTTGGCTCCGAAAGTCAGCATAATCATAGATAATGCCAAAATCAGTAATCCTTTTTTCATCTTTTGCGAATTTGGTGATTATTATTGTTGAAATTGTTGTCGTGAATGTTGTGCTGGTCGCGTCTGTTGCGCTTTCCGAAAGCGCATTCGGATTAAACTCGCGAAAATACATTTTTTTCCCATCCCCCCTCCCTCGCCGCGACTAAGAAGTTTTCAACATTATATGAACACCTGTTCCTGTTCGCAATCCAACCAGACAAACGAACAACAACAGCAAAGGGAGACCCTTTCGGATCCCCCTTTGCAATGGTCATATAGAATTTCCGCGTGATCCGTGGAAATTATTTATTCGTGAAATTCGCGAAATTCGCGGAAACTATTTATCCGCGCGATTCGCGCCTATCGTTTCACCACGAACGGCTTCGTCACAACGCCCGCATCCATGGTCACGCGCACGAAGTACATGCCGTCGGCCAGGCCGGAGACGTTGACGGAGGTGGTCTCGCCCGTCATCGGGACGGTCTGCACCAGTTTGCCATATACGTCAAACACGTGCAAGTCGGCACTCATTTGTACATTGTACATTGTACATTGTA
>CAMHNQ010000053.1 GCA_946186495.1 uncultured Bacteroidales bacterium
AAAACCACTGATATGACACATAATATGAGACCAAAAGTTATTATTCTTATTTTTTTCATTTTCATATACTCTTTGACCAACCGTTCATTCTCTTGCTTAAGCAACGCTATCTCATTCCTTAGTCTGGTTTCAACATCATCTTTTCTCAAATTCTCGCTCGCTCACTGCGTTCGCGGCGGATTCACTTTCGTTTAAAGACAAATTTCCACGAAACAGTTTGGGTCAACATGGCGAAACTTGAGTGAGTATCCCCGCCTCGTCGATCACCAAACTGCGGTCGAGGGGGATGTATTTTGCCTGACCGGAAGATCCCGTGATGTAGTAGTTCTTGGCCAGATCGTCGCTGAAGCGGCTCACGAAGGCGGCGCGGATGCGGCTGCACTTCTCATTGATGGAGTTGCGGGTGGAATCGACCAGCTCGTCAATGCTCTGCTCCATCTTATCCAGATCCTCACGTTTCGATATGCGGCAGTAAATCCGCAGCAGTTCCCCGCGATAGTCCACCAACTCTTTGAACCTCAGCCCTTCGGGATGGCGCAGAAAGAAAAAATAGACCACCTTGGAGAGTGTCGGCAAGGAGATTTCCATATCGTTGTAGTCGGGCAGGAAAATGCCGTAATCCTTGGTGATGCGAAGCGTGCTCAGTTTGGGATCGGGCAGGGCAATCAGTTTCTTGATGACAAAATCGGACACCCCTATCGAGCGCATTTCCTCGATTCGCTGCCGTATCTCGTCCGCCAGCACATCGATTCTTCCCCGGTCCGCGTTGTCTTTAGGGTCCACATCCACGTTCTCGCGCAAACGGCTATAACGCAGGGGCTGTTCGATAAGCGTGCTATGAAATGTATTCGAATCAGGACGAGGCACTTGCGCGATGGCGGTCAACAATTGTTCAAATTGGGTGTCGTCGCTGTACAGAAGTGGGAACAGTGTGAAAACATGGCCGTCTAAAGAAGTCTCTTCATAGCGCATCAGCATGGGTGGTTCCGTGATTTGCAAAGGCAATTCGGGCATTTCGTCTTCTTTGTCTATCCTGTAGGAGAGGATTTCCCGATAAGTGTCTTGTATCCACGACGGATCGGACTTCGCCTTCTCTATCCATGCGGAGTCGGTCTCCGGCCAGTTATACTCCACAATCTGCGCCAGTCTGTCCAGCATCGCGGGCAAATAGGTGAACGATTTGCCCAAAATACGGCAAACTTTCTCCATATTCTTGTGAAAGTACCCGTTGATCTCCTCATTCGCGCCCGCCTCGACATACAGCATCATGCCATATTGAGGCTTAAAAGGCAGGTCCCGGCTGAACAACGCCTTCTGACGATGGACTACTTTCGATGGTGTAATATTCATGATATGAGCACTCTTTCTTACAATTATAATTCGGCGCAAAAATACGATATTTCAGGTGATGAGGGATGGGTTTGCAAGGCTTGCAAAGAAGGGGGTGGTCTTATGTGTTCTTTGTCGTTGCGGATTTATTTGAGAGTCGCATCAATTCTTCGTGCCCTTCGGCTAAATTTCTGAAACTCGGAACTGGTTTTGTCTGCCTCGTCGAGTAACTTTTCGAAGTCACTGTCTGAAACTGCTTTATCATTGAAAGCTACCATAAAAGCATTCCCATCTTCTTTATCGTCCATCTCAATATGTAAATTGCCGGCAAAAGCTTCTTTCCGAATCATCATATACACGGGCAAGTACTCCGGACAGAGCTTTACCAGATGCCGGCAGGTTTCAAGATTTGAACGACCGAGTTTTTGATTGAGTTGTGCTTCAAGCAGATACTGCTTCTTGTCGATTGGCATTTTTTCATCAGAATCGGTTGAAATTTCACGGATGAATTTAGCCACACCGTCAGCTTCTTCATATCGTTCCAAACGATACAATGCTTTAGCTTTGATAAACAAGGCTTCGAGACAAGGGTTCTTTTTTTGAGCCGTCTTTTTGTCCAACACCATATCCGAATATCCTATAGCTTCCTCATACCGACCATTGTAGAGGCACAACACTGCATTCAAAAAGTCACAAGTCATGCTGCAATCTTTCAGCAACAGAACATCCTTTGCGGCATCATGCAGGCATTCATCATCAAGCATCACGTCGAACATCTTTTTGGCTACGAGTGCTGCATTTCTGTAGTCTCCAATCTCTATTTTGGTGATGATTCGTTTCATGCATACTTGAACAGTGCCATCGTAATCATGCTTGTTATAACATGAGGTAAAATCCTTGCCGAATTGGTACTCCTCATCAATCATAGGCACATCGTTAAACGAATTGGCAAAAGCTCGGATTTCCGCATTCTGCTTGATATGATACGGGTACAACTTGTTACTCAATGTAAGTCCCTCCAGCGAACGCATTCGGCTGATAGCCACGTATGCCTGCCCGGGAGCAAATGTTCCCCGTGTCAAGTCGAAATGCATGCGTTTAAATGTCATACCTTGCGACTTGTGGATGGTGATAGCCCAAGCCAACTTTATGGGATATTGTGTGAATTTTCCCACAACCTTTGACTCAACCTTACGGGTCTCTTCGTTATACACACTCTCCTTGCTTTCCCACACCATTTTTCCCACGTTGATTGTTTCGCCATCTTCCAAGGCTACAACAATCTGGTCGTCTGTTAATTCACTCACTATGGCAATAGTGCCGTTAACCACACCTCTTGTAAAATCATTGCGACAAAAGATGACCTGCGCACCGACCTTGAGCTTCAGTTTAACCGGCACCGGTGCGTCTTGCATCTTGAATTTTCCTTCCAAATCGCCTTCATAGCAGAATTCCTCCGCTTCTATCTCGTTCAACCTCATCTCATTAATGCTTTCCGCAACTCTATTGTATGCCGTCAAGGTCACCGAATAATCTCCCACCTTGTCATCAGAACTAACATGTTCATTGATAATTTCAAAATCCTCTTGCTTGTTTTCGCCCACACGCATACGGTCCAAAATATCCAAGAATGGCTGATCTTTTTGGCGATAAACTTTCTGAAACTCAATTTTTGGCAGATTCATTCGCTTCAGTGCGTACGCCTTGTAGAAATAAGGGGTGCCATTCCCATAAAAGTCCCGGAGCATAGCTTCATCCGCCGTGCCCTGCTTATATACTGGTGGCAATTGGAACAAGTCGCCCACAAACACTACTTGCTTGCCTCCGAAAGGCAAATGTGAATAGGTTAAAGACCTGAGAAACCGATCCATTCCATCCACCATATCGGCTCTGACCATTGAGGCTTCATCAACGATAATGGTATCCGTTTCCTCCAACACGCGTCTTTTCGCCAACGAAACGTCCATGTGGGTTGTAGGACCAATTATTTCCAAAGGGAAACCGAAGAAGGAATGCATCGTTTGACCTCCAACATTGAGTGCGGCTATACCTGTGGGGGCAAGGATCAAAAAGTTTTTGTTGATTTCCGTTTGGATCCTTTTCACGAAAGTAGTTTTTCCAGTGCCCGCCTTTCCTGTAATGAAAAGGCTGGTGTTGGTGTTTGCCACGAGGTCGAAAGCTTTCTGCTGCTCGAAGTTAGTCGGGTCAAATTTCAATCCTTTTTTTTCCATCGTTGTTCTTTTGATATCTGATGCAAAAGTACAACGATGGTGCGAAGCCTATTTTCGCAAGCTTTCTGTTAGGGAAAAGAAAGGCAGGTTATAGTGTGAGTCCGCCTTATGTATCAAACATTCCCTCGTATTTCGTTTATTTAAACAACAATGAGAGAACCAGTTTTATCTGATTAATACTTATATACATTAGTAGAAACTCATAAATCAAACAAAGTCGTTCTATTTAACACAAAGCTACATATTTCTTCGATTGATTTTGTTGAAATCACACGCACGCTTGACTCTTTTAACAATTCTCTATTGAGGTCAAATTGGGCATTATCGTGATCTATTTCGGGGTTGTACATCACATATCTTTGTCTATTGTATTCTTTTGCTTTTCCCATAGCATGGCGAGAGCCACTGTCGTTTCCTTGGTCGTTTGGAGCATAGCTCGCAGCCAAACAAATTGCCTTACAAAACATTGCTTGTAATCTATCTCTTTTTACATACCGATCAACAAGTTCTTTCTTCGATGATGCTTCTTTGTAATATTCAGTTACAAGTAATCCGTTTTTTGATACAATTTCATCTGATAATAATCTATTCTCAGAAGGGATAATGTTCTTTAATGTGCCCGGCAAAATAGCTATAGTTTTACCATTAGAATCAAGTGCTTGCTTATGTGAAATGCTATCACAGCCTTTAGCAAGACCACTTACAATATTGCATCCTCCTGTAACTAAAGCCTTCACAAAAGCGCGTTCTCTTTCTTCTATGCCATGTTCCGGGTTAAGCACCCCAACAACAGCAACATTCTTATCCATTTTATGAAGTAATGATATGTTCCCTTTATAAAACAATACGACAGGTCTTTCTCCTCCCTTAACCGTATCAGGAACAACAGGGAAATCTTCATCGCCATACGCCACCACACCGTCTAAACTACATTCTTCCGAATTAAATAACGTCTCTATGTCATTTCTTTTCCGAAGGAATATTTCGTATGATAGTTCGAAGTTTTTTGTTGCATAAGATATCATTTTCCAAATTGTGCGCAAATCTTGGCCTCTTCGAATGTTTTTATAAATCCAAGCAGGACCAATACCTTTACATTCTAACGCAGTAAGAACATTTAATGCATTCTCAGTGTATATCATTTCTATTCCTCCTTTTTTAATGTTTTTGCCACACTATAAAACGTTAAAGTCTTTGGTTTATTATCCATTATGGTTTGCAAAGAATCTTCATCTATGTTAACTCCATATGTATATATGTCATCTATGAAAAGTATATTTTTCCCTTCTATTTCTGAAGAGACATTGCAAGTTTCTTTTATTATCCCAGGATAAATAACTCCTTTTTCTCCCAAATGTGTTGTGGGTGTATCGGTATGGCGAATAATGTAATTACAGCCATTCTCAAAACCTTCATTTACATGTTCATCACACCAATCAGATACAGTTTTTCGTAATTGTTGATACCATTCTTCCTGATTGGCTTTTGCTCTAGGCGCAAGAACAATTGTGAGTGTGTTACAATTAAGTCTTTCTTTTATTGTTGGGAGATTTGTACTTAAGACCCTTTTTAACTCGAAAGATGCTTGTTCCAAAATATCGTTAGTGTATCTACTCGGTTGATTTTTTAACACATTGATGTAATCAGGATTTACTCGTACTTTAAACCCTTTATAGAAAGTGTGATAATATGCTTTTATTGTTTGTTTTAAGTGATTGTTAGGCTTAATTGTAAAAAAGTTTAGCGTATCAGGTTCTATATGTGCTTGATAAAATAGTTTTTTATCATTTGTGTCGACAACTTTGTCTATATATACATTGGGAGGAATTGCTCCTTGGTTTTTTCGTGGATAGAGAAGAGCACCCTTTATCAATTCTTTCGGCGTTATTGCTGTAACACTAGCACATATTTCACCAATTCTATAATAAAAACCTTCATTATATTGCGAGTTTAACAATTTAGGATGTGTGTTTCTTTCCTCTGAAAAAACCGTTAGCGGTACGCTTTCAATTATAATGTATCGGTCCCCGTTTGTGCTGCGACCAGACATTATGCTTTCAAACTCTTCTTGAGATAATATTCTTGCCATGTTATTTATGATTTATAGATATTTCTTTGAGGAACTCCAAAATATATAGCATCTGCTATTGCTTTTTTATCATTTTCAAACAAAATGATTTTATCCGAAGAATAATGCTGTTCATTAATCAAATAGTCAAATTTGGATTTGCCCCAATAACTGTCCCTATAGTAAACATTGTCAAATAGCGATGTTATCCCATAATATTCAAGCACCGACTTCGCTCTTTCTCGCCTAGCGTATGTCAACAACACATTGTGCGTGTTTTTTAGGTGTTGCAATATAAAAAGAGCAGGTAAAGGTTGTGTGTAAACTAAGTATTCGGTAAACAATTTTTCTTTTTTAACAATTATTTCTTGAAGGATGTTGTCACTTACATTAATATTCAATGAATCTCTTGTGATACGACAGTTGTCAATGTCGATAGTTATTCCTGAAACATCGTAAACCGACCGTTGGTATGCCATACTATTTGCTTTGTCCGTATTGACAAGAGTGCCATCAAGGTCAAATGCTATAATGAAATTTTCTATGTTTAAAAATTTTGTCATTTTATTATTTTCAACAATTCTATAAAAACATTAATCTACTAAATCAAACAATCGGTTTTCGTTAGTGCCAAATCTTCTATGTCGGTATCCTTCTACTATTTTGGACTCCTTAGATGTCTTCTTTATCCAATTATAGTAGTCATCGGTGTCTCCGTTCTTATCCAAAGTAGGTTGACAAATGTGAAAATTACAATCTTTTCGAGCATTTATTACTCCTTTCACACGCTCAAAAACACTAAATCCAC
This sequence comes from uncultured Bacteroidales bacterium, assembly GCA_946186495.1. Classification (GTDB taxonomy): domain Bacteria; phylum Bacteroidota; class Bacteroidia; order Bacteroidales; family WCHB1-69; genus F23-D06. The sequence goes on from CAMHNQ010000053.1 coordinate 6,437, forward strand.
CAGATGCTTCTATCATCAAATTATTTGTTAAGATAAATCTGTCGTGCCAACCTTCTCCTTGCGCTGGGATTTGATATAATGTAAAAGAAAACTCTAAAAAAGGACGTATCTCTTGGAGCATTTTTTGTATTTCTTCATAAAAAGATTGTCCTAATTTCACATCATCATAATTCTGCGGACCAATTCCGCTAAAAATAGAGATGTCAAACGGAATATCTAATGATTGAGGCAATATGTTATTAAATAGATGCTTTAGGTGATTTTGAATGTATTTCCTTTCATTCAAAATATGAGGATCTATTAAAATGAGCGAATTACAAGGATAAGAAATATACTCTGTTAAATGATAATAATCCCCAATTTGGTGGAATTTAAATGGTATTTTTTTCCCAAAAATAAGATGTTTTGTTTTGGCCAACATTTTTGCATTTAAACAGAGTATCCCTTTCTGTTGGGCGAATTTTTCACAATCATTCTCGTCTTTATCAAGCAAAAAAACAGAGCATAAGTTCTCAATGGAAAGACTATCTCCTTTAATGATAGTATCAACCTGTCCTTTCTCGGCAAAACAACTTCCTCCGGTTTTGTGCCAAAGTATACTTAAGAAATCATCTTGGCCAAAATCCTCAATTGGTATTTCCGCTTGAACATTACTTGCTTGCAAGACACAAAACAAGTCCCATGCATTGGGACCAAAAACTTCCATGTCTAATTTCTTAACAGCCTTCCAGAAACCGTATTGAAGGTAGATTTTCCCTTTTTTCATTTTGCTTCCCTTTTTTCATTTTTAACAAACGCATAGACAAATCTGTTGCCTCATCAAAAAAGCCTGGTCCAAATGGCATGTTCAATCGTCCATCTTCAAGAACCTTTATCTGACGATTATGGGAAACACCATCCTCGTCTTTCTCAACATAATTGAGCGAAACATCATTCGGCGAAAGTGCGTTTTCTTTATCTGCCACCATTACCTGAAGCTTGCGTATCAAGTATTCGCTGTGGGTCTCAATAATGAAGTGAATGTTGTACTTTTGATATGCTTCCACAAACATTTCGGCAAGCAGTGATTGATATTTAGGATGGAGGTGAACCTCGGGTTCCTCGACACAAATAGTTTTAGGCTCGTAATTATAAACCTTTTTATGCTCCTTGATGAGGGTATCCTCATCACATCCTAAAAAGATAGGAATGCAGTTGTCAATTTGTAGCAAAAGAGCCACTAGTTGTGTTATTCCATAGCCTTCATCTGCCAAGAGTCTTTCTTCTTCTTTTTCGTTTATCAAATAAGCCATAAGCCCAAGCCCTTGCTCTGTTCCCTTAACTTCAACACTTTTGCCTATCTCGAACTTATCTAACCATCTATCAAGAAAACTCCCCGGTTTGCGAACAATACAGTATGTAGGATCTACGCAGCCTAAAACATATTCTTTATCATATTGTATTTTTCGTCTATTTAACTCGCATAATGCTTTACACATCTTATTATCATCATTAGCAGTATAAAGTCTTTCGATTTGTGCTGATGCGGAGTTGATGTAAATTGGCTGTTTGGTAAAGAAAGGAGTACGGGCATCATCCACAATATGATCAATGAACTCTTGTAACATCATATACATTTCATCTTCATCGGGTGTTTTCATCAGATCAGAAACAGAAACAGTATTAGTATTCCCCCTACCCCAAGCTATGTCCTCTGCCTTGACTACTGTATAAAAAGCATGATGGTCGAACTCTTTCCAAAGCATAGCGGCATCGGATTCACCAAGTCCTACTGATCTCAATTTTTCTTTAACTATTCTTACTGCTTCCTCACACAGTTTGATTTTGTCTTGTAGCGATTCATTACCAATAGACTTATCTTTTTTCCACTCTTCAAGAATTGGCAACAGTTCCATTAAACGCATATAGCAACCCACAGCATAAAACCTATTGAACTCATCCTTGATTGCATCATCGTGTTGCTCGTTTCCCGAATACTGATTCCCTCCTTTATAGATAAGAGTTCCATCTGGTTTCTCTACCGTAAGATAATCCAAATCTCCGTCGTTCAATTCATCGTTTCGTTGCGCACAATACTTTCTCGTAACAACGAGAGTGTCCTGAAGATCAGCAGACCATATAGTATATGACATAATAATGTGGCCGTCTTTGTGAGCGACATTTTTATATCCTCCAAGGCATAAGTCTTTTGAAGACAACTTCAAATTCTCCATATATCTGCCACCTTCCGCCCCCGATGATAACAGCATCAATGCCTTTACCAAAGAACTCTTCCCCGCGCTATTGCATCCTGTCAGTACAGTAATGGGTGCAAGTTCAAAATCTGCCCCATCTTCACCAAAGGAGCGGAAGTTTTTCAGACTAAAAACTGGGTTCATGTTTTTATTATTTTCCATATTCTTCTCTGTTTGTTTTTTCGTTTGCAAAAATACTACGGTGCCGCGCAACCTATTTTCGCTTGTTTTTCGGTATTTGTTATTTGCTCTTCTGTTCCAAAAAGATTTGTTTTTGCAGCTCTATCTCTTGGCGCAGCTGTTCCTTCGTGGGCAGATAGGTGAGATATTTGGCTTGGAACAATTGTTCGCTGCCATGGAGAACGCTATATCGCGCCATATCTTCGCTGGTGTCGGAGCAAAGCAACAAGCCGATGGTGGGATTGTCCCCATCTGTACGCATCAATTGGTCATACATCCTTACATACATATCCATCTGTCCCACATCCTGATGTGTTATCTGCTCGGTCTTCAGGTCTATCAAGAAGAAGCACTTCAGGATATAATTGTAGAACACCAAGTCAATATAAAAATCACCCATATCCGTGCGGATATGCTTCTGTCGGGCCACAAAGGCAAATCCCTTGCCCATCTCCATGATAAAACTTTGCAGATGACTGATGATACTACCCTCCAGTTCTGTCTCCGTAAAATCAGCATAGGGTTGCAATCCAAGAAACTCTGCTACAACAGGATTTTTCATGAATTGCAATTTATCCTGCTGCTTGGATTGTGTCAAACGGTGCATTTCTTCAGTCACCTTCTCTTTGTTTCCGGACCGCATGAGACGATAGTAGTATTGTGACGAGATGTTGCGATGCAATGTGCGGGTACTCCACATTTCACGCAGGGCTTCTTGCTCATACCATTCTCGCGCATCAGCGTCTTCCACGCGAATGAGTTCCCTGTAATGTGTCCACGGAAGCAGTTTTGGACTCGTTGCGGCCAAAACTCCGAATTGTGGCCTCGTTGCGGCCACATTTTCGGATTGTTGACTCGCTGCGTCAACTATTTGCAATTGTGGCCGCACTGAGGCCACAATGTTTGGAAACTTTCGGTAAAAGAGAATATACCTATATAAGGTGCTTTTATCAAACCCTTTACCGTATTTGTTAGTAAGATCTTGTGAAAGCTCTGTGATGATTTTTTTCCCATACTCAGCCCGTTCTGCTCCATCAAGGCTTTCTCGAGCAATACGCTCACCAAGTAGCCAGTTGCGCAACGTCAACGCGACATTGACGGCACGATAAGCATAGTCACGAGCCTCCTCAATGATTTTACAAGTATCGAAATATAACAAGTCGTAACTATGGGTTGAGTCTATTTCTGTCATGTTTCTATCCTTTTTATGAATCGCAAAAATACAAAAAATCACAACGACTGATATGCTTGAAGCTGGGCGGTCAGATGGTCGCGCACTTTCTGCTGAATTTCAGTGGGGGAAAGGACTAACAGCTCTTTGCCGAAAGACGATAATTCCCGGATCAGTTCGTAGTTCTCGATGCACTCAATGGAGAAGAACGCGCCACCGTCAAGCTTCGGGTATTGTTGGCGCAATTCCTTTTCCTTCTCTCCTTTATGATGCCGCTGGGACTCGTGCAAGGGTTTTGTGGCGACATAATCTTTGGAATAGTCGCTGACCCAGAAGAGGATGGTCTGCAATGGATTGCCTTCGATGAGCGTCACCCCGATAATGTCCTCGAAACATTCGTTGAGGTCTCCATCGTATTCCTTATAATGACGTGCAGGCAACGGGACGAACTTGTCCAGGCGGTCGAGGGCGAAGCTGAGCAGCTTGCCCGTATCTTCGGCAGCAGCGATGAGGTACCAGCGACGGTTGTACTCCTTGAGCAAGTAGGGATAAACGACCACCACACGGTCTGTATCAGGCGTGTCAAACTTGTGGAAATGCAACTCCACCACCTGCTTCTGCGTGATGGCAGTGAACAACTCGCCCAGCAAACTCTTTCCTTCCAAAGGATTCTTGGTGAACGACACAATCTGGCGGTCGGTCTTCACTTTGAGACTTTCTCTGAGCCTTTCCAAACCCTCAAGATTCGGCAGACCATCAAATTGTCCAAGGAGGGTGAAGGCTTCGCCAAGCAGATGTTTCTCGTCATCCGTAAGCTTCTGCGTGAAGATGGAGAACGATGGATCCGCATAACGATGGCAACTTTTCTTGACCGTCTTGAGAGTTCGTGGACTTACATCATCAATCTGATAATGCTCTATTTCAGCGACAAAAGGGCTTTCGTGTTCCAAATAATGAAGGTCAAGTTCAATGGTACGGCGGCTTACATGCTGTTCCCGTTCCTCCAACTCCTCGTTGACCAGACGGCACAAATCCTCGGTCGAGTAGTTGTGATAACGGTTCGCCAACAACTTGTCGAGAATGTAGTATCGCGTGACGGCGTTTTTGTTTGCGGGCATAATGTTTCGATTTTCCGGCTGCAAAAATACGATTAATTCACGAAACCTATTTTCGCACCTTCAACATTTCAATTCTATTTGCCAAGTTTCGGATTCGTCATGTACGTTTGACCTTTGGTATGACGAGGCTTGGTAGGTAATAATATCCCGTCAGCCACCAAATTGGGGATAAATCTGTTTCTCAAATGTGCAGGTGTTTTGTTTAGAAGCAAGGCTAATTCTTCAATGGAGTGTTCTACAATACAGGCTTCAATAATACATTCTTTTATTTGAACTGGCGACATTTTTGAATGAACTTTCCTCTTTACTATTTCATCAACGATGCGTTTGTTCTCTTCCAGATGATCAGTTGCAACATTCAAATTTCCAGTTGCAACATTTGTGGTTCCAGTTGCAACATTTGCTATGTCGTTTGGCTTGTCAACCAGAGTGTTATCAATGTCATTGGTCGAATCATCAGTTCCAATATTAGTTCCAACATTAGTGGTACTATTAGTATTGATTGTCAGATCGTTAGCACCACTATTAGTTGCACCATTAGTTGCATCATTAGTACCAATATTAGTTGCATCATTATCGCGCCAGATCGTAATGATGAACTCGGCGCTCAAGTCTGTCTCCAGAGTTTTTTCTCACAATCATCACTGTTTAAATACAGCTGCCATATTACAAGTGCGTTTCTTTATGCTAAAGAAATTGGAGAACGGACTTCGCGTGCCGGAGGCACGATATCTTAATAACCCCACATCAGCGTAACGAAGTGGAGCGCAGTGTGGGGTGACGGCGGCGGCAGCACGTCGATGGAGTGTTGAAGACACGCTACTATCAGCGAGTCGAGTGGTGGCGTGCCTCTGGCACGCAGAATCCCGTAACGCATCCTCACCCCACACTGCGGCCTATCGGCCTTAGTATGGGGTTACTCAATTTGCGTGCTTCCAGCACGCCCAGCCTCCCTGATTCTCTCTTCCTCTGCTCCAACTCCCTCACCGTGCGCTCGACCAGTATCTGTTCGCTGTGGCGGAGACTGCTAAAGTTGTTGTAATCTGTCATAACAAGGTATTTTTGGGGGGGGGCAAAAATACGCATTATTTAAAGCGTTCGCGCAATTTTCGCGGATGATCGCAAATTATCTACCAGCCCATGTGATTCTCCCGGCCATATTTTCCGTGAAGATCATCGAAATAATGGTCGGGATTGAGCTCGTAGGCCCGGTCAAAGCACTGGCCATACCAGAGGCTGTATCTCCCTTCTCCATGATAAAAGTCTTCCGGCGGGTTCCCGGGATGCTTTTTGACCATCTCGAACGTTTCCTCTATCATGTCACGGGCCCACGGTGAGCGATAAGCCATCAATGCGGAGAAAAAGTAACGCAAACGGGCCATGTCGTACCTTATTTCAGGATATAGTTCTGAATCTCTTATCTTCGTCAACAAGGCTTTAAATTGCTCGTGTGGCCACTCTGCAACGGCCAATAAGGCGCAATCAGTAAGATTCTGATAGTGGTAATTTGCAGCAGTCTCTTTTAAGGTCGTGTACCAGTAGTATATCCAATCGTCATTGGATAGAGTATATTTTCTCAGATTTTCCAACACATAAATGGTATCCTCTTCTCGGTGGAATCGTGCCAATGCTATTAGCGCGTTTCCATCGTGCTCTTCAAGGTACATTCTTTTCACTACCAAATAATATTTTTCCTCAATGGGCAATGTTTTCAGCAATTTAGCTCTTCTTTCTATATGTCCTAAATTTTCGGAAAAAAGCAACGAGTCAACCAAGCGAAGAGAGTCGTGCTCAGAGATAAAGCTGTTCCTGAAGAGTTCTTCCAACAGGAAATTTCCGACATTGTCATGCATAATAACGTCAGCATAGCCAATTTTAAACATGTTTTTGTCATGGAGGAGATCGAACACCAAGGGAACGGCCAAATCGCTTTTGCGCTCTATTAAAGACATTCCGGCAACGGCTCGGATAACGGGCGAGGGATGTTTCCTTGACAGACTGTCTAAGGCTTTGTCACTGGCATGTCTTGATAGAAGTTGAGTATAGGACCAGCATTTTGGCACATTACCCCAGCCGTCAGTTCCATAATAACAAATATAATTGTATTTACGAATGCTGTCAACAGCCTCGTCTATTAAATTTCTTTCCTGTGCCTTCAATGGACTTACACCGTAGTATAGTGTCAGGAGAAAGGCCATAAAGAGGTGGAACTTGAATTTCATAAGGGGTGTCTTATATATTTTAAATATGCAAAAATAAAATTTTTAATCATACTTCGCTCACAAAATTCACCACCGCAAACACCAGATGGCACACGGCAAAACCGGCGGCTGCCACCACGGCCGGAGCCAGATTCGGGAGGTTTGCATTGTCATTTCATCTTAGTGAACATCTTTGAAAATCTTATGCCTCTTTGACTTCGCACAGAAGCAGGTCGCTGCAGTTCGAGCGAACCTCTTCGAAAATCTCCCGGCATCGTTGCGCGCTCATTCTGTTTTTTGTTCCCACTTCCACCATATCGTTCAAGGTAGGATGGCCTGTGCCGTTGATGGAAGTGGCGTGTTCGCCGTTATAACCCTCAGTGCAGAGCGTCAAGTCGTATGCGGGAGCAAGATGCCAAGTATATTGTCCTTTTCTGACTTCCGAAACCATGAAACTGAAATTCTTGCAGTGGTCGTCCTTGTTGTCAGTCAGATAGTTAAAAACCATTCGACGGAACATTTCCTCCACCTCTTTGGCATTTTGGGTGAGGAAGCCTGTCAGCGCAAGAAGGTTGGTGTAGTCGAGAAACGGTGTGTTCAACGATAGGCACAGCAATCCGCCTGCCGTGACGGTATGGATGCGCTCGCCGTTGGGCGCAATGTCGAAGCGACGTGTTGTAAAATAGCGACCGTTGGTTAGCTTGCAATCGGGGACATCAATGCCGCATTGTTTGGCCACCTCGTTATAGTGAAACTCCTGCCGCCCGACATCGACAGGGTCGTAATAGTGACGGAACTTTATAAGCCAATGTCCCTCACTATCGCTGAAAACGGCCTTGGGACGTGCCCCTCCGCTATTTCCACTTTTGTAAAGAAGCAATCCGGCATCGGTGTCTTGTTGTTCTTTCAACACCTCCAGTGCTTTCTGTTGAAGCAAGTCAAAATCAGTTATATTGTTTTCTTTAACAACCACTGTTTCAGGATGGTAGGTTAAAGCACCCATGCCACTGTTGCCCACGATGCTCAATCGGTCGAGGGCGGAAAGGTCGGTGTCGTTGATGCCTTCACGCAGCAAGGCCTTGTGAAGCAGGTAACGGCCGTAGCCATCGGGAAGACTGTCTTCGAAGATGCCAAAATTACCATGAAAAGGCTGGGGGTTGGCAATAAATAAGCCCTTTTTTAATGGGAGTTCGAGGGGCGAAATGCTGAACCCGTCAGCCAGCCATGTTCGGTCATACTCAAAGGCACAGAGACGGTCGTCGGGGGTGAGGGAAAGCGTCCCGACGATATTATCGTGATATTTGATGGTTAATTTGTCGATTTTCATTTCCTATACGCTTTTGTCTTGCCAGAATTATGTCGTATTTGCGTCAGTTCTTCCATAGTTGAGTATTTTGGGGTGGCGAAAACGCTTTTGATTTCAGCGGCGTAGCCCAATGCCATTGCCAGCATGATCAGGTTTTTCAGTGAGATGAGACCTTTTTGTTCGAACCGTGCCACGTTGCTCACAGCGACACTGGCTTGCTCGGCCATCTGCTCGCGTGTCAGACCCTTCTCCACCCTGCGGTGGCGGAAATCAGCCGCTATCTGCATGCTGATGGTGTCGGCATTGTCGTGTAAAAAGTTTTCAAGAACTGATAATATATTATCTGTATTATTTGTATTCATATAGAAACAACTAAAATATTAGCAGTTGCAAAAATACATTTTTTGGGGATAATATCAATAGGAAAAAAGAAAAAATTTTTTCCTGCAGTAGTTTATCTATACAAAGTTCACCACACTGAAAGTCAGGTGGCACACCGTGAAAACAGTAGCAAACAGGATAGCCGGGAGGTTCTTCCGGTCGATGGCGAAAAGGAGGAACGCCAAGCAGGGCGGGAGGGTCAGCAGGAGGATGACGATGGGACTCACATTGGCCGTGTAATACAATGCCCATCCAATGTAATAAATTGCGACGCAAACAATTGCAGTAATAATCAGGGGAGAAAAGCGAAGTTTGCTGCTGCTCTTATGGATGACGAGACAGAGACAAGCGACAGTCAGCACTTGGAACGCGGATCCGATGGCGTCCACCACCGGCGTGACCGAATCCGCGCGCAGGATGTCGTTCGGTGCGGGAACGGCGAACCAGATGAAGTTGGGGAGCATCACCAGCAGGAAGAGGAGCAAGCCCCACGGGTCGAAGCCGAAACGGTATTGTTTTAGCGGTTTCATAGTGCTTGATAATCATAAAGTTGTGATTCAATCGGTGAAGCAAACGCTCGCTCCATATAGCGGTATGTTAGTCATCCGCTCCTGTTCACGGTAAGGACTCATCGAAAAACGGACGGCTGTTAAATCTTTATGTTTTTGCAAAATGGTCTTCAAGGATTTCGATTGAAGATTTTCCTCAGCCTTCACTTCAACAGGCACAATCTGCGTGCCGTATTGAACAACGAAATCAATCTCGAGACGACTATTTTCGCGACTGTAGTAGAAAGGCAACCTTCCTGTTCCCGCCACTAATTGAGTACATACATAGTTTTCCGTAAACATACCTTTCCCTTCTCCCATGTTATTGGGCATCAGAAGCAGTTCTGCAGGAGTGCCGGCCAAGGCGCCTAACAGTCCAACATCCAAAAGGTACAATTTGAATGTGGAAATATCCTCGTACAGGTTCAAGGGCATCGCAGGGGTGGACACACGCGGTACACGGAGGACTAACCCAGCATCAACAAGCCATTGTATGGCAAGCTCGAAATCCTTGGCGCGCCCTCCTTCACGCACAACACCATAGATGAATTTTTTGTTTTCCTTGGAAAGTTGTGATGGCATGGATCGCCAAACCTGCAAAATCCTCTTTATTTCAGTGGGAGTGGTGTGTTTTGCCCACCTGTCGGGCACCCAACAGAAGCAAAGGCTTCCTGTATGGTGACATTTTCCAATTGATCAGCTCATTTATAACATTTCTATACATACTGATGATTTTATCCAGCTGCAAAAATACAAAAAAATGAGCGACTATCTTAAAATATAACACATTTTTATGAGCGACTTTCTTGTTAAAAACACAATTTTATGTAATATGCTGAATAGTAATTAAATACAACATGATCTACATCTTTATATACTTCGGGAATGCCTCGTTACGCATAATCCGCCACATTTTGTCGATATACGAGAGGGTGTAGAACTGTTCGTAGTAATGGTAGTAAAACGCTCCTTTCGCAGTCATTGAATAGGTGTTGTTTTCTTTTGTAAGGAAGCCCAATCTCTGCGCCAACCAAAATTCAAGGCCATACCTTTTTTTCAGCGGCACACCGAAAAACTGTTCAAACGCTCTCACATCCAGCTGCATACTGTACAGCGTCCAGAAGAGGTAGTACACCATTCGCTGTCTCGGTGAGAACCTGATGGTCAATGAGGTGGGCAACTCGCCGCCGTTTATCCTTTTGCAATATTCATCGACAGAAAAGGTGTTTATTTTGAATTGTTTTTTTAGCAGGGTGGTGGCGGAACAGCCAAAACCCAGGAAGTTTTCACGCGTCATTGAAGAGTATTTGGCTTCTTTTTTGTTCGAGAACGTCCAAATGGAGTCACGACGACATCCTTTTTGCTTAAAATAGGCTGTTATTTGATCCAAAAGTTTCTTTTTTTGTTTCTTCGGCATTGATTTCACTTCACTTTTGGTGAATGAGAAATCAATAAACGGATAAATCGCGATATGGTTGGCTCCGTTTCTGAAAGCGATATCCACATCCGATTTGATATCTTCGCAAGTTTGGTTGGGCAATGCAAATATAAAATCCATCGAAACAGTCTCAAACGCAACCTTGTCCAAGGCTTCTTTCAATTTGGCAGGATCCACCTGCTTTCGTCCTAAGACAGTTTGGAATTTTTCTGAAAAAGACTGGATTCCGATGCTGATTTTTGTGACACCAGCCGCTTTAAGTTTCCATAGTGTATCAACCGTCACGTTATCGGGATGCAGTTCCACGCCAACACCTTCTGTAACAACAAAATATTCGCTAATTACCTCTATGATTTCGCCGATTCTGTCCGCCACCAACGCCGGTGTCCCGCCTCCGAAATACAAACTGGTCGTCTCTTTCTTGCCGTCATATTGACTGCCTACCATACGTATTTCTTGTATCAGCGCATCAATGTATTTATCGCATAACTCCTTGCTGTATATTGTTTTGCAATAGGGGCAAAACGTGCAAATGCTTTTGCAAAAGGGAATATGGACATACAGTCCAAGTTTGTCACAATCCCCAAAAGGAAGATGACTGTCGTACTCATTTTCAAACAGAAACGGTTTGAAAGATCGGGTGAGCCAAGTTCTGGTGAATGTAGTGATCAAACTCATGGGGAAAAACAATCTCGTTCGCTGTTTTACATGTACTTTGAGTAGGTTTTCAGCGCTTCCAATGTGATTTTTAAGTTACCCTTGAAAAGAAGTGTATATTCTGCCGCGAAAAAGTAGCCACACACCTCACATAAGCCGGATACGTCAATGCAGCGTCCGCATACCGAAATCTTGCCGTTTTCGACAATCAGACTTTGATGACAGGGGGTTGGGAAAGAGTTGTTTATCAAATAGGGAAATGCGCTTTTTAGGTTGAAAATGGGGAACCCCTCATCCTTCATCTGCGAAATCTGCTCACAGACAGTTCTTTTTTCTTCGACAGACAAGAGAAGATCTTTCGTGTCAGGATAAGGCGTGTGAAAATTAAACGACACCGCTTTGACATTCTCCGTCTCTTTTGTAATCCGGCACACCTCCCTCACGGTAGCTTTGTTTATCTTATTGATGGCCATATATAGGCAAATGCTTTTCGAATTGGCATTTTTGACATTATCCATAATGGTGTCGTATGTGTTGCCTCTTATGGCATTATGCCGCTCTTTGTCCCCATCAAGGCTGACCAAGATCAAATCCGCTTCAGGCAAATTGATCGGAAAAGTTCCGTTCGTGACCACATTTACAATCATGAAACCCATTTTCTTGGCCTCCACCACCAAATCCCGGACTGTCAAATCGCCATCTTTCCACAGGAAAGGTTCTCCTCCATAGAGGAACAGGATTCTCACACCCAGATCAAAGAGTGTTTGCATATCTTTTTTAATCTGGTCGTAGGGGTACATGATTCCTGTGATATTGTTCACAGAACAATGTTTGCACCTCAAATTGCATCTGTCAGTTATGATTATTGACCCGACAATGGGGTTCTTTTTCTTGAGCAGGACGGTTTTAATCCAGAAATTGGCAAAATACCAATAGGAAGAAGCTTTCATCACAGTGTCTCAACGGTTTTCTGCAACCGCTCCAGAAACCGTGCCGCATCGCCGCCGTCCATCTGCACGTGGTGGAACTGGAACGAGACCGGCAGCTTGGTCTTGAACCACTCTTTGCGGTACTTGCCCCACATCACCATGGGGTTGAGGAACTTGTCGGTGTATTGGTTGCAGATGCAGTCGAGCTCGGTCTGGATCATCGCGGAGGTGCCGACAATCATATAGCCGTCGAGGAAGCTGCTCGCGCACTCTTCCGCCACCTTGGTGGTCAGCGCGATGTAGTCGCGGTTGAACTGCTGCAGGTCGTCGGAGAAGGGGATGTCGCAGGAGTTGATGCCGCCCTTGCGGTTGCGCACCACCACGTTGACGGCAATCTGGTCATAGCGGAAGAGCTTGCCGTCCTCGGGCAGCAGGTGCAGTTCCTCGGTCCGGCTGGCGGTCTTCCCGATGCACCAGCACATCAGCGTGTTGAACTTGACGCCGTTCTTCCGGCTGGCTCTCAGCAGGTTGCTCACGTTCATCGTCTTCACCAACGTCACCATCGGCATCGGCGCGGTCATCCACATCTCGAAGGCGAAGGCGCGCGGGGTTTCCTGGGGTTGTACTTCGGTTTTCATACTTATCTTTTTTTGAAAATCACTATTTCGGCATCCGCGCCATCCTTGCCGTACTCGCTCACGAGAATGTGGTGCTCGTCGCAGGCGATACCGAAGCAGCGGCCGTTACCGATTTCCACTTGCGTGCCCCAATAGGTGGCGTTGTCGTCGAGGAGTTTCACTTTGTTGCCGTTGATGGTGTACTCCAAGTTGATGAACGAGCCTTGCAACACGAAAAGGTTTTCAATTTTTGGCATACCGTTGATGCCGAGCGCATTCACCTCATCGATCAGTTGTTGCTTGACGGGTGAGGTGGCGTGCGGGAGCTGGTCGGCGGGCAGTTGCCAACGCTTGAGGCTGGGATAGTACTGACGAAGCACACCCTTGTACTCTTCGCGGGTGAGGTTTTGACCAGTATTTTTGTTGTACTCCTCCACAAACTGTGCGCAGAACTCCACCATCTCTTCCATGGTGAAGTCGCCGGTGAACGCACCGTCCTTAAAACAGTAGATGCAGTATTCTTCGTTTTTGCTCCCGTCGGTGTTGGTGCCGAGGATCTCGTTTGTGAGCGGCATTCCGCAGCTTTGGCAAAATTTCTGTTCCATCATTTATTACTTTACTCTTTCTTGTTTTCAAACAAGGAGACAGCCAAGCAGGCCAGGCCTACGCCCAGAAGCAACATCCCTGTTTCCTGATCCAGTTTCTTCAAAACGGACAACACTATGACCGCTATACCCATTGCAAGAGCAACCGCCCTGAAAATCAAATTGACAATCTTTTTCATTTTATATATTTTTGGTTTAAACGATAATGCTTTTGTTAACAACAATGTATGTCAAAATGGCGATGACAGCAAAAAATTCTTTCTATTTTTCATATTATAGTTGTTTTTCAAATTGCAAACCTTAGATTCGCCGCAAAAATACAAAAATAGTCATTGGTCAGTAGTGCCGAAATTCTTCCGGGGCAAAGCTGAAGACAGAGATGTGGAGGGTTTTTCCGTCATCGTTCAGGATGAACCAAGGATTGCGGCGAGGGTGCGCCACGTTGCGCAGGAGGTGCATTTCGCGAGCGGGAGTGTTCCCTTCCACACATAGGACGGCCACCTTGCCGGACCTGTTCCGGGCCACGTCCACCACCAGCATGGCGTGACCGTATTGACGGCCTTCGCGCGCCGGATAGACCAGCACGTCACCCGGCTGGACTTCCCGAACGGGGCGGGGCGCTGTTTCCCGGTACAGAGACGCTGTATTGCACATTCCATAGACTCTTTTCAGATAACTCTCAAAAGCATTCCTGTCCTTACCTCCCCGATACTGCATCTTTTGCCCGTTGACATCCACGAAGCAAATATCCTTAAAGCGTCCCATCTTGTACAAATACTCGGCCCGGATTCTCATCGTCACGTCGGCGCATTGCTCATAGTTGGAAAGCAATTTCATATCCACCACTGCGGCCGAGAGCCATTGGTAATTGGCATCCCCGCCCGTATAGAGCTGCACCTTGCTTCCTTGGGGCTTCAGGGGCAGGGAACGAAGATAAGTGGCATAGCTTTTGTCCTGTACCTCAACTCTTTGGTAACCGAAAGGCGCCGGTATTTCTCCGATATACCGAGCGTTCCCAACGTTGCTGGTTCTTGACGAGCAGGCCCACCACGCCCATGCTCCAGCAATGACCAATAGGAGTGCGATTGCAATCAAAAAGGCAAACTTTCTTTGGAATCTGTTCATTGATGAGTTCTCTGACATAAGGAGGTAGTTGGGTTGATACGGCAAAAATACATTTTTTCCACAATGATGTTTGCATCAAGCGGGATTTTATCAGGGCTTACGCATCAACTTTTTTATTTGGGCGAGCCAGCGTGGATTAGGAGACGACGCTTCTCTTGTGTTGACCGTTTGATTCGTGTCTGCGTCCTATTTGCACCCTATCAGAGCAGCAGCAGGCATACTATTTCTCCGATAGTTCTCCGTTACTTCTCCGATAGTTCTTCGATGATTTATCGGAGAACTATCGAAGAACTATCGAAGAACTATCGAACAAATGAGGACTCAATTCGCTGGCAG
>CAMHNQ010000054.1 GCA_946186495.1 uncultured Bacteroidales bacterium
CGCTGAATGTCACGTTGTGGGTGTGTCCGCTGACGAGGCCGGAGATTGTCGTCGTGTTCACCTCAACCGTGTTGATGGTGATGGGGGAGCCTGTGTAGGTCCGGGTCTCGCTCTTGCCTGTGAAGGTCACGGGGCGTTTGGAGATAGTCAAGGTGCCGGTCGTAATACTCGGTGTCGGATACCTTTCGGCGTTTGTGACAGTGTAGGTGAATGAGTTGGGGAAAGCCGAGGAAGTATAGTTCGTGACGGAGGCTTCTGTTGCGGGGCTCACCGTGATGACATCGCCGGTACCCGGGATAGTGTATTTGTAGCTTCCGTTGTCATGAGTGGCTGTCAGCGTCGTTTGGCCGAAGGTCACCGTGTAGCCGTGGTCGAAGTGCGGAGTCCCGTCATAAGTCCAACTGTTGGTTGGGGAGGTGATGCTGATACCCGTTGTGCTGTTGCCGATGGTCAGCGTTCCGTTAGCGGGTGTGAAGCTGTAATTCGCGGCGCTAAGTCCCGTCACCACGGGTGTGATAGTGTAGAGGCCTGGGGCGGATGCTGTGGTGGTGGTGGTGGCCTCGCCCGTGTAAGAGACTGTGCCGCTGATTACAGAAGCATTGTCTTCCCCCTTGAAACCGGACGGCGTGTAGGTGAAGTCATGGTTCAGCACGCCGTATTCCGTATTCTTGTTGTCGGCGGTGATGGTGAGGGTCGCGTGGTTGATGCTTAGTTTGCCCACGACATCGGTTCCCTTGGTGTAGTAGGACTCATTCTCCACCGTCCAGTTGAACGCGTTGTCGACTGTGTTCTGCGCCACGTTCGTGATGGTCGCATCTGTGGAGGGAGTGATGGTCACCACGTCGCCGGTGTTCAGCGTGGCCGTGTAGGTGCCGGAATTTGCCGAAGCTGCCGCATCGACAGTCTCCTCGCCGAAGTGTACCACGTATTCAGGGTTCGTGTGAGCGTTGCCGTCGTATTCCCAGCTCTTGCCTTTCGACTCCACGTACAGCGGTGCTGTGTTCTTCGTCACCGTCAGCGTGCCGAGGCTTTCGATTAGCGTATAGTTGCTTTGCTTGGCCGTGCCGTCCCAGGTGAGGGTGTAGGTGTTGCTGCTTCCTCCCACGGCGGTTTGGCTGCCCGTTACGGCGAAAGTGGCGGTCTCTTGCGTGCCGCCGGTCGGAGTCACGAAGCCGGAGAAACTGCCGGAGGCGGTCAGCGCCGTGCCGTTGTATTCGCGGGTCGCGCTTCCGGTTGTGACGGTCAGGGTCGCGGGGGTGATGGAGAGCGTGCCGTTGGTCGTGGCGACATTGAACTGCGCCGTCACATCGTTGCCGGCGACATCCTTCACCACCGCCGTCCCGCTGACGGCATTCGTCAGGTTGCACACGTCCGTGCTGCTCGGGTTGGATGTCGTCAGACCCTCCACCGTGTAGGTGTTGCTCTCCACCGTGAAGTTCAGCGTTTGGAAGCTCGTCGCGTTCTTGGCCGTGCCGTCATACACGTTGCCGGTGCTGCTGTTGGCCACAACAGTAATCTCATAGGGGGTTGTACGGTTGACGATGTTCAGAGAGCCTGGCGTTCTTGTAATAAGGTTGTAGTTGGCTGTGACATCCGTGGTGTTGTCAGCCATAACCTTGAAATCGTCCCCGAAGCTGCCGGTGTAGAGGCCTGGCAGTGTGCCTTTCGCGGGGGTGTATGCGATGGTCGGCACCTGACCCTCCACGATGTTGTCAAACGAGTAATTGGAAAGGCCTTGGTGTTCGTTGCCATTGTATTCCACCGCCGGAGCGTCCCCCACCGCAACTGTGACATCGCGCTTAGTCACGGTCAAGGTGCCGGGCTGGGTGGTGATGGCGTAGTTGTCGGCTAAGGTGCCGTCGTTCAACGTGTAAGTGAACGTGTTCGCGGAGGTACCTGCATTCAACTGTTGGCCCGTCATAGTATATGACGCACCCTCTTGTCCCACAAAACCGGAGCCGCTCACGTTCACCTTGTTTTGCACCAATGGGGTGCCGTCATATACCCGGGATGAGTCCGCCGAGGTCAATACGACCACGCGTTTGTGGATGGAGAGGTTGTAGGAACAGGTCTTGGTCTTGTAGTTCGGGTTCTCGCACTGCACATCCACTTGTAAGTTTCCATAATTCTGGATGGAAGGAGGTGTCGTAGTCCATTCAGTACTTCCTTCCGGCCTGTACTTAATCGTGAACTGCTCGCCGGAGGGGGAGGATGTCGCCACCGGTGACAGTGGATTGCCATCGTAAGTCTTCGAAACAGCATCATCGTCTGGGCAGGTCAGGGTCAAATTAAGAGAAGGTGTGATCTCCATATAGCCGTCCTCCACCAAGATAAATTCGACAGTCTCAATACTGGTATTCACTTTTTGGAACAGTTCTGGAGTAATTTCCATTTGAGTTGTACCCACATCCTGGCGGGAAGCCGTTGAATCTCCTGTATATTTGATATTATCCACCGTGAACGGAAGACCAGAAGGATTGCTGATTTCCAAATCATAGCCGCTCACACTGTGCTGCTGTCCGTCATATTCGGCCACGGAATGGTGTCCCGTGATACGAACAACAACGCTGCCGGCAGCCATCACCTCAACCCAGCCGTCCGTCACTGTGAAAGTGACAGGATTGAAGTCAGGGTTCAGGTTTTGGAAGTTGTTGGCATCGAGCCCCATGTAGCTAAGACCTGCCTCAGTACGGGATATGGAGGGTATCACCACCACTTCGCCGACTCGGTATTTACAGTCAGACAATTGATACGAAAAGGATGAGTTGTTCGTGTGGTCCACCGTATAACCTTCCACCGTATGTAGAGTATTGTTGTAATCGAAAACACCTGTATTACCCTTGATGTGCACTTCCAATGCCGTGGGATTAATCTTCAATGTGCCGAAAGTCGGGGTACGTTGACCCGCATACTGTGCGTTATTCTGTATCGTGAAAGTAAACGTATTGTTGTGGTCGCTATTCTCATTCACGTGGGTGATTCCGTTGAAGGTGGGCGTCACCGTCAGCTTGTCGCCCGTGGGAAGGGTGAACACTTTGCCGTCAGTGCCTTCATCAGGGGAGAAGATTTCCTGGTTATCATATTTCACCGTGTATTGTTCTTTCGTATGGCTTTGGCCGTCATACTCCCAGCTGTGAGATCCCGAAACGACAGAGATGGCGACGGTGTTTCCGGTCACCGTCAGCGTGGCATTCCCGCTTACCGCGTCTTGGTATCCGGGCAACGTGGCCTTCACCTTGTAGGTCAGCGTGCCAACGGTGATGCCGGGAACGTCTTCCTGCCAGGTCTGACCGTTGTCGGTGCTGTACCACAACGTGGCGCCCTGCATTGAACAATTGCCGGACGCATACAACGGCTCGCCGTCGTAAGGCTTGCTGGCCGTGGTGGCCGAAACAGTCATCGAGCCGGGTTTGATGGAGACCGTGCCGAAAGTAGCCACGGCGTCGGAGTACATGTCCTTGAGGTCAGGACCGGTAGCGTCCTGACTGTTCGTGACGGTATAACTGAAAGAGTTGTTCTGCTCCTCATTTTCAGTGTCAAGTGTGATGCCATGGAAAGTCGGGGTGATGTGCACATAGTGTCCTGTGGGAATCAAAATGGATGCACTGGAAGATTCTGAAGCAATGGTAACATTGTTGAACCTCACAGTGTAATAGGGGAAAGAGTGGCTCGTGCCGTCGTAATTGTATTCCTGGCTTCCGGAGATGATTTCCAGTTTCTGCGGTACGTTGTTGATGCTCAAAGTGCCATACGTAGTGTTGGGTTGAGCTAAATAGCTTTCTGCGTTATCCAATAGATAAGTGAATGTGTTGGATACCGGATTCTGCGAAGGCTTGGTGATTGAGGCTTCTGCTGTTGGAGTGACCGTGATCTTGTCCCCCGTCGGCAAAGTGAAGACGCGGTTGCTTCCGCTGATGGTGTTGTCCGTGATGACCTCGTTACCATACTCCACTGTGTAATGGAGATATTGGTGGGCCGACCCTGTGTAGTCGAAAACGGCCGAGCCAGACAAGATGTCGATGCTGCTTTCGCTTTTCGTGATGGAAATGTCCCCCGTGTCGCAGATGACCTTGTAGCAGTCTTTTACATTGACGTTGTAGTCCAAGTCGCCGTTTCTGATGAAGAGGGTGTTAAGATCTATATAGACAGGATAAGGTGTTTCGCTGTAGGAGGTTCCGCCACCCGTGAAGGTGATGTTGGTGATGGCATCCGTCGAAACCAAACAGCTGTCATCGTCGATGGTGTATTTTGGTTCAGTCAACGCATTTTCGGCATGAGGCTGTCCGTCATAAGCGTGAGTTCCGCCTTTGGAGACCGTGATTTTAAGGGGCTTGGGCAGGATGAGAATGAAAGTGTCAACGGAAACAAGCTGATAGCTGCCTGTCACATCTTCGTCTCCGTTTTTGATGGTGCATCCCGTCACTTGGACGGCATTGGTGTGGTGGCCGGCCAAGAGTGCGGCCCCGGAGATGTTCACATTAGAGACCGCATCCCCTTCCCGCAGTCCCTCCACAGTGTAGTGTTCACCCGTGATGTCGGCAGGGACCGAGTGAACCGTTCCATCGTAGATGAGGTTGCTGTCTGCGCCGAGCGGTTTGGGTGAAATGTACACAGGTCGGCGCATGACCACCATTCGTCCGTTCACATAGCGGAAATTGTAGTTGTCGGCGACCAATGAATCAGGAGCAGGAGCGGATTTGATGACTATCGCATAGTTGCTTCCGACAGGGGAGCTGTTGTCAGTGGAGCTTGTGAGTGTCGCATGGCCGGATAGTTTACTTGCTGTGCGCAAGGTACTTTCCTGCTCGTTGTTGACGAAACCGGAGATGGTGTATCCCAAAGTTTCCGGTGCCGGGGCGTCCGAGCCATAAATATGCGACGTGTCGTTAGCCGTCACTGTCAAGGTGGCCTTGTTGATGGTCAGTGTGCCGTATTGCGAAGTGATGCGGTAGTCGGAAGGACGTGTGTTTTCCTTGAAAGTTATCTCGTCGAACCGGTTCTCATAATTGCCGGCATCCACATGGTTCGTGGCATCCATCTGGCTCCAACTGATGTCAGTAAGCCCTTCATCGTTCACAAACCCCATGCCAGCGATGGTCGCCTCGTTGCGGGCAATGCGCTGGCCGTCATAGATCTTTTCCCAGTTTTTGGAAGCCACAATTACATGACGCGGTTTGAGATTGAATGTTCCTTTATAAATATTCGGTTTAGAATAGTTCTCGCTGTTTTGCAGCGTGTAATTGAAGTCGTTCACCACGTCTGTGTCAGACACATGGGTTAGGCCTGTCGCACCTCCGTTGACTGGGGTGATGGTTATGGTGTCGCCCGAGGGAAGTTTGAAGTAGAACTTCGTGGCGTCGGGGCCTTCAACGCGCGGGACAGACTCCCCATGGTTGGTTACCCCATACTGTTGGTATTTGTGGTTCTGCCCGTCATAGTAGTCCGAGTGGGAGGTGAGGGAGTAGATGACTATAGGCAGGTGGCTTGCCACGATTCGCAGCGTGCCGGGCTGCCTTGTCAGTGCGTAGTTACTCGTCACGTCCATATCCCCTTTTTTGATTTTTGCCGTGCCATTGAACCCTCCTGTGTGGTCGCCTGGGTTGAGGCCGCAGGCGGAGTAGGGGATTTCGGAGGCATCGAGGGTGTGTCCGCTCAGGAGACCGGAAGGGGTGATGCCATTGATGCATTGCTCGCTGCCCGTGTAGGGTTCCGTGCTGCTTTCACCCAACAGGGTGGCCGGGCGCGGGGTGATGGTCAGTGTACCTCGGATCGTGTCTATGATGAAGTTGTCGGGCTTGAACCCCGGCTTTGTCGTGTATTCGATTTCGTTGGGTGCCTCCCCCGCATTGACGATTGTGGTCACCGCCCGGAGGTCGGTCAGACTGTCGGCAAAACAGCCGTTGAAGCCTCCAACAACCGTCACATGCTCGTCTTTCAGTTCACTGTCG
This sequence comes from uncultured Bacteroidales bacterium, assembly GCA_946186495.1. Classification (GTDB taxonomy): domain Bacteria; phylum Bacteroidota; class Bacteroidia; order Bacteroidales; family WCHB1-69; genus F23-D06. Next base: position 5,949 of record CAMHNQ010000054.1, read on the forward strand.
TCGTATTCCTTTGTGGCGGAGTTAGAGACCAACTTGATGGGACGCGGGGTGACGGTCAGTTGTCCGTTGCGTTTCACCAATTGTTCTTCAGAATATTGCTCTGTGATATTTATGGGGTATGATGGGTCCGTGATCCCCCATACAGTGACCTTTGTGATAGTTAGATTGGTGGTGCCAGCGTCGGTTCTTGAAAAGTGGCCGGGAATGTTGGCTCCCGCTGTTAAATTGTTAAGGGATCGTTTTACTCCCGCCTCGTCCTCTACTTCAATATCGACAACCACCGTGCTTTCAGGCACAGCCACGAGATAGGTGGCGTACAGGGGGGTTCCGTCATACATTTTTGAGTTGGTGTCGATGGACACAATGGCATGACCTTCCTCCAGAATGGTGAGGACTCCGTTGATTTGCCTGATGGAGTAGTTGTTTTGATTCACGTTGTCTGGCCAAACAATGTCGAAGGTGTTCCTTCGGGACCCGACACCCTGTTGGGTGGTCCAGTTCGAATACGTGACGGTGTCTCCGTTGACGAAATGCTCGCTTTCCGCTGTTGACAGGACATTATGATTGGATATTTCGGAAATTGTGTTGCTAATCCATTCCACAGTGGTGCCCGACTGAAGTACAAGGTCTCGTTTCTCAATGACAATCAGGCTATTGGCCTTTTTTAGGTTCAACCGGCAGGTGATGTCTTCAGATTCTTTGGTGACCGTCACGGAGATGATGTTGTTTGCGTAGATGCCGGCATCTTTCAGGAGGTCGCTATTTTCGGAGAGCAGCACGGTGAAGGTGGTGTCGTTGTAGGTGAACTGGTGGTTGCCGTCTAATTTCACCCAACCAGTCTTCTCGACACCGTCCGCCTTGAGTTTGACGCTGTCGGGTGACACGGCGATGCCGTCATATTTCTTGTTGATGCCGTAGGCGATGATCTCATACTCGGTGTCGTTTCCGTCTGCAATGACGATGGTGTCCTCCACAGAGCAGCCATTCCGGTCCGCGACGGTGAAAAACAGGGAGTCGTTGGCCAGACCGTTCATGGAATACTTTCCTTCCAGGGTCTGTTTGGCAGAGCCTTCAAAATGCGTGGTCGACGAAACAGGCGTGGTCCAGGAGATAGAGTAAGGCCCTTCGCCGCCCGCAATGTCGAAACTCAGTGTGCCATCGTTGCTGTTGTAGCAGTGGCCGTCAGCCGTGACGTTTTCGACGGTCACCAACGTCGGTTCGTCAATCGTCACGGTTTGGCTCACGGAACAGTTCTTGGTGTTGCTGAGGTCTGTGACGGTGAGAGTGTAGGTGCCGGGGCCAAGATTCGAGACTGATGCCGTGGTGCTGTCAAAGGCATCATCATCGACTTTCTTCCAGGAGTAGGAGTATTCGCCGGGCAACAATCCGCCCGATACTGTCGCGGTGATGGAACTTTGGTTGCTGCCGTGGCAACTCACGGAGGGGGTGAGCGTGATGTTTAGTGGGGCGGGAACCACCAAATCGAGGTTCATCTTCTCGTTACAGAGGGAACCGTTGTCGATGGATTCCGAATAGATGCCGGTTGTGTAGTAGTAGGAGTTGTTGAAAGTCCAGAAGTAGGGCTCGACACCGCAGGTGGTGTCTTTTTGCACGTAGGTGTTTTCGCTTCTCACATTGATATCGACTTCACGCACCATTTCGCCTTTATAAACCTTGAGACTTACAAGGTCACAGCTGCGGATGTCCACCCAACCTGAGTTGGGGTAGTTGGCTTTGGTGGTATCCAGTGCGTTGGAGGGTTTTGCCAGTTCCCAGGTGATGCCGTTCTTGTTGTAGGTGATGAACGAAGAGGATACATCCGTCACGGGCTGGTTACCTTGGAGGAATACCGGAGTGGCGGAAACGAGGGAGGCCGCGGCATCCGTTTCGGTGCCGTTGACAAACACCTTGAGACGAGGGTAGAGGCTGTCGGAGAAGACCCATTTGTCGTCGCCGAAAATTTGCCTTAAGGAATCAGCCACCATTTTCTCAGTGCTTATACACTGTCCGAAGCGGCTCTTTTTGTTGACAGTCAGCACATCAGGAGCCATGTCTCGGGAGGTGGCACTGCTCTGGGGATAGTGGAGATTATTGGTCTCGACGTTGTTGATGTTCGTCAGTCCTCCAACGAGAGAGTCAATCCCATTCGGGGTTTCCGTGACGATGACGGTGCCGGCATTATAGACGCGTGACAAGCCTTCTTTCTCGTTCAAGCCGATGATGCCGCCCACCCATCTTTCGCCGGAGACGATTCCGGTATTGTAGCAGTCGCTCAGGAAAGAGGAGTTCTGACCCGTGATGCCGCCGCAATATCTTTGAACTTGATATGTACCACCACTTTTGGGGACAAATCCTTTGTCGGTCACGCGGCCCATGTTGAAGCATTCAGAGGTGACCCCGTTCTCGATTCTTCCGGCGATGCCGCCCACCCAGCTGCATCCGTTCACGTCACAGCTGCTGTAACAGGCGTTGAGGGTGCCGTTTTGGCTGCGCCCGCAAATGCCGCCGGTGTATGTGCTTGTTCCCGTGACCGATCCTCCCACGGCAGCACAGTTGAGGATGGATCCGCCTCTGTTGAAGCCGCATACGGTGGCATTGTAACCGCTCCCTTTAACGTTGGCATTCGCCATCGTCAAGTTTTTGATTGTGCCGGAGGAATAGCCGAAGAACCCGTTGTAGGTTCCCCCCTGATTGCTCTTGGTGGTCACCACCATGTTGGAGATGACCTTCCCGTTTCCGTTGAAATGGCCTTTGAAGTATATGTTTTTGTTTATCCCGATAGGTTTCCACGGACTGGCGCCTGAGAAAGTCGCCAAATCAATGTCTTGCAACAACTTGAAATACATCCCTTCTCCGCATGGCGGAATTTCGATATAGGCGTTGCTCGGGTTGTTCAGGTGGAAGGTCTTGTTGGTGGCGTCATAATAGAACTCCGTGTTGGCGTTGATGAAATTGCGGAAATTCTTCAGTTCATTGTAGTCCTTGATCTCAATGGGACGCTCTTCGGAGATTTCCACCATCAGGCGCACCCGTTTATAGACCGAGTCACTGGCGGGGTCGTAGGCTTCAATATTCAAGAAACCGATTCTGTGGATCTGAAACTCCATATTGTCGGTGGTGGTCAGCACAGAGGATCCGTTTTCGGTTCTCCAACGCGTCCCCGCCGAGCCCACGCCTGTGAGCGGGCCGTTTACGATGTCCCACGCCACCTCCTCAGCATGTAATATGAACGGAGAGGCAGTCACTTTGGAGGCTTTCGACGCAAAGGAAGATTCGAGGAGGGCTTTCACTTGAGGGTATAAATTGGCAGTATATTCCCACTTGTCACCCAAGCCCAGACTCGTGCCGGTCATCTCGGTGGTCAGCTTTCCTTCCGCTTTCCCGGCTATGTCCTCACCCCCGATGCCCACGGCAAAGCTGAACTGCTTGTCGTAGTAGTTATCCGTCACTTTGTTGAGATCCAACGCACTGCCGTACAGTGCGCCTGCGATATTATTGCCGTCGATGTAGCCGATGTTGTAGTTTTGGGTGGACACGTCGGCATTGTTGCTTCTCAAACCCGAAATGCCGCCCACATAGAAGCTGCCATACACCTGCCCGGCATTATAGGAGCTGGTCTCTTGCCCGTTAGTTTCACCGGCCAAGCCGCCGACATAGTCGGTTCCACTTACAATGCCAGAGTTGAAAGATTCATGGATGTGGTATGAATTGTTACGGCCAATCAAGCCGCCCGTGTAGTCACCGTTTTCCGGGTCTTCGTCATCGCTGGTGCTCGCTTTTCCGGCTTTGATGTCGCCAAGGTTGTAGGAGCAGTTCAGCTCCGCGCCGTCACCCTGCCCGACAAGTCCGCCGACACAAGTGTAGGCTGTGATGCTGGCGGTGTTATAGCAGCTGTCAATGTTGCAAGTTAGTGACCCGCCGATGCCGCCGATGTTCTTCCTGCCGACAATGGGAAGGCTGTTGCTGCACTTGCTGACGGTGACATAGCCATAATCCAGCTTGCCGATGATTCCACCCACATAGTCGGATTCCGCCAGTGTGATAGACCCGCTCCCGCCTGTATGGCAGTCTGAAATGGTGAGGTTGCGGGTGTTGCTGTTGAACTGGCCAAACCCCAGGATGCCTCCGATCTTCTCGGGCTTTTTGGACTGGGAGCGGATGCTGGAATTGAGGAAGGCGCATCCGACGACGGAACTCAAGGAGTCGAAACCGCAGATACCGCCGCTGTTGTTGTGGCTGAATGTGAAGTCACTGCCATCCACTATGCAGCCTGAAATGCTGTTCTCCTTCGCGAATCCACAGATGCCGCCGTTGTTGATTCCCGTCGTGTTGCTGACGGTCAAGCCGGTCACCTTGCAGTCAATAATGGCCCCGTTGTAGCCAAACCCTAGAATTCCGCCCACATTTTTCGCAGAGCTGCCGTTTTCATATCCGATGGTGCATCCTGAGTTGGAACAGCCGATAATCTCGCCGGCGTGGCTGTATCCGCAGATGCCGCCCCAGGCGCTGCCGGAGCCGCTGTGCGTGATGGTGGCGTTGTCGTTCCTGCACCCCGTGATGATGCCCCCGTCGTTGTAGGCGCACACCACACCCTTGACGCTGCCGGTGCCGCCCAGCTGGACATCGGTGAAATAGAGGCTGTCGATACTGCCTCGGTCGGTGAGCCCTCGTCCCAAGTATCCGAAAAAGCCCACCGTGTCTCTGTTTGACGTGAGGTTCAAGCGGGTGATGGTGTGTCCGCCGCCGTTGAAGAAACCCTTGAAGGGATACTGCTTCGTGCCGATGGGAATCCATGTGTCGGCACCCTTGAAATCCACCACATCACAAGTCAGTTTGAAGAACAGACCCTCGCCCTGGTTGGGGATCGGGAAGACGTTGTCAATCCCTTCTGGCGAGGCGTGGAACGTCTGGGTCTGGAGGTTGTAGTAGAAAGTGTCGCCGGCGTTGACCAGGTCCCGGAAATGCACCAGCTCCAGGGAGTCTTTGATCACCAATGGATTCTTAGCGGAATTACCCACGTTGAGCTTGATGATTTTGTAGTTTTTGCCGCTGTGGGAGGACTGTATGTACAAGACCCCCATCCCGCGGATGCCGATTGTGCAATCTTCGTTGTTGAATTCGATTTGGTTGCCGTTCCGTTGACTCCAGGAAACTCCGTCGGAGCAACCGCCGACGGGGAATTGCTCTACCGTCACCGCCTTTGCCAGTTCGTATGCGCCGTCCTCGTCTTTCCCTAATTGCAGCTTGGCGGCAGAGGCCAAGGTTGCCGGCCAGTCAGGGGTGGCGCCTCCTGTTAGGCGAGGATAGTAGTTCGTGTCGCCATAGGTGAAGTTGCCGGCACCCAACGAATCCCGAAGGCCGGCGCTCACCATCAGATCGGTCGTCAGGCCGACTGCTTTGCGGGAGATATCTTTGCCATCGATGCCCCCGACATAGGTGAAGGTGGTGTCGTAATAGTTGCTGTCGATTTTCGAGTTGGTAGGGTCCACAACATTGTACCCGACGATGGCACCCACATGCAGGCCGGTGCCGTTGACCGCATTCGACACGTAGGTGCGAGAAAGTCGTACATTGTTAGTGCCGTCGTTTTTATTGCCCCATTGGTTCTGTTTGATGGAGCTGCCGAAGATGCCGCCCACATATTTGCGGTTGTTGCCGTCAACGATGCCGGCGTTGTAGCAGTTTTGTATGTATGAAAAATCTGCATTGCGGACTTCGCCAATCAGGCCGCCTACGGAATAATCCTTTGTCGGGTCTGTAGGCGCACCGCTGACCATCCCCGTGTTGAAACTGTTCGTCACCAGGGTCGCGTGGCCGGCAAGGCCACCAATATATGCTGCGTCCTCGCCACCGCTCACTTCTCCGGCATTGTAGGAGTTTCTGATGGACTGCTGTTGGCCGACCAACCCGCCGACACAGTAGTTGCCTGTAATCGTCCCGTAGTTGGCGCAGCTGTCCAAATAGCTGTCTTTGGAGTAATAGCCCCTGCCCATGATTCCGCCAACGCTTGATTTGGAATAACCGGTGATTGTACAGTAGTTCACGCAGGATGTCACTCGGTCAAGGTATCCGTTGCCCACGATGCCTCCGTAATTGTTGTCCACGTTGTTTTTGTTGTTTGCAATGGTGGTGCCGGTGATTTCACCCGACGCGCTGCAGTTGTAGATTTTCACATAGTTGGAGACCGCGACGAGGGCGCCGGCGCTTGCCCGCACTTCGGAAATCTTCACATTCACCAGATGCACATCATGGATTTCGGCCGCATAGTTGGAGCCGCCGCAAACGTAGCCGAAAAGCCCGCCGTTCAGCATGTTGTGTTGCTTCATATTGCTGACACTGTGCGACCCGCCGTCATACTTTCCGTAGAACTGTGCGTCAATCTTGCCGACAGGCATCCAATTGTCATCGGTGGGGCTTTCCATCTCGATGTCTTGGGTTTGCTTGAATTTGGCCCCTTTCCCACCTGCCGGGACAATGGTCCCCTTGTAGTTGAACGGTGCCGCCGAGTTGATGCCGTCGCGCAATACTCTCAAGTCCTCAATGCTCGTCACCTCCAGTGTTTGGGAGAGTGCTGGCGCATATCGGCAGAAACGGACGGTCTTGGCGGCCCCTTTGTAGATGGCGACAAGCGTGTCCATGCCAATGACGTTGCTGCTGACCGTGGCGTTGTTTCCAGATAGAACGGTGTTGCCTTTGCAAGTCCAGGATACCGTGTCACCGCCTGCCACCGTAAAATTCGTTTTCACGCTGTTGATGGTTTCGCCGGATTTGAAAACGACGGGCATAGCGGTCACGATGGAGATGGGCAGGGTGTCCAACCCTTTGATGCGAGGGTACATGCCCTCGGCATAAACCCAATTTTCGGTTCCGAACAAGGACTGAAGGCCGTTGCCCAGCATCTCGGATGTTTTCTTCGCGGTGTTGTTGCTTAAGGAGCTGTGTGCGTCATAAATCATCTGTTCGTCGCAAATGTTAAATTGTTTCTGACTGTTGCTGGTTGCTCCCCAGTAAGTCACAACGCCGTTGGCCCTGCCGATGTTTATGTTTCTCTTGGATTGTCCGGATGTTCCGCTCCAACCACAGAAAGGGTACGTGCGTGGACCTTCCGAATGGGCGGAGAGTTCGCCGGCATTCATGCAGTCGTAGGCACCGCAGTTGGTGAGGCCGAAAGCACTCCCTCCCCGGTCTGCCTTGATATTGCCCGCATTCAGGCAGGAATACACATCCGTGGTGGTTGTGATGCCGTATGCATTGGATATCTGCTCTTGGCCGAGGTCCTTAATCCAGATGTCGCCTGCGTTGACACAGTGGTGTAAGGATGCGATGCTCTTTTCCGTGGAGGCAATACCTGCAGCTCTGTAAGTAGCGGTCAGATTGCCGTAATTCTCGCAAAAGGATATCGTGATACTAACCTTTTCGGCATTATTGTTGTCCTCATTGCTGTTCTCAGACAGGATACCTGCCACTCTGGTCCAAGTGTCGTTGCTGAATAAGTCTGCGAAATTTTTGCATCGCAGGATTTCCGCTTTTGTGTTTCCCTTTCTGCCGCCCAGCCAGGGTGTGATGCCGGCTACACGTTGGATTTTTCCCGTGATGGCGCCGAAGTTCTGGCAGTCTTTGATGAGGAGGCTGTCTATGCTTCTGTTCGGGCCTATGATGCCGCCGACAAGGTCGACGCGCTCAAGCGGCACGATGTTGCAGTGGTTGGAGCAATTGGAAATGGTTCCCCTGGCAGAATCTGATTGGCCGATCAGTCCTCCTGAATAATGACGCAGGTTGAGGACAATCTGTTCCGCAGTAGGGTAGACGTGGCAGTTCTCGATGGTGAAAGCTCTTGATATGTACGCACACAAAGGGCCGGATGAGGCATTGGGCTTGAATTCAGTGACATAAAGGTTCAGGTTTTTGACCGTTCCCCCGTCAATGAAACCGAAAAAGCCGCTGTAGGATCCGCCATAATAGTACACGTTTTTGTCGGAGGCTATGTACTCGCCTCCGTTGACTCTCAGATCTGTGATTTTGTGGTTGCCTCCGTCGTATCCTCCCTTGAAGGCGATGGCGGGGCTGATGCCGATCCGTTGTTCGTCTTTCCAGTTATTCACTTCAGAGAGGGAGATGTCCGTAGTCTGCTGGAACCATGTCCCGGCGCCGAGAGCGTTCACGGAGAAATGCTTGTAGTTGAATTTCTTGTCGGAGTTCACCCCGTCCCTGAATGTCTTCAAATCCTCGAAATCGTCGATTGGGAATGGGTTTTGCTCCGTGCCGATGAACGGGGCCTTGTGCGTGTAGAAAGCCACCGTGTGGGTCTTGCCGTTCCGCTTGGCCACCAATTGCAACCAACCCTCCTTGATGACGGTCACGTGGCTTGCGTCTGCCAACACTGCGTAGCGGTTGTAGGAATCGGTGCTCTCCCAGGATATACCAGCACCAGTGCCGCTCACCTCAAAATCGTCTGTCAAGTTTTTCATGCTTTGCCCGGAACCCAACAGAATCGGAGTCGTGGAAAGCAGAATGTAGGAATTTGTGTCGGAAAAGCCCGTCAGACGAGGGTAGTGGTTGGACGAATATACGAAACTGCTCCCCAAGGATTGGCAGAAACTCTCCGACAACATCTCAGAGGTCGTCTTTCTCGCGCCCGTGTTGTCGGAGGCCGGCGACTCGCACATCTGATTGTCGAAATAGCATTGGCTGATGGTGGATTCTGAAGAGATTTGGCCGATGATGCCGCCCACGTTGGATGTCAGGGAGGTGTTGTAGTTGATGACCATCGAGGAGTAACAGTTTTCCAATTTCATCAGGTTGACACTCGCGCCGCAAATGCCACCCAAGAGACCTTGGTCAATGCATGTGATGCTTCCCGTGGCGTAGCAGTCGGTGATGGTGATTCCCGACGCGTACCCGATGAGGCCGCCGACCTCCTGCACATCTCCCACCAGGACAGCGTCCACAAAGCAATGCTCCACACTGCCCCCCTCCATATAACCGACGAGGCCGCCCACTTTCTGTTTGCCTGAAATGTACGAATTGACGATGCCAAGGTTCCTGATTCTGCTAAGGGAGTTGCCGCTGCCGTGTATCTGTTTGATGAAGCCTACGGAATCCGCCGCGGGCTGGCTCACGTACACTCCCGACACGACATGGTGCCCGCCGTCCAGCTGGCCGTAGAAGTTCTTGAACGGCTCCCAGGCGGTGAGACCGGTGCCGTCGCCGTCGCAGGCCGCCACGTTCTTGCCCGGGTTCAGGTCGATGTCCGCCGTCAGTTTGTAGCACGTGCTGGAAGAATTCTTGGTGATCACCGGGTCCGTGTCGTGCACTTTTGTCGCCGTGAAAGTCTGGTTTTCAGCGTCAAAGTAGAAATTCTGCCCGCTGTTCATGCACTCCCTCAGCGCTTTAAGCGCATCCGAATTGTTAATGGGGTAGGGGGATTCCGCAGTTCCGTTCTGCGCTTTCAAGTTCATGCTCAACGCCAATAGCAGGATGGATGCTGCAATGAGTACATGTTTTGTGTTCATATTATATTTGTTTTTATTTTACCAATTGATTACAAAATAAGTTTCGGGATTCCAAGCTTCCCGATCAGGCAATACTCTTTTTTCCCAAAAAGCGCAAATGTACAAAATTTTTGTAAATCTTTGCAAAAAATCGTCAAGTGTGTTTTGGCGAATATTTTTGTACCTTTGCGCCTGAATTTTGAAAGGATGAAGATATGAAAAAGATACTGTTTTCCGCGCTGTTGTGTGTCTCTGTGATGTGCGGATTCGCGCAGACACAACCCATGAAATTCCTCGGCATCGGCATGAACAGCACCCTCTCCACTTTTGTCTCCAAGCTGAAAGGCAAAGGCTTCGTGGAGGACGTGAGCCATGCGAAACCCAACTACACAGTCATGAAAGGGACTTTTGCGGGCGAGCGCGTGAAGGTGGAGATCCGCTCCGCAGCCAAAACGCACCTCATCTACAAAGTGGATGTCTATTTCAACATGAGCAGCCAGTTCTCCTACCCCGACCTGCAGGGACGGCTGAGCGGCAAGTACGGGGAAATCGCCCAGGAGGTCAACGGCGTCAAGGATGGCCCAGTCTATGTGAAGTACACCACCGACTATTCCAAGTGGCAGACCGACACCGACACCCTGACCCGGGGGTTCAACACTATCGTCCTCTCCAAGTGCAGCTACCACAGCACCTCGCCGTTTGTCATTTCCTACATCGACGGCAAGAACTCCAAGGTGGAGGCGCTGGAGGTGAATTCGGACTTTTAGCGCGTTGTCGGGTAGCCTTGTGGCTGAAACTAAAAGTGCAGGAAAAGATTCACGGGCACTAAACTGTTCCCTTTTCCCACCGTTTCGCAACTGAGGGAGAGGACTCGAAGGTCCTGTCCGGTATGTGAGGCTTTCCCTTTTTCGGAAAGGTTTGACTCCCAAAGTGCCGAGGCTTCGTTGTGGAAAAACACGAAATTGAAGGTGGAGGAGGAGGCGACGGCATCGTCAACAAACGGATAGTACCGGTTTTGGGTCAAAACCTCGTTTTTCTTGGCATTGTTCGTGAACAGGGTGGCAGCCTCAAGCGAAGGGGCGAAAACCAGGGTGTTGTTCCAGGCCATGACCCATCCCATGGAGTCGGCCGCTAAATTCGGGGCCATCGGTGACATCTTGTGGGGGATGGGGTATATGCCGTTTTTGTGTGCGTTCCGGATGGAGTCGGCCTTCCGGGTGTCGTTGCAGTAGAAGGCACTCAGGAAATCTTCGCGGCAGCTGTCGGAAAGCAGCACCATGCAGTAAGTGTAGCTGCAGGTGTCGTTGTGCAGGGAAAAGCATCCGGAGGCCTTCGCCGGCAGGCAGGCCATCACGACCGAGGCCTCCTTCTCGGAGGTCAGAGGGTTGGATTCAATCATCCGCACCCACATTTCCGGATTGTTTGACTGGATGTACCAATCCACGTTGGAGGGGAAAAGATGCTCGATGTTGGCGTCGTCATTGGGAGTGCGCGCCCCAAGCAGCGACAGGAATCCGGAATTGCCGGCGTCTGTCTGCTGCGCATACCCCGACAGGAACATGTCCTTGCCGGAGAACCGTAATTGCAAAGCCGTCCAGCCGGTCTTCTCCAGGCACTTGTCCAGCTTTCTGGCCATTCTCTCTTGCAGGAAAGAGGAGAGATGGGGCGTGAAGCGTTCCGGGTTGATGATTAGCCAGTTCTGCTTGCGGTTTTTTTCGGAGAGGTCATACATCTCCTTGAATTGCTTGTCGGAGAGCAGGTTTTTCGGGTGTGCATGCTGCAGAATGGCGCGTTTGAGCAGTTCCAGGTCGGTGGAGAAGGAGATGATGTGGTTGACGTAGGCGAACTTCACGCTCTTGAAGTTTGTGCCGTAGGTGTAGATGCGGTAGCCCTCGAAAGCGTTGAAGTTGTTGGGGTCGATGCTGAGGGCGCGCAGCAACCGCTTGAAAGCCGCCTTGTCGGCATGGGTGTTGAACAGAACCCCCACACCGTCGTTTTGGAGGTGCCCCGACACCGTGAGGTCGTAGTCGCCGGCAGGCAACTTCTTGCGCATGGTCTCGTAGGCGGGCAGGGCGTCCAGGACGAACAGCTCGTCGAGGTAGTGGGCGAGCGGGGTCGTCCCCGCGAGGAACGCGTCGTTGTCGTTCAAGGCGAAAATGTACGCCGCGTCGGACGGGATGGCCTCGATCAGCTCCGACTTGTCCTGCCGGAACAAGTTGTAGAAGAAATAGGCTCCGACACCCGCGAGCAGGACGGCGATGACGGTGGCCCAGATGGTCCAGGGGCGACTTTCTCTCATAATGGTTATGGGTTATTGAGGGTGGGTGGTTAGGAAATGTAGAGACGCAATATTTTGCGTCTCTACGGAATCGTTAAATTATTGGTTGTCAGAATCCTCCGGGGCGGTGTCTTCGGTCTTCCCTTCGGTTTGGGGCTCTTCGAGGTCCACGAGGTTGTGCTCGACGAGGATGTTGTACCAGTGGTAAACCTTCTTCATGTTGGAGACATAGACGCGCTCGCGGTCGTATTCGGGCAGGACCTCCGCGAAATAGGCCTTGATGGCGCTGTTGTCCTTCGGAATCTCGATTTTCTTGCCGTCCTCTTTCTTGTAGATGTTCTGGAACACCGTCTGCAATGGCACTTCGGCCGTCTCTGTGAAGATGGCGATGTTGTCCAATGAGGCTACACCGTCGCTGGAAAAGGCAGGGAAACGCTTCCCGTCGTCCAACCCTTCCACGATGAAACTGTTGGGGGTTTTAGAAAGGAACTTGAACAGGCCGTTCTTGCCGGTGATTGATAAAATCTTGCTTAAATCCATCTTTTTAAAGTTTATTGGTTATTGGTTATTGGTTATAGTTTATTGATTATGGGTTATTGTTTAATGCTTTCCTTGAGCCGCCCCGTCAGGGGCAAGAGCTCGGTAGAGCTGGAAAAAACGATAATCAGATTCATTCGTTGTAATATTCGAATTTTCGTTGTTTTACATATACAATCTGTCCGTCTACGGCGCAGATTTCCGTCTGCCAGTTCTTGTGGGCGTCGTAGTCGAAGAAGTAATGGAATTCCTTGACATGGTGCAGCTTGTCCTCATAGATGATTTTCTTCACGCGGCCGTCCTGGCCGTATTGCGTGTAGGTGTATTCAATCATCTGGTTGCCGGCTTTGTAGACGCACCGGTTCACTTCGTCGCCGTAGTTGTCGTACTCGAGCTTCACGGTCTTGAAGACCTTGCCGTTGGGTTCGTGTTCTATGATTTCGTGGACAAGCCCCTGGTCGTTGTAATGGTTTTCCGTCAAGAACTTGTCGGGAATAGCCGAATAGGTCGTCACAGTCCGGATGATGTTTCCGATTCCGTCAGTCGTGTGCGTCAACGTCATCTCAAGGGTGTCTTGGCCGTCCTGCGAGGCATAGTACTTCTCGCCCGAGGGGAACCGGTTGCGGTCGTATTGGTAAAGACAATACTGGTTCAAACGACCGTGCTTGCCGTAATTGTCCCATCGCTCGATTTTTGCGTCGTCGGCATAGGTGTACTTCTTGAGGAAGACGGTGTCGTTCGGGTCGTTCGCCCAGCCGAACTTGACAAATTCCAGCAGATAGCCGTCGGAACTGTACCGTTGCAGGTACCTGGCGCTGTTCGAGAAGTCCACGTCGTTGTCGTAGTATCTCTTCAGACTGGCCAAATCGGCGGTGTCATCCACTGAGACGGAGTCCGCCCATATCCTGCAGGTCTTGGTCTCCAGATATTTGACATCCCCATAGATATGGTTCCTTTGCAGGTGGTTCTTCTGGATGTCAGGAGTGATGACGATGGGGGCGGGCTTGCGGCAACCACCGAGAATCGTCGTCAGAAGAACGACGAAAACGAGAAATGGATATCGGATTTTAGGCATCTACGGTTTAGGTAATTGTAGGGGCGAATAATTATTCGCCCCTACGGTACACATTAGAACATTTTCTCAATCAATGCATCGTCCGCCATGTTCGGCAGGGTCACCTTCAGTTCGGGGCAGGCCTCCATGGCGCGCTTGATGGCGAAGAGGGCGCCGTCGTTGCGGGCCCAGGCGCGGCGCGAGATGCCGTTGTTCACGTCCCAGAAGAGCATCGAGCGCAGACGGCGGTCGCTGTCGTCGCTGCCGTCCAGCACCATGCCGAAGCCGCCGTTGATGACCTCGCCCCAGCCGACGCCGCCGCCGTTGTGGATGCTCACCCACGTGGCGCCGCGGAAGCCGTCGCCGATGACGTTCTGCACGGCCATGTCGGCGCAGAAGCTCGAGCCGTCGTAGATGTTGGAGGTCTCGCGGAACGGGGAGTCCGTGCCGCTCACGTCGTGGTGGTCGCGTCCGAGGACGACCGGCGCGGAAAGCCGTCCGTCGCGCACCGCCTTGTTGAACTCGGCGGCGATTTTCGTGCGGCCCTCGCAGTCGGCGTACAGGATGCGGGCCTGCGAGCCCACCACCAGGTGGTTCTCCTTGGCCCCTCTGATCCAGGTGATGTTGTCTTTCATCTGCTGGGAAATCTCCGCAGGTGCATGCTCGCTGATCTCGCGGAGCACGTCCATGGCGATGTGGTCGGTGACCTCGAGGTCCTCGGGCTTGCCGGAAGTGCAGACCCAGCGGAACGGGCCGAAGCCGTAGTCGAAGCACATCGGTCCCATGATGTCTTGGACATATGACGGATAGCGGAACGTGCCGTCTTCTTTGAGGATGTCGGCGCCGGCGCGGGAGGATTGCAGCAGGAAGGCGTTGCCGTAGTCGAAGAAGTACATGCCCTTGGCGGTCAGCTTGTTGATGGCGGCCACCTGGCGGCGCAGGCTGGCCTCCACGGCGGCCTTGAACTTCTCGGGGTAGTCGGCCATCATCTGCTTGGACTCCTCGAAGGAAAGGTCCACGGGATAGTAGCCGCCGGCCCACGGGTTGTGCAGCGAGGTCTGGTCGCTGCCGAGATCGACCTGGATGTCATGCTCGGCGCAGTACTCCCACAGATCGACGATGTTGCCCTGGTAGGCGAACGACTTGGCGATTTTCTGTGCGCGGGCCTCGTTGACCTTCACGAAGAGCTCGTCGAGGTTCTCGTGTACCTCATCGACCCAACCCTGCTCGTAGCGTTTCTGCGTGGCGGCGGGGTTGATCTCGGCGGTGATGGAGACCACACCGGCGATGTTGCCCGCTTTCGGTTGTGCGCCCGACATGCCGCCCAGGCCGGCCGTCACGAAGAGCTTGCCGCCAATCTCGCCGCCGATTTTCCGGCTGGCATTCAGCACCGTGATGGTGGTGCCGTGCACGATGCCTTGCGGTCCGATGTACATGTAGGAGCCTGCGGTCATCTGGCCGTACTGGCTGACCCCCAGTGCATTCATCCGCTCCCAATCGTCGGGCTTGGAGTAGTTGGGGATCACCATGCCGTTGGTCACGACCACGCGCGGCGCGTCCTTGTGCGACGGGAAGAGGCCCAGCGGGTGGCCGGAGTACATCACAAGGGTCTGCTCGTCGGTCATCTCCGACAGGTATTTCATGACCAAACGGTACTGTGCCCAGTTCTGGAACACGGCGCCGTTGCCGCCGTAGGTGATCAGTTCGTGCGGGT
>CAMHNQ010000055.1 GCA_946186495.1 uncultured Bacteroidales bacterium
TTAGACATGAATTGATACTCTGCAGTTAATTTGACGGTACGAATTCTGTATCGATAATATTCTTCACATACAGTCAAATCAGGAAAACCGTAGTTGATAGATAAAACGTCAAGATTATCCAAACAAAACTCACTTGGTAATGCTGGTTGTAGCATAGGTTCTTTCTTGCATATTGTTCTTAAATCATCCTTTGACAAAGATACAAGAAGGAGTTTCCAACTGGGTGAAATTGAATCATCAACTTCTTTTGATGAATTAACATTTTGGACTTGATGTTCTCTGTTTGCAATCCGTCTTTTATTCACAAACAACTCAAAAAGATCCAACACTTCTTCTGCTGTGATTCCGTAATATTGTTCTCTTTGAACTATGTCTTTGTCAATCCATTGCTCTATGTTGAGAATGTCTATCAACGTAGAACTATTATCATGGCCAAAACTTGTGTGGTGCCCTTTTGTCCCAAAGACATCAAATAGTTCGTCAATATTTGATGGTAGTTTTTTTTCTTGGCGCTCTTTGTATGGCAATCCATCTAGTTCATATAGATAATCCTCAAGATCATTAAAAAAATCGTCAAGACTATTATCTTCTACGTTCTCAAAACGAATCCTTGTGTTTCTATAGCAATCATGTATACTTTTTGTACCATAGCAGGACACTATCTCTAAAACGACTTCTTTTTTGAAATTAGCAAGTGATGCTCTTTCTATATGTGAGGCAGAAGAAGAGCCTTCAAGTTCAAAATATACTAATTGCCCTGTGTGAACATCAGAAATACAATCAGAATTAGAAAACTTAATGGGTTTGGTTGGGTTATAGTTGGAATCCCAATTATACCCATAAACAAGGATACCCTTTCTTTCGTCCTCATTATATCTATATATATAACCAATTTTTTTCATCACACTATAGTTTGTTAAAACTAATCTATTATTGCTGCAAATATACAAAAAGAACGAATAAGATTTGACTCATCCCTCATTTTGTCATAAATCGGATTGTCCAGGTATTTCAGCTTGTCCGCTTAATTTGTGTTTTGATCTCTCATAATTATTTTCCCGTTATCGTTTCTCCTTTCAGATTCATTCCGTGTCTCCTATAATTCTCAACCGCTCTATCCTTGCTCGCGTTCGCGTAGCAGTACTCGCACAGGTGTGGGCAGGTGTTGTATTCGCCGATGTCTTTGCTCAGGATGCAGCCGCAGAACTGACGCTGGCCTTTGTCGCGGTTGTCCCTCTTCTTGAGGGCGTATTGCGTTTCGCTCAACTTGATGGCGTTAGCAGGGACCGGCTCCGTGCCAAACAAGGAGTTTTCCACCGTCTTTATCTCCACGCCGAGGAAGTCCATCAAAGCCTTGTCGTGGTGCGCGAAACGAATCATCAGCTCGTCATCCACGCAACGGTTGTGCTGTATGCCGTATCGCCCGATGTCAATCTTCTCGCCGCAGGTGGCCAACTGGTAATGCCATTTCAGGTTGAGTTCCGAAAGCCTGCGGGCGAACTCCTCCATCTGCGGCTCCGTCCATTCCCGATAGCTTATGTGACTCTTCTCCAGATTGGACTTCACCTTCTTGTATGTGGCGATGTCGGCGTAGCTGAAAACGAGTTTCTCCGTATAGCCTTGCAGCTGGTCACCAATGCTTTCCACCTTCTTGAGCAAGTCATCCAAACCGATTTGGTCGGTCAGGATCATGGGGTCGAAACGCCAGATCACCCGGCCTTTGCCC
Source organism: uncultured Bacteroidales bacterium (assembly GCA_946186495.1). Lineage (GTDB taxonomy): Bacteria > Bacteroidota > Bacteroidia > Bacteroidales > WCHB1-69 > F23-D06. Next base: position 1,727 of record CAMHNQ010000055.1, read on the forward strand.
AATTTGTCAACCAGCCTCTTGAATGTGTCAACTCTCTCTTCCAATGGAGGGACACCTCTTTCCAACCCCTCTTTCCCGTAATCGTTCAGCGTGTATTGGATATAACAGCCGATGTTCCTGTCCATTAGTTCGTCAAGATGTCCGAGCAGCGGTTTCGGGTTCTTCGACCAGAACACAATGAAGCGGGTGTTCTGGTAAGAGACATAACTCTTGGCACCGTTAAACGGATTGGTCCAGGAGGAATAACCGACCTTCAGCCGATGGAAAAACCAGTCGGCATAGAACGCGGGAATGTCGGTGCTTCGGCTCGCAGAGACAATTTCCGGCACCTGCATCCATATCCGTTCACCATTTTCCTTGGGTAACCATTCTTTATTCCAAGTGGCCATTATCGCGAATCTTCAGTAAGTATTCCGACAAGTAGGGTACTGCGAACACCAATTCGCCCCGCCGAGGTGCTTCAATAACACCTGCCTCAATGAGACGCTTGCGATAGGGCTGGATGGCAGGCCCTTTCTTGCCTAACATGGCCTGCAACTTGGCGGTGGTTACTGTCCCTCCGCACCTCGCGAGGGCTTTCAGGAAGACCTTGTCATTGTCTGACAAGGGAGCCATAATCGGCTTGAACACATTGTCTTCCATATCCCTTAAGGCGGCCTTCTCCGCCTTGTCCATAATGGTGTCGGTCACCGTGCCTTTCTCTGGCGTGTATTGAATCACATAGTACCCGATTAGTTGCATAAGATATGGGAAACCGCGTGTCGATAATGCCGCACGGTCAAGGATTTCGTCCGCCACATTGATTCCAACCGACTTGAAAGAACGTTCATAGTATGCTCTGATGAGATTAATGGATATTGTTCCCAACTCCACTTTGGTCGCACGGTTCAAGAAAGTAAGTACGCTGTCGTTCAAGACGCTGGAAACCGCATGGGGCAATCCCGCCATCGCTATCGCTATGTTTTTCCGGTCTCCCACGAGTTCCTGGTAGGCGGCGGCAACTTCGCGCATGGCCGCCGAGGTTCGTACTTCGTCAACGAGAATCAACGCACCTTTGTCTTTTTCAGCAAGTTTGTCGCACAGCAGCGACATCTTTGATCGAAAACCATACTGACGCTCCGCCGCCTCGGAAAAAGTAAGTCCGAACGAGAATCCGAGCACTCCGGCTGTCACGCCCGACAGCTTTCGTTTATCGTCCTTGAAATATTGGGAACCATTAAGCTGGAACTGCTCAATAATGGCTTGCGGCATCCCTTCGTGTGCCGTTACGCGGGCAACCACGTATCCTGCTTTCGAAGCACGGTCACCGAGTTCAAGCAGCAGGGCGGTCTTCCCCATACCCCGTTGTCCGAGAAACAGAGTGCAGCGGTTGCGCGACCCGACAGGCTCTGTCAAACCTTCCATAAACTGCTCTATCACACCGTCGCGACCTATAAGTTGCTCCGGTCGGTTCCCAAATGTCGGCTGAAACAGGTGGTGAATGTTGTCTTGATTGTCCATTTTTATTCTCCTTTACTTTCCTTTATTCTCTTTTATTCTTCTTTATTCTCTTTTATTCTTTTCCGAGTGCAAATGTACAAAATTTTCTTTACACGCAGACAAACAAAAAAGAGACGTGGCGCACAACGTCTCTTCTTGTTCAGGGGAATGGCGGCAATTTCTATTTCAGCTTCCCGTAGGTCTCGTCGTCCACCGGCTCCAGCCACTCGTTGCTGGCGCCTTCCTGCACGTCCTTGTGGTAGGTGAGGTGCTGCATCCAGCTGTCTTTGGCGGCGCCGTGCCAGTGCTTCACGCCTTCGGGGATCTCGACGATCACGCCGGGCTCCAGCTTGATGGCGGGCTTGCCCCACTCCTGGTACCAGCCGCGGCCATACACGCACACCAGCACCTGCACCTGCTTGTGGTGGACGTGCCAGTTGTTGCGGCAGCCCGGCTCGAAGGTCACGTTGACCATACCGCCGTCGTAGGGCGAGACGTAGCTGTTGCCGATGAAGTACTGCGCATAGGCGGTGTTGGGCTCGCCTCTGCGCCAGCTCGACTTCAAATCGACGTAGTTCTGGACGAACATGTCGCTGGCGAGGTGGTCGTTGGCGGAATCGCTGATACCCAACTGCTGGATGGCCACGGCGGCGCGGTGCGCCTCCATCTTGCCCACGCGCTCCTGCAACGCCTTCGGGATGGCGAGCAGCTGCGCGTCGGTGAGGCCCATGTTGCGTGCGCCGCGCACGTGGGCGGCGAGCTGGGGCTCCACCTTGTCCAAACCGGCCAAAGCGCTGACGGTCACCAGCTCACGGTCGGCGTGGGTCAGCAGGTCGCGGGCGAAGATGTCGCCGAAAAGGTGCGCCTTGAGGTAGTAATCCTCGGCGGGACAGAACTTGTAGTCGAAGGGTTGTCCCGACAGTTTCGTCTGCACCTCGGTGCCCTGCTTCAGGGCGTCGTAGTGGGAGGGTAGGGGAGTGGACTCGGCGCCGGCCTCCACCTCGCCGCGCTGCTCCATCACCTTCTGCAGGGTGCCCAATGCGTTGAGCGAGCGCGGGAAGCCCGTGTAGGCGTAGAGTTGCGAGAGGGCTTCCTTGATCTGGTTGGCGGTGAGTCCCGCGTCGAAGCCCTCGTTGATGGCATTGGCCAGCGCGTCGTAGTCGGCCTTGGCCTCGTAGCAGGCGATGGCTGCCATGGCGGCGGCCTGTTTCTCGTTGAATGTCAAACTATCCATGTCTTTTTTCGCTTTTTCGTTTTTCGATGTGCAGGCTGTGAAGATAACCGCCACAGCCGCAACGATGATACCAGTCTTTCTCATAATTGTTGTTTTTTCTCGTTTGTCAATGTCCACAATATTGCATTTCCGACAGCGGCGGCCAAATTGGGTGGCATGTCACATGGAATGGCCCCCATGTTCGCCGATCTCAAATCACTATCCGCCATAGCGTCAATACATTGTCTGCCTCATAATTGGCCAACTTGATTTTCGTTCTGAAATTCACCGCAAAGAAACAAAAATTCAAAGGACAAAAGTTTCACTTTTTCCCTGATTCTTTTTACATTTTGGATCTTTTTTCCATTGCGCCGTGCCATAATAAGGCTCCGGCCATTGCGCAAGGAACAAGTGCCACAGACATGTTGCTCAACTCTTGTGTAAGTCTTGTCTAAGTCTTGTGTAAGTCTTGTGTAAGTCTTGTCAAATTCCGATGTGACTCCGATCAAATGTACTGTGATTCGCTGATTTAGGTTGTCACTTTTGTGTCTTACGACTGATCCGAGTTGACGGGTTAATAATCTGCGACTGTTTTAGGTTGTCGCGTGTGAATTTGCTTAGAAAACCTTGTTCATGAACCGATGGAGCAGCTGCGGAAGACGCGGACGTGCTGCTAAAAACCAGAACGCCGAATATAGGGAATCGTAGCGCACGGAGTTCCTGAAATGGCTTCTCGTCCCTTCTGTTTCCCGGTTAAATGCCAAAAAGATGGTCAAATGCTCTTCGTCCGTTCCCAAATTTCGTCTTTCGAGTGCCGGATGAAGCAGAAGTCGCACAGGTCGCCGCCTTGGCAAAGGGTTTGGGTGCGGATGAAGTCGGTGTAGGGCAGGTTGCCGTAGTTGATGATGTCGGCGTGGCAGAACATCGGGCCGAAGCGGTCGATGACACCGTAATGCGTGAAAATGTGCTTGTAGAGGCACTCCGTACACTCGAAATGGAACTCGTCGGGGCCGTCGGTGTCCTTGTGCCAGACGTATTGCCAGCCTTTCCCGGAGCCGTATTTGAAACCTAACGGCACCACCACCTTCATCAGCGGCACAAAGAAACTTTTCGTGGCCAGTTTCTGCATCTTTTCCGGTTTCAGCGCACCCCACATGTGCATGGAGAGAAACTCCAGCGTCTCCAGTGGCGTTTTCCTGGCGGCCTGCAGTGCCTCGTCGATGGCAAGCGTGGGCAGGATGTTGCACAAGTGGCCGTAGTTTCCTCGGTCGTACCATTGGCGGTTCTCTTCTATGAGGCGTTCCATCCGTTGCAATACATCTTTTTGTATTTCTGGACTTAATTCTGAAAAACAGTCCTTATAGCGGCCTGCGTTAATCATTCTCAAAGGGTGGTCTTTCTTCATCGCTTATTTTTTTGCCGTAGCCATCAGCCAGTGTTTGGTTTCGTTTCTTTCGACGTTGATGTCGCTGAAGCCCGTGTTTGTCAAGTGGAGCCGTATTTCCTGAGGGGTGTAGGTGTGCATCCCGTCGATGATTTTCTCCCAACGCTCGTTCGTGCCGCTAAGCCCGTCGTCCTCGTTGACGATGGCGAAAACGCCACCGTCTTTGAGCACTCTTTTCACTTCGTTGAAGCAGTGTTCGATGTCGGGCCAGAAATAGATGGTCTCGAAGGCGGTAACCATGTCGAAGGTGTCCTTCCCGAAGGGGAGCTCGGCCACCGACCCTTCCACCACCTTGCAGCGGCTTTCCCGGATGGCCTGTGCGTTGACCATCATTTTGCCCAAAAAGCCTGCAGGTTTGCGGGCATTGTTGAAAAACTTGCCAAGAAGTCCCATATTTAATGCTAATTATATTTACGGCTGCAAAAATATTTGTTTCTTCATTTCTGAAATATCCTCATTTGTAGTGATTTCACAAATGGAGATTCACCATTTTCCGCAATAAAGATGCTTCATTGCCGGCAATTAGCAGACTTTTCGGTCAATCATTATGAGAATAGCCTGAGCATCAGGCGCGGCGACCTCGCCGGATGCGTTTGTATATGATCCTGAAAAGGCATAGAACGGATTGAAAGTGCAGAAAAACGGTTTTACTTTTGGATTACAGCTCGGTACGCTTTGACGTTGTTGCTTAGATTGATCCGCTCCACAAGTCCATCGGCCTGTAGTTCGGCGAGCACACGGCTGAGCGATGGGCGGGCGACACCGAGCTGTTCGGCGGTTTCCGATACGTTGGTGATGGTGTCGTGCTTGCGGATATGATCCAGCACACGGTCGCGCAACCCTTTCACTGCAAATCCTTTGACCTTGCCGCTGAGGAAACGACTGCGGGCGGAAAGTGTCTGCAGAAAGGCTCGCAGCACATGGGGATGCTGCGTCATGAAGTTGAAGAACGCCTCCCGGTTGATATACCAAACAACGCCGTCGGTGCGCATGGAGACCTCCACGGGAATGGTGTTGTCCTCAGCGAAAAGGAACGCTGGAGCCAATGCCGTGGGAGACCTCATTTGCTCGATGACCACTTCGCGCCCGTTGGCGCCTCCCATTCGTGTCTCCACGGTCCCTTGGGCGAGCAGCATCAGAGAACGGCACGGTGTGCCCGCGTTGACCACCAGATCGCCCGCCACATACTCTTCGCGCCGGTGCGGCGACTGCAACAGCTCCTGCAACTCCTCGTCGGTGCAGGTATTGAATAGCGGGAATGTTTTCAGCTCTTCCATTGTTTGGCGGTTTAGGCGGCAAAAATACAAAAAAAAGCCCTCGTAACAAATGTTACACTTTACCTCGTGGCGCGGTGGTATTTTTGCATCGTCAAAAACAACGAGAAGAATCATCAATAAAAAGTGAAAAATATGAACGAAAAAATGTTTTGTTTCCAGTGTCAGGAAACTGCCGGAGGCACCGGCTGCAAATTGTCAGGAGTGTGTGGCAAGAACCCCGAAGTGGCCCATGCACAGGATCTGCTGATCTATACCCTCAAAGGACTCGGCGTTATCGCCAACCACCACCAGCACGGCTGTGGCCACGACTATTGCGACTTCCGCAAGAGCATCCATGCCTTTGTGAACGATGCGCTGTTTTCGACTATCACCAACGCCAACTTCGATGTGGAAAGCATCTACGCCCGGGTCGATAAAGGTTTGGAATTGCGTGATATGTTCAAAGATCGTGTTACCAACATGAAAGGTATAGCCTTGCCCAAAATAGATGTGCTGGAATGGACCGGTTCCCGCGCCGATTATGATGCTAAGGCCCAACAGGTGGGTGTGCTGTCAGAAGCCGACGAGGACATCCGTTCCCTCAAAGAGCTGACTATGTACGGCCTGAAAGGAATGGCCGCTTATCTCGAACACGCCGCCCGCCTCGGCCAGGTGGATGGCGACATCAACGAGTTCGTCCTTCAGACCCTTGGCCAATTAGTAACCTGCAACGATGCCAATGAACTCACCGCCTTGGTGCTGAAGACCGGCGAGTGGGGTGTGAAGGCGATGGCTCTGCTTGACAAAGCCAACACCACCGCCTATGGCAATCCCGAAATCACGGAGGTTAACATCGGCGTGGGCAACCGTCCGGGCATCCTTGTGAGCGGCCACGACCTCAATGACATTGAGCAACTGCTCGAACAAAGCAAGGAGGCGGGCATCGACATCTACACCCACAGCGAAATGTTGCCGGCGCACTATTATCCCAAACTCAAGAAATACAGCCACTTGAAAGGCAATTACGGCAATGCCTGGTGGAAGCAGCGCGAGGAGTTTGAGGCTTTCAACGGTCCCATCCTGTTCACCACCAACTGCATCGTGCCGCCTATGGCTAATGCCACCTACAAAGACCGTGTTTTCACCACCAACAGCACTGGTTTCCCGGGTTGGAAGCACATCCCGGCCGATGCCAGCGGCAAGAAGGATTTCAGTGAAATCATCGCATTGGCAAAGACTTGCGCCGCGCCAAAGGAAATTGAAACGGGCAAGATTGTGGGCGGATTTGCTCACGAGCAGGTGTTCGCATTGGCCGACAAAGTGGTGGAGGCCGTCAAGAGCGGTGCCATCCGCAAGTTCGTGGTGATGGCGGGCTGCGATGGTCGGATGAAGAGCCGCCAATACTACACCGATTTCGCCCAAAAACTTCCCAAAGACTGCGTCATCCTTACGGCTGGATGCGCCAAATACAAATACAACAAATTGAATCTCGGCGACATTGGAGGCATTCCGCGCGTGTTGGATGCCGGCCAATGCAACGACAGCTACTCGTTAGCCCTCATTGCGCTGAAACTCAAAGAGGTGTTCGGTCTGGAAGATGTCAACGACCTGCCGATTGTCTATAACATTGCCTGGTATGAGCAGAAAGCCGTTGTCGTGCTGCTTGCTTTGCTTAGCCTCGGCGTGAAGAACATCCATCTCGGCCCCACCTTGCCGGGATTCCTTTCGCCCAATGTGGCAAAGGTGCTGGTCGAGAACTTCGGCATCGGCACCATCAGCACTGTGGACGAAGACTTGAAAGCATTCGGATTGATGTGAACGCAAAAAAACGATAAATATTCCGCAACTCAGGTGAAAGCCCGGGTTGTGGGATTTTTTTGTACTTTTGCGGCTAAATAATGAAGTGATATGACCATTGGCTATTTCTTGCAATCGCTATTGTCTGTGCTCAACGCCATGTCGCCCTATCTGCTGCTGGGTTTCCTCATTGCGGGGGTGCTGCATGTGTTTGTGCCCAAAAGGTTTTATGCCCGCTATCTTTCGCGCGACAACAAACTGTCCGTGCTGTGGGCGGCTTTGTTGGGTGTGCCGCTACCGCTTTGCTCTTGCGGTGTCATCCCGACCGCCGTAGGGCTGAAGAACGACGGGGCTTCAAAAGGAGCCGTCGCGTCGTTCCTCATCGCCACCCCGCAAACGGGCATAGACTCCATCCTCGCTACCTTCTCGCTGATGGGATTGGGATTTGCTGTGCTGCGCCCCGTGGCGGCATTGGTCACAGGGCTCTGCGGCGGCTTTTTAGTCAACCGTTTAGTGAAAGACGACATTGCGGAAATGGATGCCGGACATTGTGCAGTAACTGTCGAGAAAGGCAACCGTTTTTGGCGCGTGCTCAAGTACGCTTATTTCGACATGATTCAGGACATCGGCTTGCGTCTCTCCATCGGTCTGTTGATAGCGGCGCTCATCCAAGTGGCCGTCCCCGACGAGTTTTTCCTCACTTTCGGTTCGCAACCTTTGTTGCAGATGTTGGTCATCCTGGTGGTGGCGGTGCCGATGTACATCTGCTCCACTGGCAGTATCCCTGTGGCGGCGGCTTTGATGATGAAGGGTCTCTCGCCTGGAGCGGCCTTGGTAATGTTGATGGCAGGTCCGGCGGTCAACATAGCCTCCATCCTCGTGGTGCGTAAGTCAATGGGTAGCCGCTTCACATGGATTTACCTGCTCACCATCGTGGGGTTCTCCATCCTTTTCGGATTGTTGGTCAACGCCATAGGCCTTGACGCCGGCATCACGCCCGCCTGTAACGGGGCGCATGGTGCTTGTTGCCCGGCCGAGACCCCATCTGTAAGTTGGTTCCGCACACTCTGTTCCGTACTTTTAGTTTTATTCATCATAATAGCATTGGGTATGAAATTATTTGACAAGTTCAAAAAAAAGGAAGCCGTTGAAGGCACGACAACCTACACCGTCGAGGGCATGCACTGCAACCATTGCAAGGCCGCCGTGGAGCAGGCCGTGGGCAAGCTGAGGGGCGTTGAGTCGTGCGAGGCCACGCCTGCAGCCAACACCCTGGTGGTCACGGGCACCGCCTCTGAAAAAGACATTCGCAAGGCCGTGGAGCAGGCGGGGTTTGAGTTCAAGGGGGTGAAGGAGTAAGCTGAACGTTGTTCTCAAACGCTCTTCGTCCGTCCCCAAACTTCATCTTTCGAGTGGCGAACGAAGCATAAGTTGGTCACGACGATGACTTGCCTTTTTGACAAATGAATAAGACGTGGAATATAGATGCCGAAGGCGTGCTGACCATCCGTCCTGGATTTCGCAGGCGGAAAGGTCAACCCGATTTCTATGCGCGACGGGAGGCGATAAGGGCCATCGTTGTGGAGAATGGCGTTTGCGAGATCGGCGACAACTGGTTCTGTTATCTGAACGAGGTGAGGGCGATTTCTCTGCCTGCCACGCTTCGTCGAATCGGAAAGAGCGCTTTCGCGAGTTGTGAAAAACTTTCGAGAGGTCACACTTCCGCAAAGCCTGCAAAGCATTTGGGAAAAGGCTTTCCGTTATTGCAGTGCGCTGGTCGAAATAGAGATTCCATCGCAAGTGTGGCACATCTCCGACGATGTGTTTGAAGGCTGCACCAGCCTGAGGCGCGTCATCCTCCACTCAAAAGCGATCGATTCGCTGAACTGGGTGCCCGATGAAGCAACACTCATACAAAAATATGAAGTTGAAAACAAATGATGGATTTGTCAAGTTGTTTATATACAGTAAAATAGAAAAATGAATAATATGGAATACAAAACGTTGAACAATGGACTGAAGATGCCGATGGTCGGCCTTGGGGTCTATAACATCTCCGAAAAGGAGACGCAAAGGGTGGTGGAAGACGCCTTGTCGGTGGGCTACCGCAGCATCGACACAGCCGCCATGTACGAAAACGAGAAAGGCGTGGGCGACGCGGTCCGGGCGTGCGGCGTTCCCCGCGAGGAGCTGTTCGTCACCACCAAGATCTGCGAGCCCTGCCATACGCGGGAGGAGACGCTGCGCACGGTTGACCGTTCCATGCGGCAGATCGGCCTGGACTATGTGGATCTGATGCTGCTCCACTGGCCCGTGGGGAACCCCGCCGTGATGTGGCACACGCTCGAAGAACTCTATGCGCAAGGGCTGTTCAAGGCCATCGGGGTGTCGAACTTCTATCCCAACACCTTCCCGATGATTGTGAAGGACGCCAAGGTCATGCCCGTCGTGAACCAGTGCGAGGCCCATGTGCTCTACCAGCAGTGGAAAATGAGGGAATACCTGAAACCTTACGGAGTGGCTATGGAGGCCTGGAGCCCGTTGGCGGAAGGGCGGAGCAGCATCTTCAAGAACGAGACGCTGGTGAGTATCGGCGAGAAATACGGCAAGACATCCGCTCAGGTCGCCTTGAAGTTCCTGGTCCAGAACGACATCATCATCATTCCCAAGACGACGCACAAGGAGAGGATGGTGGAGAACATCAGCCTCTTCGACTTCGCGCTCACAGACGGCGACCTCGCCGAGATCCGGCGGTTAGACACCGGCCGCAATGTGACCGGCTGGCCGTCGGATGCGCTTGTGTATGAGCCTGCGGTTGTTGGTTAGCCTTCGTGTTAACATGAGATAACCAACACGAAGTACCCAACATTTACTCGTCAGTCTTCCGCTTCATTCAAGAAAAGTTGTATTTTTGCAAAGTCTTTTGAATAGGACAAATACGAAAACCAAAGCGACAATGGACAAAAACGAACTCTTAGCAGCCATGTCGGACAGTTATGCGAAACTGAACGAACAAATCGGCAAAATGACAGATGACGAACTGAACGCGACCTTCCAGTTCGCCAATGACCCCAAAAAATGCGGTGCGCGGTGGATTTACGACCAATGCGCCCGCGACCTCCTCATACACCTTTACGAATGGCAGGTGCTGATGCGCGAATTTGTGAACAACATCCGCGAAGGCCATCAAAAAGACTATTTACCCGACGAGTACCGCAAAAACTACCACGAGATGGACAAGATGTTGGTGGAAAAGCACCAGGGCACCTCGTTCCAAGAGGCACGGCGGCTTCTGGAGCAAACCCATAACGAAATGATGCAGCTGGCGGGCAGTTTTTCCGAGGAGGAACTTTTCACCAAAGGCTACTACAAGAGCACCTACACCACCGATATGGCAGCTTACTTCACGAGCGTCACCACAAGTCCCTACAAGCAGGCCCTAAAGATGTTGAAGGCGCACCGAAAGACGTCGGTGACTTCTTGTTAATGAGCTTCGCCGTTTGTTAGCCTTCGTGTTAACATGAAATAACCAACACGAAACAGCTGTCACTTTCGTTGCATTTTTTTTGTCCATGCACAACAAAAATAGCATTACAACAATTTTCTTTGTCTATGGACAATAAATTTTACTATTTTTGCAGCCGATAAAAACAAAAGAAATGGAAGTGCTCACTCGCAAACATTATGCCGATATCGTGGATTCGTGGATAGGCAAGGGCAATATCATCGCTTTGGTCGGATCGCGCCGCGTCGGCAAAAGCTATGTTCTCAAAGACTTCATCCAACGGCACCAGGGCGAACGGGATGCCAACATCGTCTTTATAGACAAGGAAAAGAAAGCTTTCAAGGAGATCAAGACCAAAGACGATCTTGACAACTGGATCGAGGCGCGCTTCATCAAAGGAAAGCACAATTACATTTTGATTGACGAAGCGCAAGAAATTGAGCATTTTGAGGAAAGCGTATGCAATTGGTACACAGAGGATAACACCGACATCATTATCACCGGCAGTAACTCCAAAATGCTTTCCGGCGAGTTAGCCACTCTAATTTCCGGACGTCACGTGGAAATCCGCATCCATCCGCTTGTATATTCGGAATTTCTTGAATTCCACAATCTTCCCGACAGCGACGAAACGCTAATGACCTACCTGACTTACGGTGGACTGCCTGGGCTAAGGAAAGTGGGACTCGACAGCGACGAGCAGGTGTGGGCCTACCTCTCCAGCGTCTTGAACACTATCATGCTCAAGGACATCATCGAGCGGCACGACATCCGCAACATCCCTTTTCTCAACAACCTCATCGCTTTTTACGCGGACACAACCGGCAAGCTCACCTCTGCCAACAGCATCGCGAAATACATGAAATCGCTGCGGGAAAATGTGTCTGCCAACCTTGTCCTGCTTTACCGGGAGTTTTACGCCGAAGCATTCCTGCTCGACATCGTTTCCCGGTTCGATATCCGCGGCAAAAAAATCTTCGAGTCCAACGAGAAAATCTACTGGGACGACTTGGGCCTCCGCAACCTCAAGGCCGAGGGAAGTATGGACTCCTACATCGAAAAGGTAATCGAAAATGCCATTTACAAACACCTGCGCCATATGGGCTACGAAGTGAAGGTGGGCGTGCTGAATGCTGGGGAGGTAGATTTCGTCTGCACTAAACCGAGCAAAACGGTTTATGTACAAGCGAGTTACATCATTGCGGAAGAGTCCACCCGCAAGCGTGAGTTCGGTCCATTGGAGAAGATCCGCGACAACCATCCGAAATACGTCATCAGCGCCACACCGCTGCTTACCTCTCGGGACGAAAACGGAATCACCCACCTCGCCCTGCGAAAATTCCTCAAAAACGGTTTCGAACAAGGTTAACGGGACAGAGCCTTCGGTTGTCAATTTACTTCGTGTTAACATGAAATAACCAACACGAAGTAAGTAACACGAAGTAATCAACATGAAATTCCCAACATAACCTCTATTATTCATACTCCCTGCATCAAATCACTGTTCACTGTTCACTATTCACTAATCACAATAGCCTCTTCAACATAAAATGCTTGTTCCCAACACAATGTTTGTTATCATGAATAATGCAGGATAAATTACCCAAAATGAAATACTACATCGTTGACGCTTTCACAGACAAGCCTTTTGGCGGGAACCCTGCAGGAGTGGCGCTCCTTGACGGGGAAATATTTCCTGACGATTCACTGATGCGGCAAATCGCCGCCGAGCTGCGCTACTCGGAGACGGCCTTTGTGAGGCGGGATTCCGGGAAGGAGTTCACCGTCCGCTACTTCACCCCGATGGCGGAGGTGGAGTTGTGCGGCCATGCCACCATCGCGACCTTTGCCCTGATGCATCAGGCGTTTGGCCTGTCGGGCCGCTGTCTCTGCCACACCAAGGCGGGCGACCTCAGCATCGACGCCGGAGAGCGGGTGATGATGCAGATGGCCACGCCCGAAATCGTGGAGACCATTGAGGACACGGAGGAGATATACCGCGCCCTTGGAATCACGGGCTATACCCCCAACCTGCCGGTGATGATCGCCTCCACAGGGCTGCCCGACTTCATGATACAGGTGCGTGACGTGGCCACTTTGCAAGACATGAGGCTCGATATGGAGGCCATCGCGGAGATAACGAGGCGTTACCATGCCGTCAGCTTCCACGTTTTCGCATTCGGCGGGGACGGTCACACGGCACATGTGCGCGACTTCGGGCCGCTGTATGGCGTTCCCGAGGAGTCGGCCACCGGCACGGCCAACGCCTCGTTGACCCACTACCTCCAGCAGAACGGGTGCATTCCCCCGACGGGCGACTTCTCCTTCTTGCAGGGCGAGGCGATGGGTCGCCCTTCGGTGGTCTCCACACGCGTCACTGCCGACGGCACGATCTATGTGGGCGGCACCGCGGCGGTGGTGGCGGAGGGGGAGCTTCGGCTACGTATATGACCCCGCCGAGCACGACGGCGTAGTCATCGAGGACCTGCCCGACGATTGGAAGTGACTGCTGTCCCTTATTTCTTTACGAATTCCACACGGCGGTTCTTGGCACGGCCTTCCTCCGTGGTATTGGGGGCGATAGGGGAGTGCGAACCTTTGCCCACGGCCGAGAGGCGCGATTTGTCGATGCCCAGTTTCACCAGGGCATCCACGATGGTTTCGGCGCGCTTCTGGCTCAGCGGGTCGTTCACGGCGTCGCTGCCGGTGTTGTCGCAGTGGCCCTGCACCTCGAAGCTGAGGTCGGTGTGCTCTTGCATCAGCTTGGCCACGCGGTTGATTTCAACGATGGATTCGGGTTTGAGGTCGGCCTTGCCGCTCTCGAAGGTGATGGCGTAGGTCACAATCTTGCCGTCGGCGGTGAGGCGGTCGTAGAGCGGCACGGCGCCCTGGGCGACACGCACGTTGCTCAACCCCGTGTAGCGATAGGCCTCTCCGCTGGCAAAGAACAGGTAGCCCGGGGCCTTCATGGCAGGCACGTTGATGATGCGCATGCCGTTCACATAACCCTTGAAAGCCCGCTTGTTGAACGAAAAGGCGAAGTGGTTCCACTCGCCGGCCACCACCGGATTGTCCTTCTCCAAGTAGTCGCTGGTTCCCGGGGTCAGCCCCAACATCTTTTCTCCACTCGACTGGCTGCTCCCATCCGGTTTCAGCAGGTTCCACGTAAGGCTGCACGACCCGTCTTCCCTGTACCAGAAACGCACATAGCTTGAAGCGTTATAGTAGCTTTCGTCGCCGCGGTCGCCGAAATAAATGTTCATATTGAGCGATGTCTCCTCCTCGTCCGGCGCATTCACCGGGGCCACGTAGAGGTCGAACTCCACCGTGAACACCTCAGGCAGCCAATCCCATTTCTCTTTCATCAGCGGCATCACCTGTCCCAAACCGTTGTCGGTGAACGCCAAAACATTGCGACCCTTCTGCTGCGCGGTCTCCGCATAGCCATCCAGCAGGTCCCATCGCAGCGGGAATTCCCCAAGTTTTTCCCCTTCAAAGTTGTCGTCGAATATGATTTCGTCACCTGGGACAAAATCGCTTTTCGCATAGTTGCTTTCGCTTTCCTGAGCGTTCAGAGTCATTCCGGTCAGCATGAACAGCGCTGCCACAAACAATGATTTTTTCATGATGGTGTCTTTTTTCGATTGTTAAAATTGATGCAAAAATACATTTTTTTTCAAACAGTGAATTGTCTGATGTTGCAACAAAATCGTCATCGCGTTGACGGAATTCACGTAAAATCGTCGGTATGTTGACTTTTTTTGTATTTTTGCTTATGGAAATATAGATACCTTATGTTGACATAAATGATTATGCTATTTGAATCTACAAAGCAAGTTACGGGAGTTGTCCACCAAGATGCTCCGCCGCGACCAAATCTGGTTCACGGAGAAGAACCGGCCGGAGCAGACGGACCTGTACTGTCTGACGGACATTGTGCTGCCCGACGGTACGAAGCCCCGCAACGACGCCAACTACGAGAAGAACTACATTGCGGGGAAGTATGGGGCGGTGGCAGGGAATATATGAAGAACAAAACATATTAACGAGAGAGAGAGGAAACATGTTAAAGACCATATTTTTTAACACGAAAAGATTTACAAGTTAAGTTCTATCGAAAGTATTAACAAGAGGAATAAAACACAAAAGATATGATAACCATTTCCGAGAGCTGAAATGTAGTAGTAAAAAAAATATTTTTGAAATAAAAAAACAAAATCCACGTTATAGATATTTAATATAATCGATGAAGTATGGCAATTAAAAACTTACATAATCACCCTTTTAACGAAGGTACCATCACGAAGCTTGAGATATTTGAGGCTTATACCAAAGAATGGCTACCCGTTTTCGTTATGAGTCCATATAAGCATATTTGCATGTTCGATTTGTTTGCTGGCCCTGGCCGAGATCAGAATGGAGTGGCGGGAAGTCCTATACGTATTTTGCAACAAGTCAACGGGATGCTCGAATCTATTATCAGTCGTGGTAAACGAGTTTATGTTTGGCTAAATGAGTATGATCAAAATAAGTTTGAAACACTTCAGAACAACTGCAACCAATTTATCAACGACAATGAAGCTCTTAAAAATGCAATAGAAAAAGAGACTGTCAAACTCAAATACACTCGCTGTGATTTTGCTGAATTATTTCCTGAAATCATAACCATCATCAAGAGATTTCCCTCCTTGGTTTTTCTCGACCAAAACGGAATCAAGTTCTTGTCGGACCAATATTTCAAGGAACTTGTCACCACTTCAACCGTTGATTTCTTGTATTACGTTTCGTCTTCCTATTTCTTCCGATTTGGTGAGAGACCTGAGTTCTCGATGAACGTACAAATTGACATGCAACGGGCAAAGGAGAATCCCTACAAGTTTATTCACCGCAGTCTTTTGGAGCAATTCAGAGAAAAACTACCCGCGGATTCAAACATGAAGCTATATCCGTTTTCCATAAAGAAAGGGGCTAATGTTTACGGCATTATCTTTGGCGCGAGCCATCCATTAGCAGTGGACAAGTTCTTGAATGTGGCGTGGAAAAAGAACACCATTAATGGAGAGGCCAATTTCGATATTGATGAGGATATGACGAAGTCGCAGCTTTTGATTTTTGAAGACAAGAAACCGACAAAGATAGAAGCTTTTGCCGCCTTGCTAAGAGAAAAGATCTTGAATCAAGAACTCCGGACGAATGAAGATGTCTATCTTTTTACGCTTGACCAAGGACATATACCCACTCACGCCTCCGATGTGCTGAAACAGATGAAAAAAGAAGGCTTGATTGATTACGCTGAAAAATCACCTTTGGTCAATTATGAGCAAGTTTACAAGAACAATCGAATAATATCGTTTCAAGTAATGAAGAAATGAAAACCACAAAAATAGAATGGACCGATAAGACGTGGAACCCCGTTACGGGTTGCGCCAAGATTTCGCAGGGGTGTGCCCATTGCTATGCCGAGGTGATGTCGCGCCGACTGAAGGCTATGGGGCTTGAAAAATACGCCAATGGTTTCCAAGTCACCCTGCATGACGAGTGCCTCAATGAGCCTCTCGCTTGGCGGCAGCCTCACACCATCTTTGTCTGCTCTATGAGCGACCTCTTCCATGTGGACGTTCCTTTCTCTTTTGTGGACAAGGTGATGGACACTATCCGTCGCACGCCGCAACATCGGTATCAGCTGCTTACCAAACGCGCCGACCGCATGGCGGAGTATTTCCTCACCCACGATGTGCCGCAGAACGCATGGCTTGGCGTGACAGTGGAAGCACAAACCTCCAAGCCACGCATTGACTGTCTTCGGGTCTTGGACGCGCCCATACGGTTTCTTTCCTGTGAGCCATTAATTGAAGATTTGGGAGAATTGGACTTGACTCATATCGATTGGGTGATTGTAGGTGGTGAGAGTGGCCCTCAAGCCCGCCCGATGAAAGAGGAGTGGGTGCTTAACATCAAACGCCAGACTGAGGCGCAAGGAGCCGCCTTCTTTTTCAAGCAGTGGGGCACATGGGGAGCCGATGGCGTCAAACGCAATAAACATAAAAACGGAAAAATGATTGAAGGCAAAGTCTTACAGGCGATGCCGATTTGATACGAAAATATGGCCATGGTTGAGACATATAAAACGGAAAGTAAATACTTGGTGAGGTGTATCGAAATGAGAGACGGTACATTGTTCAAAAGTGTTATCGATAATAAAAATGCTATCAAAAAATCCGTTACCCCAGAAGACTATGATTTGGCATGGTTGCAAAGCAAAGAGCAACCTATAGTGCCTGAGTGGAAAAGTGATATTCGTATGGTGGATTTGTTTTCTGGAACAGGCCCTATGACGCTAGGCGTAATAGAAGCAGGAAGAGCAACAGGTGTCAACGTAATTCCTGTATTTGCAATTGACTTTGAAAAAAATGCAGCTATCAACTATGCATACAATTTTCCAACATGTAATGTGATAAATGATGACATTTTGAAATATGTTGATGGAGAGCTTGGCGCTGTAATTACTAAGGCGGAAAAGAATACTCTTGAGCTTGTGGGAAATATAGATATGGTTATTGGAGGACCTCCATGTCAAGGGCATAGCGATCTTAATAATCACACTCGCAGAAATGACCCAAGAAATCAACTCATTTTTAGGGTTGTAAGGTTTGTGGAACTAACGCGACCTCGCTTCGTTGTAATTGAAAATGTACAAGGTATCAGACATGATAAAAACCATGTTTTACAAACTGCAGAAGAATATCTGAAAGGTTTGGGATATCATTTGCATGAAAATTTACTTATGGCATCTCATTATGGTGTCGCTCAAAATCGTAGGAGATTTATTTTGGTTGCCACACGAGATAACTTGGATTTCGATCTGCAAAAATATCAGAGGGACAAAATGAATGGTGTATGGTGGGCAATTAGTGACCTCGTAGCCAACGGTGAAACAAACACATTTAATACGTCTGCTAAACATTCAATAACAAATCAAAAAAGAATCGACTATCTTTTTGACAATGGAATTTATGAGTTACCATATCAGTTAAGGCCAAAATGTCAACAAAAGGAAAATAATAGATACACTTCTGTTTATAGCAGAATGCATCCAGATGCACCTGCACCTACAATTACAAGTGGGTTTGGATCTATTGGACAGGGACGTTTTGGTCATCCTTTTGAAAGAAGAACGATGACTCCTCATGAAGCTGCAAGAGTTCAGTTTATCCCTGACTTCTTCAAATTCTCAAATACTCTAAATCGTGTTGCGCTTCAGAAAATGATTGGAAACGCTGTTCCACCAAAATTGACATATATTATCGGATTAGAACTTTTCAGATGAATACAGTAGGATTATTTGCGGGCATTGGAGGCATTGAGCATGGTTTGACTGAAGGTGGTATGACGACTGTGCAGTTATGTGAAATTATGCCAGAGGCACGTTGTGTGCTTCAGCATCATTATCCAGGTATTCGTATAGATGATGATGTGACTCAACTAATTGACCTTGTTCCTGCGGATTTATTAGCGGGAGGATTCCCGTGTCAGAATTTGAGCATTGCTGGAAATAAAAAAGGCATTAAAGGAGAACAATCTTCATTAGTAAATGAGATATTTCGACTTATTGAAAACAATAGACATCCTCATTTTGTACTTATTGAGAATGTAGCTAACATTATTTCTCTTGGAA
>CAMHNQ010000056.1 GCA_946186495.1 uncultured Bacteroidales bacterium
AATGTTCCCAAGAACAGACAATCATCTACACAAATCTATTTGGAAAGACAACTCGTCCCATCTCAACGTCCCAAGGCCACCATTTTTGGCAAAATTAAATATTGTATATATATAACAATTGTATATATGTAAATATGTAAATATATGACCTGTACCTGTAATATAGATTTACGTCACAGACCACGCTGGGACGTTTCAAACCAGGGCTACCCTTCCCCCGCTAAAGAACCAAAGGGGATTAACCCGTGCCTCGCTTATGTAAAAATCCAACAACATAAAAGCCAGACACCACCGATGGACGGAAGTGTCTGACTTACTTCAAATTTCGGACTGGATTACAGCTGGCTTTCCGGCACGTTGAACGTATTGCCCTTGCTCATGTCGCCGGTAGTGAGGCCGAGTTTGAGCCATTTCATGCGTTGGTTGCTGGAACCATGTGTAAAAGACTCAGGGTTAAAGCCGCCGGTGGCCTTCTTTTGGAGGTAGTCGTCGCCGATTACTGCCGCACACTCGATGGCTTCGCGCAGGTCGCCGTCATCCAACGACTGGAAGGTCTTGTTTTCGTAATACCCCCAGATTCCGGCATAGAAATCGGCTTGCAATTCGATACGCACGCTTACCTTGTTGGCATCGGCCTTGCTCATGCGCGCCATCTGGGCGTGAGCTTGGTCGAGGGTGCCGAGCAGGTGCTGCACATGATGGCCCACCTCATGGGCGATGACATACGCGTAGGCGAAATCCCCGTCAGCGCCGAGCTGCTGCTTCATCGTGCTGAAGAAGCTGAGGTCAATGTACAGACACTCGTCGGCCGAGCAGTAGAACGGTCCGACCGCCGAGGTGGCGTTGCCGCATCCAGAGTTCACGGCGTCGGTGTAAAGCACCATCTTGGGTGCGCGGTAGGTCTTGCCCATCTTCTTGAACACCTCTGTCCAGACATCCTCAGTGCTGGCGAGGATGGTGCTGGCGAAGTCGGCCAGTTCCTGTTCCTCCTTGGTGAACTCGCGCTGGTTTTCAGTGGTCGTGACATTCTGCGACTGAATCTGCTGCAATACATCCTGGGGATTGCGGCCTAAAAACAGGGACAGCAACACCACGATCAGGGTGCCGCCCACGCCGACGCCGGCGACGGTGCCGCCAGACACTCTCCGGCGGTCTTCCACGTTTGAACTTTTTCTTCTTCCTTCTAAATTCATAATTACTCTGTATTTTTTCTTTTTTGGGGTCTCTGGGCTGACATATCTTGCCCTTTCAGGACTGCTTGAGGAATGGTGATTGTTTTTCCCTAATTCCTAATTCCTAATTGTCTTGTGCGGGTAATCCAACGAGTAGTGGAGTCCCCTACTCTCTTTGCGGGCCATGGCGTGGCGGATGATGAGGTAGCCGATGTTGATGAGGTTGCGGAGTTCGCAGATTTCCGGAATGAGGACGGACTTCTTGTAAAGGTCCTCGGTTTCGCGGTAGAGGATTTCAAGACGGTCGAAGGCGCGCTGGAGACGCAGGTCGGAACGGACGATGCCCACGTAGCTGCTCATGATGGTCTGCAGTTCCTTGCGCTCCTGGGTGATGAGCACCATCTCCTCATTCAGCACGGTCCCTTCACTGTTCCAATCGGGCACCGCGTGGCAGAACTCGATGGTCGGGAGGATTTCGACGGCTTTGAGGCAGGCACGGTGCGAGAAGACGAGAGCCTCCAACAACGAATTGGATGCCAGTCGGTTGGCACCGTGAAGCCCTGTAGAGGCGCACTCGCCTGAGGCGAAGAGATGCCGGATGGTGGTGGCCCCCCACTCGTCGGTGAGGATGCCGCCGCAGGAGTAGTGCTCGACAGGCACCACGGGGATCATCTCCTTGGTGATGTCGATGCCTATGCTGAGGCACTTGGCGTAGATGTTGGGGAAGTGCTCGAAAATCTCCTTCTGCGAAATGGGCGACACGTCAAGGAAGACATGGTCGACACCCTGCTTCTTCATTTCGGAGTCGATGGCGCGGGCCACAATGTCACGCGGGGCAAGAGAGCCTCGGGAGTCGTATTTCTCCATGAAAGCCACCCCGTTGCCGTCGCGTAGGATGGCCCCTGCGCCGCGCATAGCCTCGGTGATGAGGAACGAGGGCGACTCCTTGGGGTTGTAGAGCGAGGTCGGGTGGAACTGGACGAATTCCATGCCGCGCACTGCGCCCTTGGCGCGATAAACCATCGCGATGCCGTCGCCAGTGGAGACTTTCGGATTGGTGGTGTGCTCGTAAACGTTGCCTATGCCGCCGGTCGCCATCATCGTGATCCGAGCCAGGACAGTGTGGACCTTCTTGGTCTCGGGGTTGTAAACATAGGCGCCGTAGCAGGTGATGTCAGGTGTACGGCGCGTCACCTCCTCCCCGAGGTGGTGCTGGGTGATGATTTCCACTGCCAAACGATCCTCGTAAATCTCGATGTTCGGGTTCTTCCTGACGGCCTTGATGAGCTTTTGCTCGATTTCCAGGCCGGTGATGTCTTTGTAGTGCAGGATGCGGTTCATGGAATGGCCACCCTCCTTGCCGAGGGCGAAACTGCCGTCCTGGTTCTTGTCGAAATCGACGCCCCAGTGTACCAGCTCCATCACCCGTTCGGTGGCCTCGCGGATGGTCAGCTCCACAATATGGCGGTCGGAGAGCTCGTCACCGGCAATCATCGTGTCCTCAATATGTTTTTCATAGGTGTCGGGCTGGTAGATGACCGAAGCGATGCCCCCCTGCGCATAGCGGGTGGAACCCTCGTCCATCTTCGCCTTCGTGATCAGGCAGACTTTGCCGTAGTTGGCGGCTTTCAGGGCGAAGCAGAGCCCCGCGATGCCCGACCCGATTACCAGAAAATCTACTTCTTTACGCATTTTTTCGATTGACTTTATTTGAGGCGGCAAAGATACACTTTATTTGTGAACTGCGGACAGCGGACTCCAAAGACGCAACTATGGAAAAGGGAAAAAAACTTGTTGTACCATATCGAAAAAATTGTATTTTTGCGCACTCGTTTGAGCAAGGAAAGTTGGCCGAGCGGCTGAAGGCAGCGGTTTCGAAAACCGCCAGGGTGTAAAAGCTCTCACAGGTTCGAATCCTGTACTTTCCGCAAAACCCCGCAACGCGCTGTTTTACAAAACGTTGCGGGGTTTTATAAAATCACTGCGACAAAATCGCGCCAATCTCTAAACGTCCTTTTGTTAACCGAAAGAAAATGAACGGATAAAAAAAATGCTGCGTCCGTTTATCGACTTCTAACCCGCACAATTGGCTGAAACACAGCAGGGAAACATTCGTCAGTTACAAGGGCTACGTGCCGGAGAACCCATTCGAGGGTATTGACCGCAAGCGGGTTGATGGCAAGGTCCGGGAGACCGTGCCGCCCAGCGACCGAAAGCGCATCCTGACCCATTTCCGGAAGACCTGTCCCGAGTACATCTATGTTATGATGCTGTGCTATAAGTACTTCATCCGTCCAAAGGAAATTCTCATGCTGCGCATTGCCGACATCAGTTTCGACGAAGGACTGATCACAATCCCCTCAGACGTTGCCAAAAACCACAAGGAGCGCACCATTGCTTTGGCCGCCGTCGTGATGGACTACCTCCGCACACTGCGCGATATGGACAACCGCCTCTATCTGGCATAGCACCGTTCGTCGCGGTCGTTCTCGAACTGAATGGTGATTCTCTTGGGCGCGATTAGGAACACGCCTGCTTTTCTACCGGCAGCTCCGAGTGCGCCAGGTCGCGTCCGCTACAAACCCAAAACAAACTTAAGTAAAGAAAGCCCTCCGCAGGTGTGCTGATCCATACGAAGGGCTTTGAAGACGGGTCACTTCACAAAGGCAATGACATCGCCTTTGTTCACTTTCTGCCCTTGCCGGACCACCACTTCGAGCAGTTGCCCGTCGAAGAGGCTGATTACCGGCTCCATGCCGTAGTAGGCGCTGACGAAACAGACGGTGTCGCCTTTCTTGAAGGGGGTTCCGACAGGTTTCGGCATCGACTTCTCGCCATCGACCGCGACCTCCCACAACAACTGTCCGCTCACGGGAGCGACGACCGGCTTGGCCTCGGGCGCGGTCTCTTTCATCCGGTCGACAATCTCCTGCTGAACCACCTCGGGGAGCTTCACGATCTTGACCACTTCGCGAATGTTCGACTTCTCCTTGGCCGCAGCAAGCTCCTTGGCAAAGTTCTGTTTCGCCCTACCCTCCTTGTAGTCCACATACTGGCGCTCGTGCATGGCCAGTTCGAACAGCTCCTCTTCGTCCTGACCGACATCCCAGCCCTTCTCCTCCATCATCTTGCGGTACTTCGGCAGCTCGTCGGGGTAATTGTCTTGCGGCACCCCGTCGAAGAAGGTGAATCCCTTCTCCTTGGCCAGGGCCACAATCTCAGGGGCGAGCGGTCCGGGCAGGCGGCCGCACTTGCCGAGAATCATGTCCCACTGGTTCTGCTCCATGTAGGTGAAGCGCGGCTTGCCTTCGATTTCGGCACGGACATTCATGAGCGCGATGTTCTTCACATACTGGCTGAACGGGGTCACCAGTCCAGGGGTTCCCACCATCGGCCATACGGCAGCCACTTCGTCGAACAACTTGATCAACAGCTCGTCTTCGGTGAGTTTCCTGCGGCCTGACTTTTCCAACGTCGTGTTCAAGTAGTGGTGAATACCCTTCAAGTCGGCCATCATGGAACCCATCATACCGCCGGGCAGTCCGCACCCGAGCAACAGGGAGGTGGATATCTTGTTCTTGGGTTCGATGAAATAGCCCAGGAAGTCGTCCATGAACTTCTGGGTGAGCGTACGGGCTTCCATGTAGGCGTTCATGTCGATGTCGGCGACCTCGAACCCGTCGTCGCGCAGCATGGCCTGGACAGCAATCACGTCGGGATGGACCATACCCCAGGAGAGGGGTTCCATGGCCACATCGATGATGTCGGCGCCATTGCGGCAGACCTCCAAGACGGAGGCCATAGAGAGGCCGGGGCCGGTGTGGCCGTGGTACTGAATGACCAACTGCGGGTATTTTTCCTTAATGGCTTTCACCAGCTTTCCAAGTTCAGCGGGACGACCGATGCCGGCCATGTCCTTGAGGCCGATTTCCTTCGCACCGTACTCCACGTACTTGTCAACCACGGAAAGATAGTGTTCCAAGGTGTGGACCGGGGAATGGGAAATGCTGAGGGCAGCCTGCGAGATGAGGCCGAACTCGTTGGCGTATTTGATGGAAAGTTCGAGGTTACGGTAGTCGTTAAGACCGCAGAAAGAGCGCACTACGTCTACGCCCTGCGCTTTCTTCACCTTGAACATCAGGTGACGGACATCGGCGGGCACCGGGTACATGCGCAAGCCGTTGAGGGCACGCTCCAACATCTGGCACTGGATGCCGGCGGCGCGGAGCGGCTTGGT
This sequence comes from uncultured Bacteroidales bacterium, assembly GCA_946186495.1. GTDB lineage: Bacteria > Bacteroidota > Bacteroidia > Bacteroidales > WCHB1-69 > F23-D06. The sequence continues at coordinate 5,410 of CAMHNQ010000056.1, forward strand.
CCACTCCCGCACGGCATGGTTGGGGTTTTCCCCATACATCAGGTTCACCTGTTCAAAAGCGCCGCCATTGGTCTCCACACGGTCGAAACAGCCCATGCGAACCAACACCGGGGCAATCTCCGTCAACTGGTCCACCCGTGGCTGATACTTGCCCGATGACTGCCACATGTCACGGTACACCAAACAAAATTTGATTCTCTTCTTCATACTATCTCCTTTCTCAATATCTTATAAATCAATGAAATAAATAAAAATCCACCTTTTTTTAGGCGTTGGCAAACATACACAAATTTTTCGTACGACAAGCCTTGAACTTCTATTATTCATACTCCCCGTATCAAATCAACGTTCGCTATTCGCCGTCCACAACAGACTCTTCATAGAACACCTGTGATCAACAGAATGGTAGTCATCCTGAATAATGCAGGCAAAAAGAGCATCTTCATATTAGAAAATTTATATCTTTGCCCGTTTTTTTTTCAAAGTCAGGCCACAATGCCTGGCTGAAGATGACTAATTAGATTATCTGGTGTTCTGATGACAGAATTTTTCTTGAAAATATACGACTTTTTGTCTGCACGGCGGGGGCTGTCCATTGCAGTCGCCCTCGCGCTCACCATCTTGCTCGCTTTCTTCGCTTCCCGTGTACACTATGAGGAGGACATTGCCAAATTCCTGCCCCAAAGCGGTGACAGCCAGAGGTATCAGGACGTTTATCAGCAGTTTGCTGCCCAAAGCCGCATTGCTGTGGTGTTCTCACCAGTCAGCGACACCCTGGACATGGAGACGATGGAGGGGGCCATGACCCGTCTCGGAGAAATCCTGGATGAGAGCGAAATGGCTGTCCACGTAAGCGCCACAGTGGACGAGTCCCAGGTTTTCGACCTCATGGATGCAGTATACGCCCACCTGCCCTACCTGCTCACGGACGAGGACTACCGACGTATCGACTCGCTGCTACGGATTCCGGGATTCGTGCGCGACCGGATAGCGCAGGACAAGCAGACCCTGATGTTCCCCGTGGCCGGCACGCTGATGCACACCCTTCCCGTGGACCCGCTCCAACTCTTCACCCCCGTATTGAGACGCCTCAACTCACTGAAAATGAGCGACGCCTTCCAGATTATCGACGGGTACCTGTTCACCGCTGACGGGCGTCACGGGATCGTCACCTTTGACAGCCCTTTCGGGGCGAACGAGAGCTACCGGAACGGTCAGCTGTCCAAGTACCTCGACGCGCGAATCGGGGAGCTTCAGGCGGAGTTTCCCGGTGTGGAGATCACGGCCGTTGGCGCCCCCTTGATCGCCGCCTCCAACGCCGCACAAATCAAGAGGGACTCCATCACGGCCGTTGCCATTGCCATCGTGCTGATTCTGATGATTCTGCTGTTGCACTACCGCCGTCTTTCCGACATCCTCTGGGTGGGGGCGTCCATCCTGTTCGGCGCACTGTTCTCCCTGGCAGGCATCTCCCTTTTCCGTGGGAGCATCTCCATCATCGTGATTGGCATCGGCTCGGTCATCGTGGGCATTGTGGCGAACTACCCTCTCCACTTCCTCGACCAATACAAGGAGACGGGCGACCGTCGCGAGGCGCTGAAAGAGATGGTGCTGCCGCTGCTCATCGGCAACCTCACCACTGTGGCTGCCTTCTTCTGCCTGCTCTGGCTTGACGCCCGCGCCATGCAGGATCTCGGCCTCTTCGCCTCCCTCATGCTTGTCGGCACCATTCTCTTCGTCCTGGTTTTCTTGCCTCAGTTCATGCGCTATCGCCCCGCCCCCGCCGCGCACCGGCTGTTCGACCGCTGGGCCGGCCTGAACCTCTCGCGCAGCAAGGCCAAGCCGTGGATCCTGCTCTCTGGACTCGCCATCACCCTCGTTTTGGGGTTTTTCTCCCGGAAAACGACTTTCGACAGCGACCTCTCGCACATCAACTACATGACCCCTGCGCAGCGCGAGAAACTGGACATCCTCTCGCAAGTGCAGTCGTCCGGCACGATGTACGCCGTGGCGGAGGGGGCCACCCTGCAGGAGGCCGTGGACCGGAACGAAGCCTTGACGGAGCGGCTGCGCACGAGCGATGCTGTCAGCTCCGTGAGCGGTGTGGGCGAAATGCTCCCCTCGCAACAACGCCAGAAGAGGGCCGCCGACCGCTGGAACGCCTTCTGGCAGGAGGAGGAACACCGGAGAGTCCTCGCCGAAGTGGCCCGGGAGGCGGACGCCTGCGGGTTCTCCCCACAGGCTTTCCAACCCTTCTTCGCCCTCTTCGAATCCCCCTGCTCTGTGGTCGGCATCGAAACGTTCGATGACATCATCGGCCCATTCACGGACAAATACATCTTCCCCATGGAGAACGGTTACCGCATCGTCAGTTACGTGGGCACCGACCGGCCGGAAGCCGTGCACGCACTCGTCGACGGCGGAAGCCCACACACTTTCGTCTTTTCCGGCAGCGACATGGGCCGCCGGTTAGTCGACATGCTGCGCGGATCGTTCAACTATATCGGGATGGTGTGCAGTGTGGTCGTTTTCCTTTTCCTGCTGCTTTCCTTTCGCCGCATCGAGCTGGCACTCGTGGCGTTCCTGCCGCTGGCCGTCAGCTGGATCTGGATTCTCGGCATCATGCACCTCACGGGCATCCAGTTCAACATCGTCAACATCATCTTGGCCACTTTCATTTTCGGGCAGGGCGACGACTACACGATTTTCATCACCGAGGGGCTTCTATACGAATACACGACGGGCAAGCCGAGACTCTCCTCCTACAAGCACAGCGTGGTGATTTCCGCTCTCATCATGTTCGCGGGCATCGGCTGTTTGGTGGTGGCCAGGCACCCCGCCCTGCGTTCACTGGCCCTGGTCACCATCGTGGGCATGGCCACCGTGGTGCTGATGGCCTCCTTCCTTCCACCCGTCGTCTTCGACTGGCTCACGCGGAAGAAAGGGCAACTTCGGGATGTTCCGGTCACCCTGGGCCGCCTGCTCTACACCCTGATGTACGGTATCGCCTTCCTGACACTGTTCCTCCTCCTCATCCCCTATACGGCTCTTCACTTCTTGGTCGGCCGCGACACAGAGGCCAGGAAGCTGCGGTATCACGAGTTGCTCTGGAAGATTGCCCGCTTCTGCCTACAACACCTGCCGGGTATCGGATTCACCATCCGCAACAGGGCTGGCGAAACATTCGAAAAACCCGCCGTCATCATCGCCAACCACCAGAGCCACTTGGACTTGCTATGCATGATGGCTCTAACCCCGAAGATTGTTTTCATGACCAACGACTGGGTTTGGCGAAACCCTTTCTACGGCTTCGTCGTCCGCAAGGCCGAGTGCTATCCGGCCAGCGACGGCATGGAGAGGAACCTGCCGAGACTTCGCGAGCTGCATGAGCGGGGGTATTCGGTCTGCATCTTCCCAGAAGGGACGCGTTCCCCGAAACGCGACATCCTGCGCTTCCACAAAGGGGCTTTCACCATCGCCCGGGAGCTGGGCGCCGACATCCTGCCCATCTTCCTGCACGGCACCGGACACGTTCTGCCCAAAGAGGAGCTGATGTTCCGCCGGGCTGACATGCTCGTGGAGGTCTCCGACCGCATCCGACCTGCCGCATGCACCGGCAACGACTCCGCAGACATCGAGGCCGACCGCATGATCACCAAGCAGATGCGGCATTTCTACCAAACGCACTACGCGGCCTTGTGCGAGGAGTTGGAAACCGATGACTATTGGCGGTTTTTCAGGAAATATCAGAATTACTACAAAATTCAGTAAAGAAACACGCTCTTAATCGGAAAATGGTCGGAAATCAAGGCCCGACCGTACTTGTTCTCGTTCAAGGTACAATAAAGCAACGGCTTCGCATTCTTATAGAAGATGTGGTCGATGACGATGTTGTTGGGCGCGGACCCCCACCCGTTGAAAGTACCCTTGCTGTCGGTCACGAGCGCGTCCTTGCGGGCCTGCTTCATTACTTTCTTCAACGGGTCGAAAATATCGCTGCTGATGTCTGAATTAAAGTCGCCAGTGAGAAAGACGGGCGCTCTCTTGTCCTTCACAATCCCCTTGACACGCTGTGTGATGAGCTTTACAGACTCGCGGCGCGCCGTCTCGCCCACGTGGTCGAGGTGGGTGTTGAAGCAATAGACGTGCTTGCCGGTCTTCATGTCGCGGAAGTAGCCCCAGGTTACGATGCGGTGGCAGGCGGCGTCCCACCCGCGCGAGCAGACGTCCGGTGTCTCGCTCAGCCAGAAGTCACCGTGCTCGACGACCTCGTAGCGGTCTTTGTTGTAGAGGATGGCCATGTGTTCGCCGCCCTGCTTGCCGTCGTCGCGGCCCACACCGATGTAGTCGTAGCCGGACAGGCTGCGGTGCAGGTAGTCGAGCTGCACGAAATAGGCCTCCTGCACGCAGAGGAAATCGGGTTTCTCCATTTGGGCCATCTTCACGCAGCTGGCCTTGCGGTTGTCCCAGATGTTGTCGCCGTCGCCGGGATTGTTGTAACGGATGTTGAAGGAGATGACGGTGATGGTGTCCTTCTGCGCGAAAGCCGGCATGAAGCAGGCGAGGAGGAGGGTGATGGAGAGGAGGATGTTTTTCATTTTAATAAGATTATAAGGTTAATGGGTTAATGTTTCATGAGGGGTTTTGTGATAGTTCCGTGGTCGGTGTTGATGCGGATGAAATACATGCCGGCGGGGAGATTGGAAACGTCGATTTGAGACTGTAGAGACGGTGTGCTCGTCTCTACAACGGTGATTATTTTGCCGTAAACGTCATACACCGCCATGTCGGTCACATTCACTTCACCGTCCACGCGGATGTTCACGTGGTCGTTCGCGGGGTTCGGATAAAGCGAGACGGACTTTTCCAACCGTTCTTCGATACCCACATACGGAGTGGCAACGGTAATGATGTCACTCCAAGGTCCCCAAGTACTGTCGCCGCAGTCGGCTTGTACCTCAAATTGGTAGTAAAGCGGAGTATGTATGGTGATGCCGTGGTGATTCACGTCCATTGTTATGAATTCGTAATGGACTGTGGCGCTATTCGTCTCTGTGAACAATTCTCCACCATCAGGTATTCCACTATTTCCATAATATTTGACGTGCCAGGTTTCAACATTTGGGTCATTGTCCCACTCCAAAATGAAGTAATCCAATCCGACAGCTGCAGCATGCAAGCCGGTAGGCGCATCACAACTGTAGGTGGTGAATTCTACCTCACTGCCGTATATCGTTGTGTCGTTGAAGGTGATAAAGGCACGATAGATGTATTCTGTAGCCTCTGAAAGATTGGTAAGGACGCATGAGATAGGCTGTGTGTAAAAGAGGACCTGGAATTGGGACGTATTTGTGTACACCTGTGAATATATGCTGTCAGAAGCTTCCTTCCATTCAATGCCCATGGATTCTATGAAAAAATAATAGGGGTTGTCAATTCTTCCATTCAATGTGGCCGTATTCGACTGTACATTGGATGCGGCAAGGGTCGTTACACTCGGCTCCATGTTGTATAGGGGATACCCTCCTCCATACACTTTAACATCATCAAAGTAGCACTCGTTGTAAGCGTTGTTTGTGGTGCCGACAACATTGAATTTTAGTTGGAGGCGTGCTATATCCGTTGGTAACGCCACGGAATCATATCGCCAATCATCCGCACCGTCATAATATGTCACTAATGGAATCCAGATGCTGGGAACATTGGCGTTGCGATATGAGACTGTCAAGACTGCATTGTGTTGATTATAAGTATTCGGTCTCTTTTGCGCGAAACGGAGAGATGGGGAAGATAAACCACTAATGTCCAATATAGGGGAAATGGCATTGCACGAGTAGATTCCTCTCGAATGTGACAGATATCCTTCATCACTGTTGTAGCCCCAAAGATTTGTTCCAGAAGTGAGATTCCAGCATTCTGGCAGAACGGAAAAATCTTCCGTATAAGGGTTGTTGTCTGTCACTACGATAGTGTCGCAGGATGGCTCGTAAAGTCGAACTCCAGACACTTCATCAATATCGATAGATACTCCTCTATCTTGGGCATCATGGAAAGCGACATACACATTCTGTCCCGCAAAATGCCCCATCCATACAGCAAACCGAATCCACCCCGATGTCTGAAAGTCGGAGATGGAAAAAGATCGTAGTACCGAGAACTCCCAAGTTGCAAGGCCTCCGGTTGAAACCTCAACCGTGAAAGTGTTGTCATAATAATTAGGATTGGTCCTTAGCCAAAAGACAAGGGAGTCGCCCGACGCTGGAGAGAGCCTCGGAGAGACGAAGTATCGGTCGCTGTGACCATAATACCAGTATTCATTATACATAATCAGAGCCGAATGGTTACTGCCGCAGGCGCCCCCTGCCTCCTGCCGTATCGGCGTGTCGTCTCCTTGCAAAACCAAAATGGACCATCCAAGAGGTGGAAATTCTGAATCTTCAAACCCTTCATTGAGATAGACACCCTGCGCCGATGCAACCAACACCATCGCAAATAATGCTACTGTAGATAATATTTTTTTAGTATTCAAAATGTTTATGCTTGGCAAGTTTTATTGTCATTTCGTTGCCCGTTTGCCAGTTTATCACTTCTGCAGCACTCTGTTAGGAATAATTCTTAATTCGAGAACACATACTGTATGATGTTCGCACCCATCTGCAGCGCTTTGGTGCGGGTGGCCTCGGAGTCCTTGTGCACGATGAAGTCCTCCCAGCCGTCGCCGAGGTCGCACTCGTAGGTGAAGAGGAAGACCATGCGCCCCTCCCAGAAAAGGGCGAAGGCTTGCGGCGGCTTGTTGTCGTGTTCGTGAATCTTGGGCAGGCCGTTCGGGAAGTTGTACTTCTGGTGGAAGAGCGGATGGCTGTAGGGCAGCTCCACGAGCTCCAACTCCGGGAACACCTTCTTCATCTGGGCGCGGATGTAGGGCGACATGCCGTAGTTGTCGTCCGCGTGCAGGAAACCGCCTGCAATCAGATAAGAACGCAGGTTCTCCGCCTCCGCGTCCGAAAACGCCACGTTCCCGTGACCGGTCATGTGCACGAACGGGTAACGGAAGAGGTCCGCGCTACCCACCTCCACGGTGGCGGGTTTCGCCTCAAGCGACATGCCCAACTGCTGGTTGCAAAACTTGATGAGATTCGGCAGCGAAGTCGGGTTGGCGTACCAGTCGCCTCCGCCGTTGTATTTCAGCAACGCAATCTGCTGCGCCGCCCCAACCAGCACTATCCAGAACATTGCTATCGTAAGAATGTATTTTTTCATTGTCAATTCCTAATTCCTAATTCCTAACTAAATTCCTCCGTGCCACTTCCGCAAGAACCACTCGACACCCAGCAGCAGCACGATGGCGGCGAGATACCACGGGGAGTTCAGCAGCATGGAGTATTTCTTCTGGTAGGAGGCCACCGGCTTGATGTTGTCGTTGGCCTTGATTTCCTTGACCAACTGGTCCAACTCGTCGCGGCCGAAATACTTGCCGCCGCTTGCCTGTGCGATGCTGCGCAGAAGGTCGTGGTTGGCAACAAGGTTGGCGGTCTCCGCGAATATCTCCTGCACGGAGAAGCTGCCGCTCTTCTCGTAACTCTTGTTACCGAGCTGCGTTTTGGCGGTCCACGTGTAGGTTCCGACAGGCAATTCGCCCATGTTCAGGTAGTAAGCGTTGTTCTGTTTGGAGAACTGCGCGTCATAGGTGGTGTCGCCGCTGCCCTTGATGGTGAGTTTCACATCGGGGGTGTTGAGCAGTTCGCCGCTTTCGTTGTGCAGCTCAGCGGAGAATTCCACCGGCGCATTCTCGGCGAAGACGGCGTTGTGGCGCACCCGGAACGGACTCCTGTCGTTCTTCGCCACTAAGAACAGGGCTGTCTTGTTGACAATTTCGTTGAAGGCATCGTGGTTCTGGGTGTTCACGTAGTCATAAACTTTCCACGACCATAGGCCAGTACCGGAAATGACACCCGTCTTGGCGCCGTTCACATCGTTGAACAACACCAACGGGTACTTGGTCTCCACACCACTGATTCTCTGGGTCATGAAGGTGTTGGCGGATACTGCGGCCTTATAGGTGCCGAACGGGGCCTGCAACGGCGGCAGCGTGGGGAGCAGCTGTTGCGCCTCTTCCGAGAAGGAGAACAGCATGAAGTTGTTGTTGTAGGCTGCCGTGGCATTGTTGGTCATGTTCTTGCCCTGCGTGATCTGCAAACCCGTGTTCAACCCGTTAAATGCATTCAAATCCGTCTGTGTGCCAATAATATACAATGACGACACCCCACTCTGCCGAATCTGCGAGAACAGCGAAGAGGCAGGATGCCTCTTCGAGGGCAACTGATGGAGAATCAACAAACCGAACTCGGCGGGATTAGCATTGAACTCCTCCACAGACGCTACGGTAATATCATAATTGTCGGACAATTCCAAAGCGGAACGGATAGCGGCCACATCGGGATGCGGCGCGTCATACACGATGGCGATTTTGTCTTTCGACTCAATCACGCGGAGATAAAACTGCGTATGGTTGTTCTTGTAGGTTATCTCCCCGTCCAATTCCTCGAGATCGACCCTGAAGCGTTTCATCCCCGTCTTTTCCGCGTCAACCAAAAACGACACCGTTTCGAAATATTGGTTCCCGGATATTTGCAGTGTTCTCGAAAACACTTCGCCCTGGTCATCGGAAACGGTGATTTTGGCGGTTTTTCCCGAGAGTTTCCCAGCCTGCACCTTCACCTCCACGGGTGCGCGGTTGCCTTTCAGCACCTCTTTGTTGTGCACGATGCCCGAGATGAAGAGGTCGGTGGCCTGCTCGTCGGAGCCGAGGCCGACCGTATAGACGGGGAATGCCGTCTTCCGGGCGGCATAATAAGGGTTGGAGCCGATGTTGTAGATGCCGTCCGTCAGCATCACCACCGCGCCCACGTTGCGGTTGGGGAAAAACAGGCTGATGTCGTCGAACAGGGAAGAGAGGTTGGTGGACTTGTCGCTGAAATCGAGGGATTCGATGGTCTCAGCCGTGACGTTCTCGTCACCCACCAAGAAAGGCTCCACCTGATAGTGTTTCCGCAGTTCATCCATGATGTCCTGCATTTTCTTGGGATACTCGGAAGTATACCATCCGGCGTCTTTCCCGGACTTGATGGACTCGCTGTTGTCGATGGCGAATATGATGACAGGCTCGTCGGTCTGCTTCCGGACCATCCTGAGCATAGGCGCAAGCAGGAGAAAGGCGAGCAACGCCATGGCGAGGCCGCGCAGGGAGGCCATCACGATGCGGGGACGCTTCTCGAAGACCACGTTGTCGTTCCGGAAATAGAGGAATAAAGCGTAGCCGACACCTAACAGGACGGCGAATATCGCCAGCCAAAGCGGATACTGTGTAAGTAATGACATTTCAGATGGTTAGAAAGATTTTATACCGATGATTTCGCGCACTTCGCGTACGGTCTTGGCCGCGCTCTCGCGGGCTTTCTCCGCCCCTTCGCAGGCTACCCGGCGGATGTAGTCGTCCTGCCCGTTCAGCTCCTGGATGCGCTCATAGACCGGCTGCACGAAGGCGACCATGTCCTCGGCAAGCTGTTTCTTCATGTCACCGTAGCGGATAGCGCAGTTCTGGTATTGCTCCTCGAAGAACTGCAGCGTCTCGGGCGCGGAGACGGCCTTCATCAGCTGGAAGAGGTTCTCCACGGCCTGCGACTTGGGCTGGCCCGGCTCCGTGGGACCACTGTCCGACACGGCCTTCTTCACCTTCTTGCGGATCACCTCCGGCGAGTCGGAAAGGTAGATGCAGGAATTCTCGTTGTCGGACTTGGACATCTTGGTGGAGCCGTCCAAGCCGGGGATTTTCACCAGTTCGCTACCGAAGTTGTAGGCCACGGGCAGTTTGAAGTACTCGTTCTTGTAGATGCGGTTGAAGCGCTGCGCGAAGTCGCGGGTCATCTCCAGATGCTGTTCCTGATCTTTGCCCACAGGCACCTTGTCGGCGCGGTGCAGCAGAATGTCGGCGGCCATGAGCACCGGGTAGGTCAGCAGGCCGGCGTTGACGTTGTCGGGCTGGCGGCGCACCTTCTCCTTGAAAGAGGCAACACGCTGAAGCTCACCAACATAAACATTCATTGAAAGCAGCAACGACAGCTCGCACACCTGCGGCACATCGCTCTGCACGTAAATGGTCGCTTTTTCGGGGTCCAGGCCCGCCGCAATGTATTCCACCAGGATGTTCTTGACATTCGCCTGAAGGTCCTTCGGCGTAGGATGCGTTGTAAGTGAATGATAATCAGCAATAAAAAAGAAGCAGTCGTTTTCTTCCTGCATCTTGATGAAATTCGTGAGGGCACCGAAATAGTTGCCCAAATGTAAAAATCCGGTCGGCCGGATGCCGCTAACAACTCTGTCCATGTTCTATCTATTATTAAAGGGCCGCAAAAATACAAAAATTAAATGAAACGGAGTTGACCTAAATCAACTCCGTTTCATCGTGCGCCGCAAGGAGCCGACGCTTCCAAGCGTCGCAAAGAGGCGCTACTTGCAGCGGACGATGTCGACGCCCTCTTCGGCGTTCAGCTCATCCTGTTTGGCCTGACAATCGGACTTGCCCATGCTCTCATCCTCGAAAAGCGGCACCATGTGCGCAATATCGGTTTTGTAGTAACAGTGGCAGCCCTTGCTGCAAGAGGTGGAGATTCCGGCCAAAAGCAAGACGGCAGACAATAAAACCAGCATTTTTTTCATAATTTTTTTCCATTGGACTTCTGGTGATTATTGTTCAGAGAATCTGTCAACGCTTCCTGCGGAAGTCCATTACACCGAAAGATTGACAGACTCTTTTCATAAATATTTCAGAATAAAACACTTACCCCAACCCCGCAGGGTGCAGGGGCTATATTGAGCCGCAGGGCGGTGGTCGATGATTGGTTGAAATCCCGAATCACGTGGTTGGCGCGGACCTTCCCCTTGACGGTGAGCACCACCGCCGGCGCGAAACAGGCGATGGCCGCCACCATGCCGCCGGCAAAGAGGAACGTCCCGCCCATCGCACATCGCCAAAGCTGCACAGCGAGGTCATCGCTGTCGAGAAGCTGGTCCCGGTACTTGGCCGTCGCGAGGAACGAGGCTGCGAACTGGTAGAGCCCGATGCCCGCCACCGCCACACCGCCGGCCCCGACCACATAAAGCGGGATGCTGCCGTAGAGGGCCCTTCGCGACTTCTGCCACTCCGCGTATTCCGCCGGGGAGAAGAGCTCCCGGAGGTCTGCGTTACAGAGCCGGAATGTCTCCTCGTCACCGGTAAGGTAGAGTCCGCCCTTCTCACGATAGAGATGGCCGACCCCGCGGTTCTGGCGGAAAGCCGCAATCAGCTCCTCCTTAGTGAGCAGCGTCTGCGGCAACGTGTCGTAGAGGTAGAGGGTGTCGTAAACCACCTCCTCTTCATAGAGATACAAGGTGTCGGACGCGCTTTTCGTGCCGTCCACCTGGCCGGAGGCAACCCCGAAGAAGGAGAGGAGGAAAAGTCCGGCAACGATTCGAATGATCTGCTTTTTCATGATCCGTTTTGTTAATGATTGGACGTGTCTTTCACGATGACCGTGTGTTGCCGCCGCACGGTTTTCTTCACCACCACCGTAGGCGAAAGTGCCGAGTCGGCGGGAGAGAGCCCCTCGTCCGCCAGCTCGTCATCGGAGGTGGATTCGATACGGACTTGTGAAGGCTTTGTTGTCTGTTTCGGGACGGTCACGGCCGGCAGTTCCATGGCTGTCGCGGGTTCGTCAGCCACGTCGGCGACGCTGTCCACCGCAACGCTCACCTCGCTGTGCGCGGGAGTCAGAAGCGGCACGGGCGGCATTTCGGGACGCGGGACTGCGGTGAGCAGGAAAGCCCCGGCCGCGACGGAAGCAGCGCCGGCCGCAAAAAGGAAAGGGGGACGGTGCCACACGCTGATGGTCGGGCTGATGGAAGCAGTGTTGGCAATGGTGCTGGGCGACAGAGGGCGTTCCGGCGGAATGCAAAAGCCGGAGAGCTGTCGGCGGCAGTACTGGTCGAGGGCCGACTCTTGTCGGAAGAAAAGAGGGAAAATAAGCATGACAGGCATTTTTTTTTGTTTGGACTTGGAGAATAGGATTTGTTGAAGCCTCTTGCGGGCCCGCAAAAGATGCGATTTTGAGGTGTTCACGGAGATGCCCCGCAGTTCGGCGATTTTTTGGTGCGAATAGTGCTCGAAGACGAATAGATTCAATACAACACGATGGATTTCAGGTATTTGCGATATGGCATCCAAGATTTCCGCTTGGGTAAAATCCGCCTTGCGAATAGCAGCCATCATGTCTTCGGCCGACATCTCCGCATCATCGACGGGGTCATCGTCCAAAACACCCTCCACATCGACCGAATGGTCGGTGTGCATCAGCAGATGGTTGTCGCGGAGGTAGTGCAGGGCGATGTTCACGGCGATGCGGGTGAGCCAGTTGCCGAAGTTTTCGAAGCTCCGCAGAGTGTCGGCCTTCTCCATGGCCTGCAGGAATGCGTCGTGCGCCAAGTCCTCCGCCAATGCGCGGTCGGGGACATAGCGATAGCAGACCCCGATCAGTCGGGAGATGTGCCTCCTGTAGGCTCTGGTCCAAAAGGATGTCGTCGTGTTCATCATCACTCCTATTTTTTCATTCGGGTGCAAAAATAGCAAAACCACATAATTCTTGCGCAGAATATACCCGTTTCCGATGGTTAAGATACAACAGTTGTAAAAGGTTGCAGTTGAGTGTGATTTTTTTTCTCACTTCCGTCGAAAAATCCACGTTCGGGAATTGCACACACGCCCAGTTTTCTTCTCCTCAACGTAATTCACAATCATAACTTGCTATCCTTTAATATATTACAAATCGACACATTCTCGTGACGACATCAGAAAACAAGTTAGCTAAACAGCTTTCACTAAGCATTTTACAATAAAAATCCAATGTAACAGTTTATCAATCAAATAATTATTTTACACTTTCCACGAACTTGAACGGACTATGCAGCAGACCACACCGCCAGTGTGGGACTGGGCTCATGGCGCGAAGATAGGAATTTTTCGGGTTTTGACGACAACATGGAACAACCTTTACTTATAATCATACGCTTCTATCTCAAACGTAAAAGTATCTTCCGCCTCAGGCAAATCGTAGAAATGCACTACCACATCAGGCGTTTGCTGGATATTTCTTCTCGCCATATCTTCTTTGTATAACATAATGATGTCTTTGACACACTGTTGTGCTTCTGTTTTCGCACGTGTCGGTTTTCCCACAAGAATGTCAATGCGATGGAAACCGCGCTTACTGTTTGAAAAAAAGGAGGCCATCTGTTCTTTCTGTCGGTTGTTCAACTTTGGTCGGCGAGAAGCAAAGGTCATCTTGACAGAACGCTCCATATTCTCTAATCGAACCGTGTCACAGCCTGGTTCCATACGGGCATAACACTGTTTCTCAAATGAATAGTAGTATCTGTCTGTCACCTTCAATAGAAAGGAATAACTTGTGTCCGCTTTATGGCGAAAGCATTTGGAACTGTCCAAATTGAAGACAGCTCCGGTGTTGTCCAGCACCAACATCTCGGAAGGGGTCACTTCTGCTCCAAATTT
>CAMHNQ010000057.1 GCA_946186495.1 uncultured Bacteroidales bacterium
CAACTACCCGCACTGCTGGCGCACCGACAAACCCGTGCTTTACTATCCGCTCGACTCCTGGTTCATCAAGACCACGGCGTACAAAGAGCGTATGATGGAACTGAACAAGACCATCAAATGGAAGCCCGCCGCCACAGGCTCCGGCCGCTTCGGCAACTGGCTCGAAAACCTCGTCGATTGGAACCTCTCCCGCTCCCGCTTCTGGGGCGTGCCGCTGCCCATCTGGACCACCGAGGACAAGAAAGAGCAGATCTGCATCGGTTCCATCGAGCAGCTGATGGCCGAAATCGACAAGGCCATCGCCGCCGGCTTCATGACCGAGAATCCGTATAAGAACTTCAAGGTCAACGATATGTCGCAGGAGAACTACGACAACAACATCGACCTGCACAAACCCTACGTCGATAGCATCGTGCTGGTCTCCCCGACGGGCCAGAAGATGTACCGCGAGAGCGACCTCATCGATGTATGGTTCGACTCCGGCTCGATGCCCTACAGCCAGCTGCACTACCCGTTCGAGAACAAGGAGTTCTTCAAGACCAACTTCCCCGCCGACTTCATCGCGGAGGGTGTGGATCAGACGCGCGGCTGGTTCTTCACGTTGCACGCCATCGCCACGATGCTGTTCGACAGCGTAGCCTTCAAGTCTGTGATTTCCAATGGTTTGGTGCTCGACAAAAACGGCAACAAGATGTCCAAACGTTTGGGCAACGCCGTCGATCCGTTCGAGATCATCCACAAATACGGTCCCGACGCGACCCGCTGGTACATGATCACCAACGCCTCCCCGTGGGACAATCTCAAGTTCGACGAGGCCGGCATCGGCGAGGTGCAGCGCAAGTTCTTCGGCACGCTGTTCAACACCTACAACTTTTTCGCACTGTACGCCAACATTGACGGATTCACGTACAAAGAGGCGGAGATTCCGTTCGCCAAACGTCCCGAAATCGACCGCTGGATCCTCTCCGAGCTGAACACGTTGGTGAAACATTGTCAGGAGAACTACATTGACTACGAGCCGACCAAGGTGGGCCGTGAGATTCAAGACTTTACGGACGCTTACCTCAGCAACTGGTACGTGCGTCTCTGTCGCCGCCGCTTCTGGAAGGGCGAATACAGCGAGGACAAGATTTCCGCCTACCAGACGCTCTACACCTGCTTGGAGACCATCGCCAAGATTGCCTCCCCGATTGCGCCGTTCTTCATGGACAAGCTCTATCAGGACCTCAACCGCGTCTCCGGCAAGGAAGCCTTCGAGTCGGTGCATTTGGCCGACTATCCCGAAGTGCACGAGGAGTTGATTGACAAGGAGTTGGAAGAGCGGATGCAGCTCGCGCAGCAGTTCAGCTCCATGGTGTTGGCGCTGCGTAAGAAGACCAACCTGAAGGTGCGTCAGCCGCTCTCCAAGATTATGATTCCCGTGATGGACGAGCATTTCAAACAGCAGATTTCGTTGGTGCAGGATCTGATTTTGCATGAGGTCAACGTCAAGGAGTTGGTGTTCGTCAGCAACGAGGATGGTGTCTTCGTGAAGCGTATCAAGCCCGATTTCAAGAAGTTGGGACCGAAATACGGCAAGATCATGAAGTTAGTGGCCGCCAAGATCACGGGCTTCTCGCAGCAGGAGATTGCGCAGTTGGAGAAGGAAGGCGTGATGAGGTTCGAAATCGAAGGGCAGCCTGTGGAGATCACCACCGACGATGTGGAGATCCAGGCACAGGACATCCCCGGCTGGGTGGTGGCCAACTTCGACGCACTCACCGTGGCCTTGGACATCGAGGTCACCGAAGAGCTGAAGAACGAGGGTTACGCCCGCGAGTTCGTGAAGTTGGTGCAGACCTACCGCAAGGAGAACGACTTCGAGGTGTTGGACAAGATCGCCGTCACCGTGGAGGGCAACGAGCTTATCACCCCCGCGTTGAAGGCCTTCGAGCAGCACATCTGCAACGAAACCCTCTGCACCTCCCTGACCATCGCCGACACGGTTTCCGACGGCGTGGAGATGGAGCTGGAAGATGTGAAAATTAGGGTGAAAATTGAGAGATTGTAACGAAATGACGGTGTAGGGGCGAATGATTATTCGCCCCTACAATTTTTAATATAAAACTGAAACAATGGGCAAAACCTTGTATATTATAGCCGGTTGCAACGGGGCGGGGAAAACCACTGCCGCATACACTTTGCTGCCTGAAATGTACAAGTGCAAGGAGTTTGTCAATTCTGATGAAATTGCCCGCGGATTGTCGCCATTCAAGCCGGAAGCCGTTTCTGTTCAAGCGGGGAAAATCATGTTAAATCGGATTGATGAGTTGCTGAAAGGAAATAAATCTTTTGCGGTAGAAACCACATTGTCGTCACGTTATTATTTGAGTATCATCCGGAAAGCGCACGACAATGGGTTTATGGTTTTTTTGTTGTTCTTTTGGCTTCGATTGCCCGAAATTGCCATTAAACGTGTTGCCCAAAGAGTAGCTGAAGGCGGCCATTCGGTACCGGTAAGCATCATCAAAAGAAGATATTACTCGGGAATCAACAATTTTTTCAAGTTATACATAAATCAAGTAGATTATTGGTCTATTATTGATAACACGATGCAACCTAGAATCATTATTGCTACGGGAAATAATGACCAATTATGTACATTGTATCATCCCGATTTGTTTAACCAAATTAAGAGTCATGTCGGAGAAAGAAATGTTAAAGCAGACAAATAAGTTGTTGGAAGGTTTGAAGATGGCCGACTATCAACTGTTGAAACAAAAATCGATGCTCAACCAGAACATCATCACCGAAGATGATAACGGCAACATCGTGGAAGTGCCAGCGCGCACCGTTTTCCAAGAGTTGTATCAAGAGAAGCTATCGGTTTGTCTTATAGAGGATTAGTGGATGCACAATTCATCGCGTATTCACCAAACCCGATAATTTTGCAAAGAACATAGAAACCGACAAACACATTAGATAGCGTTTGTGGCTATCCTTGAACGTCAAGACCAATGAATATAGAAGTACAAAATATTGAAAATAGATATGATGCTTTGGTTGAGCAGATTGCAACCGTGGTGGCTCAATCGAAGCAGCGGGCGGTGCGTGCTGTCAACAATGCGCTGGTGGAGATGAACTGGAACATAGGCAAGTACATTGTGGAATACGAGCAAAGCGGCAGTGCGCGCGCCGAATATGGAGCCAACCTGATTTCAAAGCTGTCAAGAGATCTGACATTGCGAATAGGCAAGGGCTATTCTCGTAGTAACTTGTCCAATATGAGACTGTTATACCTCCGCTTTCCAATTTTCCAGACACTGTCTGGAAAATTGAGTTGGAGTCACTACATTGAACTTGTAGGCATTGATGATAAACTGGAAAGAGATTTCTATTTTGCGGAAAGTGTTAACCAAAACTGGTCTGTAAGATATTTGCGAGAGCAACGCGAACGCGGTCTGTTCTACCAGTTGGCTACGGCGAAAGACAAAGAGGAAATAGTCTCGTTGTCTGCACACGGCTTGGACATAGTTCAGCCGAAAGACATCGTGAAGGACACCTACTTTCTTGACTTTCTTGGCATAAAAGTCCCCGACTACAGCGAAGGCGAGCTTGAAGATGCCCTCATCCGCAATATGGAAGACTTCCTTCTTGAATTGGGGAAAGGTTTTGCGTTCGTGGGAAGGCAATACCGTCTCACCATCGACAACGAGGATTACCACGCCGACCTGGTCTTCTACCATATCATATTGAAATGTTACGTCATCATTGACTTGAAACGGGGGAAAGTAAGAGCGGAAGACATCGGTCAGATGAACATGTATCTCGGATATTTCGCCCTTGATGTGAACACGGAGAGCGACAATCCGCCCATTGGCATCATTCTGGCGGCCGACAAAAACGACGTGATGGTGCAATACGCCACCTACAATATGGATGCCAACCTTTTTGTGGCTAAATATCAATTATATCTGCCTGAAACAGAGGAACTGAAACAGATTGTCAGGGCAGAACTTGACAAATACAACCAATAGATAATTAACGAAAAACAACGAAAAGAAGAAACAGACTAAAAGACCATATTTATTATAGATAGCGTTTGTGGCTATCCTTGAGTTCAAATTTCCACATCGTCCTCTTTATGAGGACACAAACCAATCAAGGAGAGTTATAAATGCCGTAGCGATACGGCGTGGAATGACTTGTTAGATTGGTGGGCGTGGTAACCCGGATGTCAAGCAAGGAATAAGTTCCACGCTTTTTTTATGCAATCAAGTCAAATGGTGAAAGATGTTTGTTTCGAAAAATGTGTGAAAACGAACTCGAATATATTCATAAAATGTGTAATTTTGCCGAAATTTATATCAAGAAAATGTGAATCCTTATGCGGAGAAAAATAGATGACTATTTGCAGACGTGGCGGCATCAGCCAAATCACAAGCCACTTATTATTGGCGGTGCACGTCAGGTGGGGAAAACCTATTCTGTGCGTGAATTTGGTAATACATACGCCTCTTTTGTGGAAATCAACTTTGTGACCCACCCCGAATACAAACTGGTGTTTCAAGACGGATTTGAGGTGAACAGCATCCTGAACAACATCTCTTTCCGCTCTCCCAGTACCCGGTTCATCTCTGCCACAACCTGCAATTTCCCGAACTACCATTGAAAGGGAACTATATTCCCAACCAATACAAGATCTATTACCACGACAACAGTCTTCTGTTGGCAGCTATGGACGAAGAATCAGGCAACGATTTGAGAAGAAACCAAAACCTGGGTGTTTTCAAAGGGGCCGTTTACGAAAACCTTGTGGCTGAAGCTCTTGTCAAGATGGGGTATCCTCTTTATTATTACAAAAAGGAGAATGCGCAATTAGAGATGGATTTTTTCATCCGGGATACGGACAGTCTCGTCCCAGTGGAGGTGAAAGCGAAAAATGGAGCCACGAAATCACTGAACGCTTTGATAGAAAACGACAAATATGCAGACATACGATACGGGATAAAACTCTGTGCCCAAAATATAGGATTCAACGGGAAGTTCTACACGATACCCTATTTCTGCACATTTTTGTTGAAAAGATGGCTTACGGCACGCGAAAGAAAGGGAGCGTAAAACCATCTGCGCGTCTCTACCGACCGAAAACGATAAAATCACATTTTATCATTTATTTTATTGGAGCTTGCCAAAAATAATCGGCATCGTGGGTGATAACAGCCCAATCGCTGGAATTTTCGTATGTTGATGGCGTTTCGTATGTTGACGGTGTTAAAACCACGTGTTTGTTCTTCACATATCTGTATCTGCTCTCCGGATTGAAACAACAATTTGTCACGCAATCAAACCAATACAGGTTTTTGGCCATATAGCTTTCCAGATAATACTCTTTTGTCTGCTTGTTCTCATAATTCCAGTTGGCATCCTCGTTCAGGAAAAGAGGCCGACCTTCAATCAGTCTGTCCCGCACTTCCGGAATGCTCAAGAAATTACCATTCTCGTCTTTCACGTATGCTTCGAAAGTGGGGTCTATCCAAATCCATTTCTGGTATTGTGACGACCAAACCGAATTGATGACGTGGCAATCCTGATCTTTCTCGTCGTATGGCATACAGGTCACATATCGCGACGGTATGCCCATCGAAAGATACATCTCATTCAAAGCAATAGCCAGATGACGGCAATTGACACCTTTTCCCGTTGATTTGTGATAATTGTAGATGTCGATAGCATCAAATTCACACAGCGCGAAATTGCCCCCATCGTGCCGGATAGCTTTATGAACGAAATGAAGGATATTCAGGATCTTGGAAATCTCGTCACCGTCACCGGCAACGGAGTCCAGATCAAAAAACTTTCTGACATTCAACAAACGATAGTCTCCAGAATCCTGATAAACAAATTGCGGCAGCGAATCGTTGTCATCTTTGATATAGGCAGACGAATTTTGCAAAATCGTCAATCGGTCATATTGCTTAATCTCTTCAAGCAAGGATTTGAATTTCTTGTCTTCCCTGACACTCTCAAAATCTTTGTCGTTAAGCATATTACGATAATCCTTGTAACCTACGCGTATGGATTTTTCCAGTGTTTCCAATGCCAGTTTCTTTTGTGCCGTCAATGCGTAGCAGCATGCAAGATTATAATATACATCGGCTGTCATTTCTTCCTTGTAGATCCTAGCATCCACCCACTGACTGTCAATAGCAGTTGTGTCAAAGAATGTGACAAGTTCTTTTAGATGGTGAATCGCCTTATCGAACTGCTTGTTTTTGTAAAAGTCATGATACACATCATAAATCTCATCATATTTTTCAAAAAACAAGTCAATTTCCTGCTGAGTCTTCAAAATATGCTTGTCTGAATGCTGGGACATACAAACGTGTCCACACGACAGTAAAAGTGCAAGAAAAAAGATTGTCAGTCGTATATTTTTCATATTCATAATCTATAACGTTTACTTTTTTATTAAGACGCAAAAAAACATAAAAGGGCCACAACTTGGTAAACGACCGCGAAGATACATTTTTTTTCATTTACGACGACATACTATTCATCGTCTTAATTATGTAAACTCAAGTCGTTTGGAGTTCTCTTACTGCACCTTAAATCCTATCGGATTGTCCGGTTCCGTCTTTTTCCCGCGCAGCTGATCCAGCGCATCGTTGATCACTTCTATTTGCAGGGCAAGCTCGCTGTTGAATTGCGACTGCGATTGGTTGATGTCGTTCTGATCATGCAGAATTTCCTCAACGTGCGCGTTCAGCTGGTCAACTTTGAGGGAAAGATGCTCGATTTTCAGGTCGTAAGACAGCATGGACGAGAGAGCTTGCCGCATGGCGATGAACGCTCTCGTCACCATCACGCTCATCTGTACGGCACTCGGACTGCGAAGCACGGAGGCAAGCATCACCGCCCCGTGCTCCGTGAAGGCGTAAGGAGGGGCAGACTTGTTTCGTCGATCGGATGATGCTATCACAATCTGTGATGGCATACTGTCAGACAGCGAGTTACGCTTTACAGTTTTCCATTCGTTCTCGGTAAGTCTGAACATGAAATCCGGCGGAAATCGTTCTATGTTTCGTTTCACCGCTTGGTTCAGAGATCGGGTTTCCACGCCGTAAATGGATGCCAAATCGTAGTCTAACATGACTTTGACACCTCTGATGTCGTAGATGATGTCTTGGATAGTGTTGTCGGATAGTTGAATATTCTTTTCCATAAGTTATTGGTTTTTAGATGTCATCACAAATTGTGATATCATATTTCGTTTCTCGTTTATATTTCATTTTCAACGCGGCAAAGATACGTTTTAAAATCATATTTTCGCCGCTCAAAATCCCAACCCCAATGAAAAATCTACCACCCCCCGAACAACAAAAAAAATCTCACATTTCACCCAAGATTCTCCCCAAATCTTACGTTTATATAATAAAGAACCCACCCAAAATGTAAGATTATGAAATGCAAACTCCTCTGCGTGTTGTTATGGCTCTGCGCCACCGGTGTCTCCGCACAGCACTTCACCGTCAAGAATTACCAGAAGAAAGTACACCCCGGCCTGACAGCCATCACGGAGGAACTTTATCGCGACAAGGATCCGATCTCCAACGTCGATTGGATGGAGTACCTCTATTGGTTGGGGCAAATCTACGGGAAGGAGGCGGCCGAGTACCGTGCCGCGCTTCCCGACAAGCAGGCACTCCGGCAGCTGCTCCCCGACAGTCTTGCCGAAGTCTATGCGAATCATCCTGCATACAGGTATTCCCCCGTGTTCGGGGTCTCGCCGACGCAGGCCCGCGCCTATTGCGAGTGGCGCACCGACCGCGTGGCAGAATGGATGCTTGTCCATCTTGGGCGACTGAAATCCGATTCCAATCAGACACCCGAAAACTACTTCAGCGTCAAGAAAGGGATGATGCCGGCGGATTTGAAAACGCTCTATTTCTTCCTGCCAGAGGGCAACATTGAAACTTGGTATGGCTTCTCGTGCTTCGCGGAGTGGCGGTAGTCAACGAAACGCTTTGTGTTCCGCAGTCCCGAGGGGGAAATCAAGGAGGTGAAGTGGTGATTGCGAAGTATTTGCATCCCCCCTGTCACCTTTTCAGTTATTCATGTTATGATATTAGTGAGCAGTGAACAGTGCTAAACCGATGTTGTGATTCACACGAACAGATCGTCAAGAGTGACCACGCTCTGCACTTGCCCGCTATATTCGTTCTGTTTCAGTCCGGATGCCACTATCATAGTCAGATGAATGCTCTTCTTGTGTGGCACAACATCCATCAGCGTCTGAACGCGCTCGCGAAGAATAATGTCGTAAGACTTGTCTATAACGAAAGGTTTTCCATAAAACTTTATTTCACAAAGATTTACAACGTTATCGGCTCGGTCGATAAGCATATCCATCTGCTGCTTTTTATCAACATTAACCACCAACCAAGAAGACTCAGAGGAACAGACCCCAGCGATGCCTAATTTTCGTTTGATTTGGGCAATATGTGAGAAACACAGCTCTTCGAAGGCGAGTCCACGCCAAACATTCAACTGTGGAGAGATTGCATTTTTCTGCCAAAACTGCACATCCCGAGACCCCGTACCATCTACAAATTGAAGCCAAAAGAGACAAAACGGGTCCGAAAGTCTGTACCTTTCTGTTTTTCGTTCTCCAAAAGGATAGTATGAGGTGACAAAATCGCTCGCCTCCAATCCCTTGAGCATTTCAGAAGCACCACCTCCATCCTGAATGCCCGTATGTTCGAGAATTTCTTTTCTGGTGTAACCGCCTCTTCGCCGTGAAAGAAATCTGACAATTTTCTTATGGTCATCCGCATTCTTGAACAAGGATTCGAAAAGACGGTCAAATTCGTCTTCCAACATCGCCTTATTTTCAAAGAAAAGGCGGTCGATATTCTGCGCCGCGCTGAAACCTTTCTCGAAAAGACTCAAATAATGAGGAATGCCGCCCAACACCATATATGTTTGGGCTACATCATAACGACTCATTGCTATCCCTTTGCTGCGGAAATACTCCTCGCTTTCTGCCAACGTGAAAGGGCGAAGTTTGATTTCCCGATGCAACCTGTTGTACAAACCACCTTTGCTGTTAAGGATATTGTCCTCTATCCACGATGTAGCCGAACCACAGACAATCAATAAGATGTTGTCACGTTTCGCTGCCCATCCATTCCAAAAATGTTCAAAAGCCGGTATAAATCGTGACCGCGCCGTGTCCATCCACGGCATTTCGTCTATGAAAACCACCAATTTTTCACCATTATCCTTTTGCTCAAGCAATTTCTCCAAAAGGCGGAATGCCTCAAGCCATGATTTTGGACATGGTTCGCCTCGCAATCCATAATCTTGCAAGGAATAGAAAAAAGTTTGCAATTGGTCACGAAGCAGGAATTTCTTGTCTCGGTCGTAAGGTGATAATCCTGTGTGCCAAAAAGCAAACCTGTCTTTGAAAACTTCCTTGATTAAATAGGTTTTTCCGACACGCCGGCGACCATAAACGGCTACAAATTCCGAATTGTCAGCATTATACAATCGCTCAAGTTCTTCTATTTCCTGGGTTCTTCCTACAATGTTCATAACTATAATCGTTGGTTTTATTTTGCTGCAAAGATATATTTTTTTTCTTTTTCAGACGAATAAGATGTTTTATTTATCTAAAAACAACCATTGTCTGATGAATTCAGAGAAATAAGATGCGCTGTGGAAGAATGAGTTGTAACATTGATTTTTGTATTTTTGCCTCCGACTTGTCACCTTTTCGCTTTTTTACGTTATAATTATAGTGAGCAGTGATTAGTGATTAGTGATTAGTGAGTGGTGGGCAGGTGGGCCGTCACCACCCCGTCACCCGCGACCGTTGTCGTGACACAATCGGACACCTTACCGAAAATGGAAGAAACAACGAATCCCGCCCCCGTCATCATCACCCAAAAGGTGCCCGTCCGCCGGACCGTCGTGATCCGCGACACCACCATTGTGTCGGACACGGTGTATCAGGTGAATGGCGAATAGTGAACAGTGATGCGGGGGCGGACAGTGTGTTTTTTGCGACGCTTGGAAGCGTCGTCCCCTGATGAAACCGAATTTTTTGTACTTTTGCGCCGCATTTTCAAGAATGCGGCAAAACCATTATGCAGCCTTGTAGGGACGCAATGCATTGCGCCCCCACGGACCGGAAAAACTGATTTGACAATTGTAAGACAGTGATATGGCAGAATATCAAGATGATAACATTATAACCCTGAATTGGTACGAGCACATCCGGACGAGACCCGGCATGTACATCGGCAAGAAGGGCGACGGCTCGTCGCACGACGACGGCATCTACGTGCTCCTGAAGGAGGTGATGGACAATGCCATCGATGAGTTCATGAACGGCTACGGCAAGGTCATCGACGTCACCATCAAGGAAAACCGCGTGACCGTGCGCGACTACGGGCGCGGCATCCCCTTGAACAAGGTGGTTGATTGCTACTCCAAGATGAACACGGGGCGCAACTTCAAGGGCGATTTCGCTTCCATCGGCATGAATGGCGTGGGTGTGAAGGCCGTGAACGCGCTCTCCACACACCTGCTCGTGCAAAGCGTGCGCGACGGCCAGATGAAACGGGCCGAGTTCTCCGCCGGACTGCTGACCAAGGAGTACCCCATCGAGGCGACTGACGAGAAGAACGGCACGATGGCCTCCTTCCTTCCCGACAACACCATCTTCGAAAACTACGAATGGTACACCGAATACATCGAGAACCTGCTCTGGAACTACGTCTATCTGAACCGCGGCCTGACCATCAACTTCAACGGCAAGCGTTTCTACTCCAAAAACGGTCTCTTGGATCTGCTCAACAAAAAAGTGGGCGACAACGCCTTGTATGAGCCCATCTACCTGAAAGACGACAACTTCGAGTTCGCCATGGTCCACACCAACCGGAAATACGGCGAGGAGTACTACACGTTCGTCAACAGCCAATATACCGAGCACGGCGGGACTCACCAACAGGCTATGCGCGAGGCCATCGTCAAGACCTTCCGCGACTTCTTCAAGAAAAACTTCGAGCCTGCGGATGTCCGCAATTCCGTTGTCGCCAACATGTCCATCAAGGTCAAAGACCCCATCTTCGACTCCCAGACCAAAACCAAGCTGGGTTCCGAGCATATAGAACCGGGCGGACAGACCATCCGCAACTACGTGAACGACATGATCGGCCGCTTGTTGGACAACTACTTGCACAAGCATCCCGATGTGTCCGATGTGATTCTGAAAAAGATACAAGAGGCCGAGAAAGAGCGTATTGCCATCTCCAATCTGAAGAAGCAGACCAAGGAGATACAGAAGAAAGTGAGTCTGCACAACAAGAAGCTGCGCGATTGCAAGTACCACTTCAACACCAACGACTCGCGCGGGCTGGAGACGATGATTTTCATCACCGAGGGCGACTCGGCATCCGGCTCCATCACGCAGTCGCGCGACGCGAACACGCAGGCCGTGTTCAGTCTGAAGGGTAAGCCGGCGAACATCATCAAGTCGAAGAGCGCCATTTACTCCAACGAGGAACTGAGTCTGCTGCAGGCCGCGCTCAATATCGAGGATGGCGTTGACGGGCTGCGCTACAACAACATCATCATCGCCACCGATGCCGATGTCGATGGTATGCACATCCGGTTGCTGCTGCTGGCTTTCTTCCTGAAATACTTCCCCGATGTGGTGCGCACAGGGCATGTGTATGTTTTGCAGACGCCGCTTTTCCGCGTCCGCAACAAGCAGAAGACGGTCTATTGCTACTCGGAAGAGGAGAAGTTACAGGCTATCAAATCGTTAGGAAAGAAACCCGAAATCACGCGATTCAAAGGTTTGGGTGAAATATCGCCAAAGGAATTCAAGGGATTCATAGGCAAGAGCATCCGCTTGGAACCGGTGGTCCTCGACGCGAAGAGTAACATAGACGCAGTCATCGAATACTACATGGGCAAGAACACGCCGCAGCGGCAGAACTTCATCATGGAGAACCTGCGCGAGGAGATCGACAATTTCTCGGAAGAATCGTAAACCTGCTACCAAGCTCTTGCCCCTATAACTACCCCGCCCTTCGGGCACCCCTTCTAAAAGAAGGGGAATGGGCTGCTCAAGGAAGTTTTTTATAAACCCCATAATATTAACCTTTTACCTTCTAACCTCCTAACCTTTTAACCTTAAACCTTAAACCTTAAACCTTAAACCTTAAACCTTAAACCCTAAACCTTAATACAATGAAAAAAACAACCCTTATCCTGGCCATCCTGATGTTTTCCTGTATGGGAATGATGGCCCAAGTCAAGGTCGGAAAGTACAAAGACTGGAAGAAGACCATTGACCTTTTGGAGGTGAAAGCCTCGTATGATTTCACGGGCCGCAAAACGGTGATTCTGTTGCCGGTGGAGACCAAAGATGTGAAATTGCCCGACAAAGGTAACGACAACTACAAGTTGGTGGTCAAGTCGTTGGACAACCTCACGAAATCCGTGGCCACCGAATTGCAGAAGAACCTGCAAAAACAGGGCTACAAAGTCGTTGTAGCCGAGAATGCCGACGTGCGTGACCCTGAAGCCATCGTGTTGCAGCTCAACTGGACGGAGTTCGACCTCGGCAGTCGTGCGTTGCGCGCATGGGTCGGGTTCGGTGCCGGCAATGCCGGTTTCGGCACGGACGGTGTGTTTTACGACGGCGACAATGCCGTGATCACCTTCAGTCACCGCCGCATCGCCCCGCTGGACATCAAGGACTATGAGAAGTTAGCCGCCAAGGGTGTGAGAGAACTTTCGGAAGACCTCGCCAAGATGATTCTTGGTTTGTAAGAACTTGTTAGACAATTATTTCCACTTGTAGAGACGGTGTGCGCACCGTCTCTACGTTTTTTTTTGTGGTTATATTATTTTTTGTATTTTTGCACCCGTTGTCTATCCAAATTTTAGGCAACGGTTTTTTATTGAAAAGAAAGCGAGTTTTCGCTTATCCGTAAGAGTGAACCTAGACAATTCACAGATGTTAGTGCGGATATCGGAAATCAAGCTTGCCTATTAGCATGTGTAATTGCCAATACGGTGGGGTTTGTTCTTCTGTATCTTACTAACGGGGAGTCTAGGCCCTACTCTTAGGATACTTTAGAATATAAGCTCCACTTTCTTTTTGTATGGTTCAAAAAAGAATGAGATTATTGACAATTAAACAAATAGGAACATGAAAAGAATCACAACCTTCATCGTATTTCTGCTCAGTTTAGCAGGAGCAACCTTCGCGCAATCCGCCATCGTCCCTCTTGGTGGCGATACACAAAGCAACAGCGGCAGTGTCAGTTATACCGTCGGACAGATCGCGGTGGAGAGTGCCGCCAACAGCAATGGCTCCGTCACTATCGTGGAGGGCGTGCAGCAACCCTACGAGATTATGACCGTGGGGGTTGACGAATATCCGCAGATCGCCCTCAATGCCGTGGTCTATCCCAACCCCACGGAGAACCTCGCGCAGCTGCGGCTCAACGGCTTCGAGATTCCCGCCGACGGCCTCCGCGCCATCCTCTACGACGGCAACGGCAAACAACTGCAATCTCTTATGGTCACCGACGACCTCACCGCGTTCCAGATCGGGCAATACGCCACAGGCACCTATTACCTGGAGTTGCGCGACGGCAAGCGGGTGCTGAAGACGTTCAAGGTCATCCGCAAATAGAACATAATCATATTCCTTGAGCAGCCCCGGAGGGGCAAGACGCGCAAAGCGCTAATAACCCCACACAAGCGCAGCGCAGTGTGGGGCCGATACCCAGCACAAGCGCAGCGCAGTGCGGGTTCATAACGAACAATCCAAACCAAAACGATAAAAATATGAAGAAACTGATTACAATGACCATCATGGTGCTGGCCGTCGCGGCGGCGATGGCGCAGGCACCCGAGAAATTCACCTACCAGGCCGTGGTGCGCAACGCGAGCAACCAACTGGTCACCAACGCGCAGGTGGGCGTGCGCGTGAGCATCCTGCAGGGAAGCGCCAGCGGCAGTGCGGTGTATGTGGAGACCCAGACGGCCACCACGAACGCCAACGGGTTAGTGACCCTCAGCATCGGCGGCGGCAACGCACAGCAAGGCGCTTTCGCCGACATCGACTGGGCGAACGGTCCCTTCTTCCTGAAGTCCGAGACCGACCCGAACGGCGGAACAAATTACAGTATCACCAGTACGCAGCAGATGTTGAGCGTGCCGTATGCGCTGTACTCAAAAGAGGCGGGCAATGGTTTCAGCGGGGACTACAACGACTTGGTTAATGTCCCGCAGATCCCGCAGATTCCCGCAGATGTCAGTGCATTTACCAACGATGCAGGCTACATCACGGGCTACACGGAGACCGACCCGACGGTTCCCGCATGGGCGAAGGAAGCCACAAAACCGGCTTACGATTATTCGGAAATCGCTAATACACCCACCATTCCGACTGTTCCCACGAATGTGAGCGCTTTTACTAACGACGCAGGCTACATCACGGGCTACACGGAGACCGACCCGACGGTTCCCGCATGGGCGAAGGAAGCCACAAAACCGGCTTACGATTATTCGGAAATCGCTAATACACCCACCATTCCGACTGTTCCCACGAATGTGAGCGCTTTTACTAACGACGCAGGCTACATCACGGGCTACACGGAGACCGACCCGCAGTTCAATGCCTGGGACAAGAATTACAACGACCTTACCAACAAGCCGGTGCTTTTTGACGGTGATTACAACTCGTTGACGAATCAGCCGACTATCCCGACGGTTCCGACGAATGTGAGCGCCTTTATGAACGACGCGGGCTACCTCACCGAATACACCGAGCAGCAGGTGCTGAGCATCAGCAACGACACCATTTTCCTTACGGGTGGCAGTTTCGTGAAGCTGCCTGCTGGCTTTGACGGTGACTATAACTCATTGACGAACACTCCCACCATCCCTACTGTTCCCGATAGTGTTAGTGCGTTCACAAACGACGCGGGCTACATCACGATGGCAGATATACAAGTTCTGCTGGACGAGATGAACCACAAGATTGACAGTTTGGAGAATTTGATCAACAACCAGCAGCCGGTTGCTCCTGATACTACGGTTGAACCAGATTTCCACTGTGGCACATCCACCCTCACCGACTACGACGGCAACGTCTATAATACCGTTCAGATAGGCAACCAATGCTGGATGAAGGAGAATATGAGGACGATGCACTATTCGGATGGATCGGAAATTCAGAATGCGCACCAGTCGAATGTCAATGGGGAGTATATACCGGAATACGGCTATTTGTATGATTGGTCGGCGGTGATGCATGGGGCTTCCTCCAGCTCTGCTGTTCCGAGCGGGGTTCAGGGTATCTGTCCCACGGGCTGGCATGTGCCGAGCGACGCGGAATGGATGGAGCTGCTGGCCTATGTGGGTAGCCAAAGCGATTATGTATGCGGAAGCGATACGTCCTATATTTCCAAGGCACTGGCAGATACGATGGGATGGAATGAGGCAACGGCTGATTGTGCTGTCGGTAACGATCCGAGTGCCAATAACACCACGGGGTTTAGTGTGTTGCCGGCCGGCCACTATCGCAGTCAGTTTGACCTCGTGATAGGCAGCGGTATGATGGCCAATTTCTGGAGTTGTACGGAATCCTCTGCCGGTAATCCTGGCGGTGCTTGGGCTCGCGTTATAGCCAACAGTACCGCTAATGTTTCCTATACTAGTGGCAATAGGAGCAACGGGTTTTCCGTCCGCTGTCTCCGCGATCAGTCTGGCAATACCGCGCAGGAGCAACCCACGGCAACCACCGCCCCCGCCACCGCCCTCACCGCCACTTCCGCCACCCTCAACGGCACCATCACCAACCCTGACAACGTGACGGTTACGGCGCAGGGCTTCGAGTGGAAAGCCACCACGGGCGGCACATACACGCAGGTGAATGCCATGGGCGAGACGATGGCCTACAGCCTCACGGGTTTGACCGCCAACACCAGCTACACCTATCGGGCGTTCGTGACCACGGCGAGCGGGACGAGCTATGGCGAGGAGGTGACATTCACGACCCTTTCTGCCGGCGGCACCGCCGTCATCGACGAGAAGTCCTGTCCGGAAGCCCAGACGGTGACCGACCACGAGGGCAACGTGTATGCCACGGTGCAGATCGGCAACCAGTGCTGGATGCGCGACAACCTGCGCACCACCACCTCGCCAACGACAGGTACCTACCTCATCCCCGCCGCGGGCACGGACTACACCGAGACTGGCAAGCAGGCCCGCTGGTATAACAACGATTCTGCCACGTATGCGCCGATGAACTACGGTTTGCTTTACAATTGGAACGCGGCGGTGGATACGTTCAACACGGCCTACGGGGAGACCAGTGTGAACCCCATCTCCAACAACGCGGTGTCTGTGATATTCAGCGGCCACCGCAGGGGCATCTGTCCAGCGGGTTGGCATCTGCCAAGTGATGCGGAGTGGAACACGATGGAGGCGACTGTAAGCGGTTCGGACTGGCAGACAAGCTATGAAACCTCCACAGGGTACCGCGGCAATCATGCGGGCAAGCTCGCAGGTGGTGACAACTGGATAAGCAGCACCATGTCTGGTGCGCCTGGTGACTATGACAATGCCGATCGCAACGTTTCGGGCTTTTCCGCCGTTCCGGCAGGCCTCTGCTACGGTTCGTCGTTCTACAACGCGGGCAGCTACACCTACTTCTGGTCCTCTTCGCAGAACCTCAGCTACGGCGGCAACTACGACCGCGTCCTGTACTACAACTATGCGGACGTGAGCAGGTACATCAACTCCAAGTTCTTCGGATATTCTGTCCGCTGCCTCCGCGATTAAAAAAAACAGATTCCAAAACCGGAAGGCCGACGATAGGAGGCCAACCGGTTTTGTCCTTTTGGAAAAGAGCGCTTCCCCAAGCGCGATAGCGCAAGGGGGAGCGCGGAAAAAGAAGAACGCCGCCTGTGGCGGCCGAATTTTGGAAAAATCAGGGCGTGGCCGTGGGGCCGCGCCCTTTTGATAACCTTTCGGTGCCGGCAGCCGTGACGATAAAAAATAATTTTTCAAAAATAAAGCAAGTGATATTGTGGAATCAAAAAAAGAGTATCTTTGCAGCGACAGTTTCCACCACGCTACAGGACGTAAGTCCAGCGAACCAGGGTGGAACTTTTGTTTATTAAGACTATGAAATACAACAAGCAACCGATAAGTATAACAGATCAAATATCCCAGCTGATGAATAGGGGATTAATCATTGATGATGAAGATGTTGCGAGAAGAACATTGTCCATCATCAGTTATTTTCGTTTTGCCAATTACCTTCGTCCTTTTGAAGCAGACAAGACCAATCATGTGTTCAAACCCGGGAAATTATTTAGCGATGTTACAAGACTTTACCATTTCGACAAAGAATTAAGAAATATCATCTTCGCTGCTATCCAAACAGTGGAGATTGCGTTAAGAACCAGTGTCATCCAACACTTCTCTATGAAATATGGGCCATTTTGGTTTATGGATCCAAGTCTTTTTAAAAATCCGAACCTACACAACGATTGCATCAGAACTATCCAGTCTGAGTTGTCTCGAACCACCGAGGATTTTATAAAAACACACTATGCCAAATATAAC
Organism: uncultured Bacteroidales bacterium; assembly: GCA_946186495.1. Classification (GTDB taxonomy): domain Bacteria; phylum Bacteroidota; class Bacteroidia; order Bacteroidales; family WCHB1-69; genus F23-D06. The sequence goes on from CAMHNQ010000057.1 coordinate 17,647, forward strand.
GATCCCACCATGCCTCCTGCATGGAAGACTCTTGAAATAGTGTCATTCGGCACTTTGGGGAAACTATACAGCAATTTTAAGGACAATGCTGTAAAAAAGGTTGTGGCGAGAAGTTTTAATGTTCCACAACACGTATATCTGGAGAGTTGGATCGCAAGCTTGGCCGCTTTACGTAATTGCTGTGCCCATCATGCACGTGTATGGAATCGGGTGTATCCTATCAAACCTCAGTTGCCGTTAGCAAAAAGAATGCGCTCAGAATGGATAGATGTTTCGAATGTTGCCCGCAATCGCTTGTATGCAATGCTATGCTGTCTCATATATTGGGTGAACAATATTCAACCTGATAATAATGTTAAAACAGAAATTGTAAATCTATTGGGGAAATATCCTATTGTAGATAAGACGGCTATAGGATTCCCTACCGGTTGGGAAATGAATGCATTATGGAGATAACAATTACGAAAACCGCAGCAGAACAAATTGCGTTTTTGGAAGAACATTCTTCGCCAGAACCTCCAAGATGGCTTGAAAAGGCGGAATGGCGAAAGGCGAACCGCGATTGGCTGCGTCCTTGGTTTTTCGTTCAGTCATTCTTTCTCACAACAAAGCCGATGGATGTGGACTCTGTGTCCAATAGCCTCTGGTTTGTTTCAGCTCGCAATTGCGCCATTGCATCATTCAGGCTTTCTAATTGCGCCGAAATAATGTTTTGCTCTTTTGCAACCATTTCGTTGATGTCGTTTTGATAGCGTAGTGTTTCGTACATTTCGGATCTGAGTCGCTCAACCTCAGAGCGTATCTTTTCCATCTGCAAATGGGTTTCGCTCAGAGTGAGCAAAGCTTGTTGCATTTGAAAGAAAGCACGCATAATGTTGATATTCACTTGAATAGCAATGGGAGTTCTTAATAATCCCGACAACATAGCGATCCCCTCTCGTGTAAAAGCGTATGGGAGATATTTGCTGTGTTGCCCACGTCCATTCTTTAAGGTGAAAAAATTGCACCTTAAAGAATCGTGTTCTTCTTTGGTCAGCATAAACATGAAGTCTTCAGGGAAACGCTCAATGTTCATCCGAACAGCACGTTTCAAATTTTTTGTTTCAACACCATACATCTCAGCAAGGTCGCTGTCAATGATGACACATCTTCCACGTACTTTGACAATGCGTGATTTGATGGATTCCGGAGTTGCAAGTTCAATTTTGTTTTCCTCAACCATAACCATAATAATATTTAAGTTTCGCATGTTTGTTTTCCAATCATAAGTATCTCAGAAAAAAGCTTT
>CAMHNQ010000058.1 GCA_946186495.1 uncultured Bacteroidales bacterium
GGTATCGTATCTCATCACACTGTTTTGGAAACAGCCATTCTCCTATGTTTATATTGACGGTTTTGATGTCGGTTCTTTTTTGTTTATAGGGATGTTGGCTCTCCTTCAAAGTTGTGTGATGATTAAAGGTAGGCGTTGGCGAATATTCATTGTGCCACTTGTAATACTGATTTTATTCTTGCTGTTGGCGCATTATGACATCACGGAGGGAATGGATTATGGTGCTGATATGATTACCATTATGGCTGCTTCGACGGGCAGATTGTTTACTTTGCCTATTTTTATTGCCTTGAAATACGACATTTCAGATATGGCTTGGCGAGTGGTGTGGCGGTTGGTCTTCTGTTTCGGTCATGCGGTTTATCTTCTCCTTGTCTTTTGGCTGACGGAGATTATAGTATTAAAGTGGGAGAAAGCGGTTCCGTTAGATGCAACAGCCAACATTCAGGGCTGAAAGCCCGACGTATGTCAACCCAGGGCTAACTTCGTTCACCCTGGGACGAATGACGATAAATAACAAACAAAAACAATAAGAACAATGAAAGAATTAACCAAAGCAGAAGAACAGGTGATGCAGGTGCTGTGGCAGATCAAACAGGGATTTGCCGCCGACATCATTGCCAATTTCCCGGAACCGAAGCCGGCCTACAACACCATGCTTACCGTGGTGCGCATTCTCGAAAAGAAGGGGTTCGTGTCGCACGAGACCTTCGGGAAGTCGAACCGCTACTACCCGTTGGTGAGCAAAGAACAGTACTCGGAGTCGTTCATGCAGCAGTTCGTGCGCAACTACTTCGACAACTCCTTCAAGTCGATGGTCTCCTTTTTCGCTAACAACCAAGATATTACGTTGGAAGAATTGGACGACATCCGTCGCATGATCGATGCCGTTCCGCAAGATGATTCACCCGCAAAAACCGAATAGTCATGAAAACGATCCTTTTCTCCGCCATCGCCATGGCACTGTTTTTCGGTTTCTATTGGCTGACGTTGCGCCGGTGTAACTTGTTCCGCTTGCGCCGGTTCTACCTCGTGGGCACGTTGGCGCTTGCGTTGGTGCTGCCGTTTATTTCAATCGAGATGCCGAGCCGTTTAACCGCTGTTGCACAACCATATACGCAATATTTTGGAGAGGCACAAGAACCAACTGTGATTCAGGGAGATGCAGCTGACGCTGCAGTTCAATCAACGACAACTGGGACAACTTTGACAACGGGGACGGGTCAATCAACGACAACAGGGACAACTTTGACAACAGAGGTAACCCAAAAGTTGTCTTTTAAAGATATTGTATTTTATGGGTATGTTCTCGGATGCGGGGTGGCTTTTATCCTGCTGGTTGTCAAGCTTTTTAAGACTTTTAGGTACTATCGACGCAGTGAGTTGTCGGATGAACTTTCGACGGGCGACATGTGTGTGCGGGTGTTAGGCGAACCCGACGGCAACCTTCCGTTCTCGTTCCTGCGTTCGGTGTTCGTGAATCCGGAAGTGTTCACAGAGAGCGAGTTGCAGCAGGTGTTGCGTCACGAGCGGACGCACATCCGCCAGCGTCACACATGGGATCTGCTCTTCACGGAAGCGGTGCGAGTGCTACAATGGTTCAACCCCTTCATTTACTTGTACACCAGGGAGTTGAGCAGCGTCCATGAGTATTTGGCCGATGAGGCGGTGCTTTCGTGCGGATTCTCTCGCCGCGACTATCTGGAACTGCTGTACAAGCAGTTGTGCGTGGGCAAGTTCGTGCCTGTGGGCAACAGTTTCCGTCACCTGCTGACCAAAAAACGTATTCTGATGATGAATCAGCCGGTAAAACGCAGGGTGTCAGCGTGGTGGCTGCTCGCGCTCGTCCCCATCACCGCCGGACTCTTGTTGGTGAACTGCCATCCGAAAACGGAGACGATCGCTGAGGAAGAGGCGGTTGAGGAAGTTATCGACGAGCCCGTTTGCATGGACCCCGATACGATGCCGCAGTTCCCGGGTGGAATCCAGCAGTATGTCAATAACCTCATCGGTAGCATGAAGTATCCTGAATTGGCCAAGAAGTACAAATTGTCAGGAGTTCTTTCGGTATGTTTTATTGTGGAGAAGGATGGACGTGTTCTTTTCACGGAGTTGGATACGGCTCATGTCAAATGGGATGATGTTTGTGGCGAGAAGGGAGAAATGGTGCTTTTGGCGCCTTTCAATGGTCGCAAGGGCAATGACGGTTTGGCTGTCGCGCATCTTGATCTCGGAGAGGATGCCCCCGAAGATAAAGAATCTCGGAAAGAGATCGTGCGGCAGATAATGGATGACAATATGGCGGAAATCAATCGGGCATTTCGAGCTGCACCCGCCTGCAAGCCTGCCATGAAGGACGGACAACCGGTACGTTGCATGTTGCGTCTACCAGTGGGATTCACCACGGAGGAGCATGCCGTTAACAAACTAGTAATGCTTCAAGACATCGCCGTTTCTCCAGCTGCAAAGCCGTCAAAAGATCGTTACGTTACTGGCATAGTCACACTCGATGAGCAGCTTGGGCCTGATTTTATAGACATTCCGTGGGTCGGCCACACCTCCGCTGAATAGTTAGCAGTTAGCAGTTAGTAGTTTGTAGTTAAGATGGCTCGAATGGGCCGTCTGGGGGTATTATATGCCGAAAAATTCGAATATAAAAAATGTAAAACATTGTGACTTAAAAAATTACAAAAAATGAAAAAGATTATCAATGTTATGTTCCTGCTTCTGTTTTGTGTAACAGTTTTCGCGCAGAACACGGACACGACGGCGGTGACAAAGGCCGACACCATTGCCCCAAAGAAGACAACTGAACTTCCCGAGGTGGGCATCACCGCGAAGAAGCCCGTCTATATGACCGATGGGGAAAAGACGATGTACAACGTCTCGGAAGACCCTGCGGTTCAGTCGGGTACGGCGGCGGATGCGCTGCAGAACGCGCCGGGCGTGGAGGTCGATGTGGAGGGCAATATCACCCTGCGCGGAGTCTCATCGGTACAGATATGGCTTAACAATCGACCTGCCAACATGAACGCCGAAGCCCTAAAAATCCTTCTGCAGCAGATGCCGGCAAGTGACATCGAGAAGATTGAGGTCATCACTAACCCCTCGGCGCGGTACAGTGCGCAGGGTGCGGGCGGCATCATCAACATCGTCACCGTTTCCGACATCAGGAAAAACAGCTTCCTGAGCTTCGGGGCGAAGGGCTCCTCCGCGCCCGAGGCCATTCCCTTCCTCTCCTACGTTTATGCCAACAAAAAGTTCACCATCAGCACCTATCTGCAATATTGGTATAGCACTTCCCGGCACGACAAACTTTCAGAATCAGCCATTTACGACGATTCGGGAAGGCTTTCTTCCACAGATTCCTCGCATTCTATCAGACGGTTTCGAGAAGACCAGACCGGGTTGTTCCTCAACGCCTCTTGGACACCGGATACCACGAACACGGTCTATTTTTACGGCGGTTTTTACCCGCAATTGACGCATTATAACGCTGTGGACACCACTTTTTGGACCGAATATCTCTACAATCCGGGAGATTATTCCTATCATAATACGGTGCACAACAGATCCGGGATTTTGTCGGGCTACGTGGGACTTTGGTATGAGCATAAATTCAACAACCAAGGGCATAAGTTGAGTGCTTCAGCCACGTATGCGGGGCAGGGCTACCGTTTGAGCGGTGATCTCCAACGCGACTATCTTTCACCAAGGCTTGCGGATCGTGACTGGTTGCAAACAAATGATTACCAGTATCATAGAGGAAATGTTTCGGTTGATTACACGATCCCATATCATCAGAACGGTGAGGTGGAAACGGGTGTTTCGGGAAGCTATGTGCACTACAAACAGCTATGGATGACGGACACGTTGGCGGTGGCCGATTTGGGGCGTTACTATGTGAATGACGCGGTGCGTTCGATGAACGCGCGCAATCAGGACGGGGATTTCGACGCATACGTCACCCTGCAGCACCGTTTCGGCGGCTTCACGCTGAAGGGCGGACTGCGCTCCGAGCTGCTGTCGCTGAATTTAGACTATCCCGATTCCCCTGCCGATAACGTGCGGAAGCTCTATTGGGGACTTTTCCCGTCGATACACCTGAGCTACCGCACGAAGAACATGCACAACTTCAAGTTGAGCTACACGCGGCGGGTGAGCAATCCGCAGGCCTCCGACCTGACCACCTACCGCAGATACGGGGAGGACAGCTTCAGTACGGGAAACCCTGACTTGCGGCAAGCGTTCACCAACTCCGTGGAGGCGGGCTGGACGAAGTATATCAACAAGTTCGGCAATGTGGGCGTCAATGCGTGGTTCAAGAACACGAAAGACGACTTCTCCAGCCTTGCGGATGTCTGCTACGACCCGTTTTTCGGAAGGATGGTCTATTTTTCGCAGCCCATCAACGCGGGCAGAACCCTGAACACGGGTGCGGAGGTGAATGTTACGTACCAGCTCAAGAGCTTCATGAACATCCGGTTTTACGGCAATGTCTATTACACAAAGTCGGTGTTCCAGTTCCGCGACGAGGAGCAGCCCTACTTGACGGAGAATTTAGGTTATAGTTTCCGGCTGAACTTTTGGGCGAAGCTGTGGAAGGTCTTGGAGGTGAACGCCGCCGCCAATTATCAGTCGCAGAACGTGTTCCTGTTCACCACGGTGCGGCCGAGCTACAGCATCGACCTCGGGTTGCGGGCGGAGTTCTGGAAGCGGCGCATCGCGGTGTGGGTCAATGTGGACGACCTCTTCGACTGGAACCGCAGCGCGACCGTAAACACCAATCCCTATTATAGTTACAGCGACTCCACGCGTGTGAGCTATCGGGCGCGGACGGTGCGGTTCGGGCTGTCGTTCAAGTTCGGGAAGATGGAGTTGGAGGGCTCGCAGGCCGGACAAGGGCAGAGAGATCGGCGATAGTGTTCTCCGCGGACAGAAAGCATGAGCCGCAATCTTTTGCATTTCTTGTATTATGCTAATAAAAATGCTATCTTTGCGGCGTGCATTTCAAATGTATATCTATAACACGAAGAAGTATAATTATAAATTATTTTCAGTGATGAATACTATTCGAAAAATCATGCTGTTGATGGCCGTTGTACATCTTGTTCCGAAGTTCGGATATACTCAGCTTGCTATCTCCTTCGACACTCTTGGTGTTAACCATGTCAGTTTGGAGAAACTCCCGCAGTGCATGGGCGCCCCTTTTGGTTGTATTCTGATGTCTGATGTGGTGATGCAATATTCTTTTACGATCACGAACACCACCGATTCAACTCTTACGCTACTTTACGACAGTCTTCGCCTCGGTCGATTACACTATGATGGAGGTCGTTGGCATTCCCACTCTTTCAAACACTTTTGGAATCGTCTTGAGACAACTCGTCTGGGGCAAGAGCCGCAAGTTTTCCCGTTTGACACATTGATGTTAACTCCGCATGAAGGGATTTCTTTGACAACGAAACTGAATGTTTCCTATTATACGTTGGAAAAAGTCAATTCGGCAGAATATGTTGCTACGGTTGCCCCCACGACTCGGATGTATGTGCAGTTGTCAGGCTATCCGTTAGCCTTGTCAGGACATTGCCAGCATTTTAAAATAGGAGACAAGGTGGTAAATGTCGATACGTTTGATTGCCGGCAGTTGGGATATCAGGACAGACTGGTCCATAATGAGATGCTGCAGGAGTACTTGCGCGAGAACCCGGGTCTTTTCCCGTCCATATTCTCAGAAGGATGTGTGCAGGAGTATTTTCTTTGCTCGTTGAAATTCGCCAACGAGCACTACGCAAAGCTCTCCGTTCCCGATGCCGTGCTAGTAAGGTGAATTCCACGTATCGCATGTATTTGCGTGGAGTAACGGTCCTCGGATCGTTCGTATCTCACGGAATGTTTTCCGCGTGATTCGCGCGATTCGTGGAATAAAATGACTTCCGCGGATCACAAGGAACTCGCGGAGATATTTCCCTCCCCGATGTTCTCCAGCTGCCGTTTCATCGCGCGAATGTTCCAGCTGGCGGGCCGTTTCTTGGCATCGAAGAAGGGGAAACCCTGGTCAATCCATTGCTGTCGGTACGTGGAATAGGGGTGTCCTTCGGAGTCGTCGTCGAAGCCGAACTCGAAGCCGCAGCACGGGCAGATCACGTAAGTGGGGCAGCCTTGCTCATCGTGCGGAGGCTCCGGCAAACGATCATATCCGCAAACGGGGCAGATTATTCTTCCTTTTTCCATTGCCCTTCCTCGAAATAATATCTCCCTGGCGGGAGTTGCACGGAAGGGAGTATCACCTCACGACGCCAGAACCGGCTGGATAAAGTGATAGTTCGTACTACGCGGTCGTAGTATGTCCTTGCTTCGCAGAAAGCGGTGTCACGGGTGTTATCGATGACCACGGTCGGATATTCTGGTAGATCGTACATCAGGAAAAGCTCGCGCGACCAAGCCGAGAGGCTGTCCGAATATATGGCGGCAACCACGTCACAGGTGTCATTGTTTGACGTGTTGCCGTAGGGAACTTTAAGGCGTATGCAATCGGTGCAGTACAATTCACAATATAAGCCGTCCGAGTGTCGCGTCACACCTTGAATCGGTTTGAAAAAACGTGAGGGCCACTCCTCTTTGAACTCTTGGATCAAGGCGCCACACTCCTTCATCTGTTGGTTCAGCACGGTCGTGTCTTTGTGCTCCACGGCGTAACAAAGACGATCGGCCATCTGCACCAATCGAGCGGTGCGGCCGTTTTCCGGTACCCATACGGATGCCAATTTCCTCATGTGGTTGAAATAGTAGGAGGTGCCGTCGAAACCAGAATGTTTACTCTCAATATGCGTGGCTGTCATCGTGGCGAGATTGAAAAGCGCGGACAATCTTTTGCAAACCTCTTCAGAAACAGACATTTTCTTGATATCCACGGAAACCACCTTCAACGGGTCGGGTTGGCGCTCCTTTAGATGTCTGCTCAGTGCCATATAAATGTTTTGGTCCGCTTTGGTGAAGGTCAATTCGCCGTCTCCGATTTCCAGCGCGTATTCCGCTGAAAAAGAAGGTGCGCAGAGAAAGAAGGTCTTATATTCCATTTCCCATACGGCATTATTGCTTTTAGGTTTTTGGAACAATAGCCGAAATAATGTTTCGTTGCCGTGTCTATTGCTACTGTATATCCCATACGACTCCGGCGTGAGGAAATCCTGTGCCCTGCCGCACAATACTGCGGCCAAAAAAGCTAAAATTAAGGTGGTTTTATGCATGATGATGGTGGTTTCTTGTTTTGTGCCGCGAAAATACATTTTTTCCTCGAGACTTGCGATTCTTGAATTTAACAATTAATAGTTAAGAAGCGAAATGAAAAATATTTTGAAAACAACAGTGCTGATATTAAAGAATTAAATGTATTTTTGCAGCCGAAATAGAATAATAAAACAATAGAAGAACCTACCCGTTATGGCACCAAAAAGAAATTCGAAGGATAACGCAAAGAAGGCAAAAAGGCTTAGAAAAAAATTCAAATACATCAAAATCGTTGAGTTGACTGAAGACCCATACAACCTCAACTAATATGTCTCGATATTTTCTTGACACACACATTGTTGGCTGGCTCCTGAGCAATAATCCAAAATTAGACGAAGAATTGAGGTATGATATTGAATATCCTAGTGGTAATCAATATGTCACTTCAGAATTTGTCCTTTTGGAACTACTTCATCTTAAGCAACTTGGTAAAATTCAGATTAATGGAAGCGCAAGGGATATTCTTAATTCAATAGAAACTTTGAATGTTAGTCTCGAGCCAATCACAGACAAGGTATTCGAGGTCTTAGATGAAATTCCGATTCTGACCATTGGCAATGACAGACATTCTGATATGATTGATCGCATCATCATCGCGCAAAGTATAGCTGATAAGTGTACATTGATAAGTCATGACAGAAAGTTTCCCTATTATCGACCGTACGGGTTGATGCTCAATTGATGTTGATAATTCATAGGAGGAACTGAGCCACGCGATGGAATAACACAAAAACAGGGTGCGATTTCATTTCACCGCACCCTGTAACTACTAACTGCTAACTACTAACTGCCAACTATTTTCTGTGGCGTTTCTTTCTCGCCAATTCGTTGGGTTCCAGGGCCATCTGCTCGCCGTGGAGGAGGGAGGCCACGCCTTCGACGTGCTTCTTGTCGGGTAGCGGGCTGCAGGTGTTCTCCTGATAATCCTCGGGCTCAGTGTAGGTGGTGATGACACCCTCGTAGTTGCGGAGGATCACCTTGTGCGGGCTCTGGGAGATGACGTACTGGGGCATCACAGGGATTTTGCCACCGCCGCCGGGTGCATCCACCACGAAGGTGGGCACGCAGTAGCCGGAGGTGTGTCCGCGCAGGTTCTCGATAATTTCGATGCCCTTGGAGACGGGCGTGCGGAAATGCTCCAGACCCATGGAGAGGTCGCATTGGTAGATGTAGTACGGGCGCACGCGCATACGCACGAGGTCGTGCACGAGCTGCTTCATGATCTCGGTGTCGTCATTCACGCCGCGCAACAGCACGGTCTGGTTGCCGAGCGGGATGCCGGCGTCAGCAAGACGGGCGCAAGCGGCCATGGACTCTTCGGTCACCTCGTTGGGGTGGTTGAAGTGGGTGTTGAGCCAGATGGGGTGGTATTTCTTGAGCATGTTGACGAGGTCGTCGGTGATGCGTTGCGGGCAGACCACGGGGGTGCGGGAGCCCAAGCGGATAATCTCCACATGCGGGATGGCGCGCAGGCGTTGGATGATGGATTCGAGCATCTTGTCGCCCACCATCAAAGCATCGCCGCCGGAGAGGAGCACGTCGCGAACTTGCGGGGTGCGGGCGATGTAGTCGATGGCGGCCTGGATGCGGTCCTGTGTGGATTCGCAGTCGTGCTGGCCGGCGAAACGTCTGCGGGTGCAGTGACGGCAGTACATGGAGCACATGTCGGTGATGAGGAACAGCACTCTGTCGGGATAGCGGTGGGTGAGGCCGGGAACCGGGGAGTCCTCGTCCTCGTGCAGCGGGTCGAGCAGGTCGGCCGGCGACTGGTGCACCTCCGCGCCGGTCGGGATGGCCTGGCGGCGGATCGGGCAGTGCGGGTTGTTCGGATCGATGAGGCTCAGGTAGTACGGCGTGATGGCCATACGGAGCGTCTGCAGCGACTTCTTCACGCCTTCCTCCTCCTCGGGGGTGAGGTCAATGTATTTTTTCAGTTCTTCAAGGGTCTCGACTCTGTTGCGGACCTGCCATCTCCAATCGTTCCATTCAGCATCGGTAACGTTGGGGAAAAGTTCTTTTCTTCTGCTTGCCATATTGATTCTTATTGATTTAATCTGAAATAATTTGGGGTGCAAAAGTACAAAAAAAATGATACCCTCGGGCGGCTTGTTGAAATATTACCACTCGTCCTCCTCAGGTGCGGTGAGTTCCAGTTTTGTGGAGATTCTGAGGAACTCGCGGAAGATCCTCGCCCCCTCCCTCAATGCCTTTTCGGTGTCAGGGTTTTGCAGGAGTTCGTCGCAGAAAGTGAAAATTTTCAGGTTGGCGATGACCACACATTTCACGCGGGCGCGGGTGATGGCCACGTTCAACCGGTTCGGGCTGTAGAAAAATTCCAGCCTGTCTTCCACTTCAGAGGGGTTGGAATTGGACATGCTGTATATGATGTAGTCTTTTTCCTGTCCTTGCATTCGTTCCACCGTGTCCACGAAGATGGTTTGGGCAGCCTCTGTGCCGATTTTCTCCTTTAGGGCGCGGCGGATTTCGCGGATTTGCGCACGGTAGGGACTCATGATTCCGATCTCGGGTGAGGGGACGCCGTTGCGTAGCAGGTCACAGACGATGTCAGCGGTGAGGCCGGCTTCAAAAGGAGATCGGCCGAGAGAGTCAAACTCGTGGTGGACGACCAGCAGTGAGGCCGCCTCATGGTGGAGGATTTCCTGGGCTGAGGGGCATTTGAAGGTCAGATAGGGGCGGCTCTCTTCCAGGGCGGTGCGGATACGGTTGTCGTAAAACAGGGCGTTAGGAACGCGTATCATGCTGCTGTTCAGTCGGTAGGATTGGTTTAGCAGGGTGATGTCCTGAGGATAGAGTTCGGCCAGCTTTTTGAATATGCTGCTGTCGAAGAGCTGGTTTCCCGTGTCTTGCGGCACGATGGGGTCTAACTGCTGGTGGTCGCCGACGAATACGAGCCGTTGGCCGCGCATCATTGCGGGCAAGGCGAGCGGGATGCTCATCTGCGCGGCTTCGTCCATGATGACGTAGTCGAACGTCCATCCTTCCAGTTTCTTGCTTGCCGGGTGGCACAGCGCATATGGAGTGCCGCCAATCACAAACCCGCGTTGGGAATATTCGGGATTGTCCCGGTATTCCGACAACTTGAGGTGTTGCTTGCGCGTGATGTGCGGGTTGTGCTGAATCTCGTCCGCCTGATATCGCTCTCCGACTTTTACAACGGCAGATTTGTCCTGTAACTCCTTGGCGATGGCGTTGAGGCAGTTGTTGATGGCGGTGTGCGTGGGTGCCGTCACGAAAACTTTCTTGTTGCATTGCACCAAGTAGCGGACAATCTTCGAGATGGTGAAGGTCTTTCCGGTTCCCGGCGGCCCTTGGATGAGGTGGAAGTAGTTGCAGGTGAATGCTTTGCGGATAGCCTCGTTTTGAGACGGATTGCCGCATGAGGGCGATGGGGACTCTCGGTAATGGTTGGGAAACTGGCCGGAAAAAAGTTTTTCAAGATGTGAACAGTAGTCCGGACTGCCGTAGAGCATCTCCCAGGAAGAGCGAAGTAGCCTGTGGGTGATGTTGGTGTTCACGGCGTTGATTTCCCAGCCATCGGAAGGGCAGTCTCTCGTGTCAATGAGGTTGTTGCGGACTTCATAGCTGTTGGAACAGAGCACCAAGTCGTTCACCTCGTCCTGTTCGATTTCCATTAGGAACGAGTGCGGGCCATGGCTCAGGCGCACCTGCGTGCCCTCGCGGAATTTGGAGATGTTGTACTCGCAATGGATACGGGCGCGGAGAATATAGCGTTTTGTGCCGGGTGGAGGTGGTATAAACCGCGAGGGTGCGCCGTCGTGGAACTCGAAAGCGACGCGGAGGTTCGTCATGGTGTAGCCACGGCTGACCCGTTCCTGCATCGGCTGTAGCATGAGTTCGTGGTATTCTTCGTCCTGTCTCAGCTGCTGGATGTCTATGGCATCGGAAAGTTGTTGGAGAAAGGTCATGGTTTTAATCGGGTGTGGGTTAATGGGTTTGTGTGTTACAGTTCAAAGTCGGGGATTGACGAGGATAGCGTTGGAGACTGCGCGTTCACCGTAGTGGTCGAACCGGCCGTTGTCGGAGGGGCAGTTCACGACTCCTTTCCGATTGCCGAGGTTCATGAAGAGAGTGGAGGAGCCGCCGCCGTCGAGATTCAGGGCATCGCGGCATCCGATCCAGCGCAACAGCAACTGCAATTCGGTCAGTGACAGTCCTTCCGCCTGCTTGAATCGTCCGTCTGCGACAAGCAGGAGTACCGTGCCGTCGTCGCGGATGCCGATGGCCGTTCGGTTGTGGCGATGGGTGACAAACGTCCTGTCGTCGCGCATAGGCAGGAGGTCATGGTTAAGGATGAGCAGCGGTCCTGCGGTCATGATGTCAGGGTAGGGGAGTGCCTCCTCCCAGCGCCGCGCGGAGTCGGTCCGCAGGATAAGGATGCTGTCGCCGCTCAGGCAAAGCGTGCCGTATTGGTAGTACTTGCGGTTCACGGTGTCCTTGCCGGGGGTGTTTTCCCCGATGGTCACGCTGTCGATGCGCAGATAGCAAATTGGAAAATGCTCTTTCATGTCGAAGAACGACCCGTTGACGGCGGCTGCCGCACCGTGGCGCATGGCGATGTCGGACACCCGAGTGCGTCTGGACTCATGTGCGAAACGGAGCCTGTAGGCCGAGGTGTCGGGAATCTCCAGAATGAAGATCTGCTGGTTCGAGTGGAACAGTTCCTGGCTTTCGAACCGACACTCGTGAAGAGTCAGGCCGTCGATGGTGTCGCGCTGCCACTGCCCGTGCGCAAACGTCACCGAGTCGGTCTGCGCGAGCACGAACAAAACCGGGAATAAGGCGGTGATGAGGGCGGTTGTTCTCTTCAACATGCTAATGGCTGACGGAAATGTGAGCGGTGATGAGCTCTTCGACCTCCGTCTTGCGGTAGGTGGAGAGCTTGATGGTGTAATAGCGGTCGTAGGTGGGGTGAAGGACAGCGAGAATCATGGAGGATACTTTCATGTCGTATTCAGTTTCAAGGATGTACTTGTAGAAGCTCTGTTGCAGCTCATAGTGGTAGTAGCTGGAGTTGTCCAAGTGAGAGAGTATGGACAGTCCGCGGCCGATGCCGTATTTTTTGGGATAACCGTCTATGATGAGGTTCTTGCTGCGCTTCCAGTCCACCATCACAAACGTTCCGTCGGGTTTGCGGAAAAGGGCATCCACGGTGCCGGCGATGCCGTATTGCGGAATGGTGACGATTTTTTCCGCATCGAAAAAGGAGAGGCCGCGCTTGAGGATCTGCTCCTCATGGAAGTTCCGGAATAGCTGGAACTCCGGGAAATCCTCCTCGTGAGGCTTGCCTTTCAGGAAGTATTCGATTTGCTGGTGCATGTAAGTCCCGCGTTCCGACGGCTCAAGCATTTTCCGGACAACCTCGTCCCTGCTTTTCCCCGATTCCGTCATGTACTTTTCGATATAAGCCTCTTCGTCGAAAAGCGGGAAGAATTTTTCGATGAGGCTGGTCACGGAGGTGTAGTCCGCAGTGCCGGAGGTGTTGCGTGCGTCCGCGTAAGTGTGCGATGCCTCGCTGAAGACGATCTCGGGATGTGGGGTGGCGGACGACAGTTTTGGGGTTGACACGACGCTCCTGATTGCGGCCAGATGCTCTGGCTGTCCGAACGACTGTATATGAAGGTGCTTTTCGCGGAGCAATTCCCTTTCCATCTCCACGGCCTCCTTCTGCGTCCATCGTTTTTCCGGTTGTACGACGTCGTAGGTTTCCGTGTTCCCTCTGTTCAACATGTCGGTGACACGACGGAGCGTCTCCACACAGGCATCCGACTGTTCGCGAACCTGGCGTTCGGTGAACCGCACGACTGTCCAACCGCAATCGTTGAACCAGCGGTCGCGTACAGCATCCTTGCTTTCCGTATAGTGCGTCGGGAATCGGAACCATCCATGGTAGGGCGCGTCAATCTCCACATCAATGAAGAGGCCTGTGGACATGTCAATCAGAGCGATGGCAGGCTCGTAGGAGATGGCGCGAAAAGGCACGGGCAGTGACACGCTTGGGCGGACCAGGGAACTCAAGTCGCTTTTTTTCAATATGTCGGAAAAATAAGCGTCGGAATACCCATGGATGTCGGAACGTCCGGGCTGCGGCGGTGTGATTGCGGCCGCTGTCCTCGACCATGAAATTATCGGGTAAAAATCGCGGTTGTCAGTCGTTTCTGCTTTCATGGCGTATCTTTGTATTCCTAATTGCTAATTGTTCTCCTTCCACTTTTCCAGCACAATCCCGAAGCTTTCGATACCCTCCACCACGGAGTCCCTCATGCCCTGCGTGACGGTGAAGACGTACTCTCCGTTGTAGGGGAACCGCACTTTGGGCTGAAATAGGAACTTGTTGTCTTTCAGCCGTCCTTGGCCTCGGCCGGTCCAATTGCCGAACTTGTCACAGAGGATGAATCCGAGGGTGTCCTGCTCGGAGTGGCCGTCTGGGTATTTGGTCTGCATGAAGACGTAAAAGTTCTGTGTTTTGAAGTCGGTGGTGTTGCGCAGCTGGATGTACATGTTGAAATACTGCATCGAGTCCTCGATGTTCAGCTTGAAATACAGCGGCCTGTCGATGGCCCACTTCTCGTCGGGGAGCATGTTCACCTGCCCGTAGTATTCGTTGTGGTGGCATCCGCAAAGGAGCGTGGCGAACAGGGCGAAGAGTAACAGATATTTTTTCATAATCTATTAAGAATCAGCGATATGTTTGAGCTCTTCGGCACTCACGTTGCCGCCTTCCTCCATTTTCTTCTGGTTGACGACGGCGAAGTTCTCGAGGCTTTCAGGCATTTTGCCTTGTTCGTTCATTTTGATGATTTGTTTGACGCGGTCAAGGGGGATGGAGAAGAGGTTGGAGGGGTCGTTGTCGTAGGAATACCAGACGATTTTCTTGAAGATGTCGATTTTGTTGTAGATGCCTTTGCCTTTTTGGGTTTTGAGGACGACATGAGAGGATGGGAACTCCTTGAGCTCGCGCTGGTAGGTCTCCTGTTCGAAGTTGAGGCAGCATTTGAGTTTGCCGCACATGCCGGCGAGCTTCTGTGGGTTGAGGGAGAGCTGCTGGGTGCGGGCGGTGTTGGTGGAGACGGACTGGAAGTTGGTGAGCCATTGGGAGCAGCAGAGTTCGCGGCCGCAGGAGCCGATGCCGCCGAGCCGTGCTGCCTCCTGGCGCACGCCGATTTGGCGCATCTCGATGCGGATGTGGAATTGCTCGGCCAGGATCTTGATGAGCTCGCGGAAGTCGACGCGCTCTTCAGCGGAATAGTAGAAGATGGCCTTGGTGCCGTCGCCCTGGTATTCCACGTCGTTGACCTTCATCTTCAGGTCGAGGTCCCAGGCCGTGTAGCGTGAGGAGAGCATGGTGGCGTACTCCTTGTCGACGGTGGCAATCCACTCCTCGATGTCGGCGTAGCGCGCGTGGCGGTACAGCTTCTTGACCACGTCTTCCGGTTTCACGTGCTTGGCCTGCATCTGACGCTGCACCTGAAGCCCGAGCATGGAGACGATGCCGATATCATGGCCGGGACTGGCCTCCACCGCCACAATGTCGCCCACCTTGAAGACGATGTTGGGCGGCAGCAGGTAGAAGTCCTTGTGACTGTTCTTGAAACGGACCTCCGCAATGGGGAACTCCAAGTAGTCGAGGCCGATTTCCAGCTTGTCCATCCAGTTGTAGGAGGGAAGTTTGCAGGAACTGTACTGGTATTCGATGCAGTGGGCGTTCTCGGGGTTGGGGGTGTCTTTCAGCCCGCGGGTGTGGAAGATGTTGCCGGCAATCTTGTCTGCCTCGTAGGAGACACCGGTGCGGATGTCCATGTCAAGGTAGGGCTCCCAGTCTTCGCCGGCGGGGACGTTGCTCTCCAAGTCCTGCTTGTCCACAGGGGCGGTCTTGCGGCGCATCATGCGCGTGGCCTCCTCCAGCTCCTCGGGGGTCATTGTGTCGAAGTACTCGCGGTCTTCCTCCTGCTCGTTCTCGTCATGCACCAACCCCGGATCCTTCAGCAGCCGTTCGCCGTTGACCTTGCCCTTGGCTCGGCGATTCTGGTCCTTGCGCTTCCGTTCGTTGTTTCCGCCGCTCTGGTCCTTTCTCGCATTTTTCGCCCCCTCTTTCTGGGACTGGCCATCCTGCTTCTCGGCGGGTTTCTCTTTCTTGTCGGTTATCTCTTCAACTGGCTTGTTGTCAGTTGCACTCGCATTCGTGTTGGCATCGGTCCGGGGTTCGGAAGACCCGTTCCTGTGGTGATTTCTTCGTCTGTTATTGTCGTTTCTCATTCTAAAGTAATTAAGCTGCAAAAATACAAAAAAGACGGCAGCCTGTTATCCAAAAATGAAAAATGTTCCTAACAAGCATGTGTGATAATTTTTTGTCGTGTATTTGAAATTTATGTACCTTTGCCCCGGAAATTAGAAATGTCATTTTAAAACATCACATTATGAGTCAAGAAATTCTGAGTCTGAAACCTGCAAAGGTTTTCTATTATTTCAACGAAATCACCAAAATCCCGCGCCCGTCGAAGCGGGAGGAGAAAATGTCCCTTTGGTTAGAGGAGACCGGAAAGAAGATGGGGCTGGAGACCAAGCGCGACAAGGTTGGCAACGTATTGATTTCCAAGCCGGCAACCCCCGGTAAGGAGAACGTCACCCCCGTGGTGCTGCAGGCCCACATGGACATGGTGTGCGAGAAGAACAACGACAAGGTGTTCGACTTCGACAAGGACGCCATCGAGACATACGTCGACGGCGAATGGCTGAAAGCCAAGGGCACGACCCTCGGCGCTGACGACGGCATCGGCGTGGCCCTCGCATTAGCCGTGTTGGACGACAAGGAGCTGGAACACGGCCCCATCGAGTGCCTCTTCACCATCGACGAGGAGACCGGGCTGACCGGTGCCAAAGCCGTGGAAGCCGGCTTCATGAAAGGCAAGATGCTGCTTAACCTCGATTCCGAGGACGAAGGCCAGTTCTTCATCGGGTGTGCCGGCGGAAAGGATACCGTGGCCACCCTGCCGTGCGAGTACGAACCCTTGGACTGCGACTGCGACTTCTTCAAGGTCGAGGTCAAGGGATTGCAGGGCGGACATTCCGGCGACGACATCAACAAGGGTCGCGGCAACGCCGTGAAGCTGCTTGCCCG
Source organism: uncultured Bacteroidales bacterium (assembly GCA_946186495.1). Classification (GTDB taxonomy): domain Bacteria; phylum Bacteroidota; class Bacteroidia; order Bacteroidales; family WCHB1-69; genus F23-D06. The sequence continues at coordinate 16,448 of CAMHNQ010000058.1, forward strand.
CGTTCTCTACAACTCCTACTGCGACTACGGCCTGTGTGTGGCCGACATCAACGCCGGCAATTTGCGCAATGCCATCGCCCGCGAAGGGTTCGCCATCGTCGCCGTGCCGAAAACGGAGGTCGGGGAGTGGAAATCCTATATCGCGAAGATGGACAAGACCTTCAAGGACGAGTTCCATACCACTGACCCTGGCGTGATGGTGACCGTGGAACCGGTCGGCCCGGTCGAGAAGGTTTTTGAGGAGTCGTTCCAGATTGATGTTCTCAATGCCCTGATGGTCTGCCCGCATGGTGTGGCGGCCATGTCTCAGGATATCCCCGGTTTCGTGGAGACCTCCACCAACCTGGCCTCCGTGAAGGTGGTGGATGGCAACGTGGTCTTCACCACCAGCCAGCGCAGCTCCGTGGAGTCCAAGAAGCAGGCCATCGTTGATGAGGTGTCGACCACGTTCTGGATGATCGGGGCCGACGTGCAGAATACCGACGGCTATCCCGGCTGGAACCCGAATCCGAACTCCCAAGCGGTGCGTGTCCTCACCGAGGCCTACCGCAACGTTTTCCATAAGGATCCGCAAGTGCTGGCCATCCATGCCGGACTTGAATGCGGACTCTTCTCCGAGAAGTACCCCGACATGGACATGGTCTCTTTCGGACCCACCCTGCGCGGCGTGCACTCCCCTGACGAAAAACTGGAAATCAAGACCGTGCAGATGTGCTGGGATCTGATGGTGGAGTTCTTCAAGCTGTTGAAATAACCCATCCCGATTCAAGAATAAAGAGGGGGTGTCAAAAGTCGGTTTGGAAAATACTATCTGATTGTCATATAGTTACAAACCGAAATGCCGTATTTTGGACTTTTGACACCCCCTTCCTTCAAAAGGTGTACTCCACGCCGACGGTCACCCCGCTCGAAAAACGATGGTCAGGAATAAGGCGATAATCTTCGCTTGGAAAATGCGTTGGAAGTGGCTCATACTGGTTGAGTATGGCTTTGACGCCTATAGAGGGCGACAATAGCAGCGTACAATGACTGGCTATGTCGTAAGTAACAGCCAGTCCAAGCCGGTATGGGATCCCGTTTGCCGCCTCTCGGGGAATACCTCGCCCTTTTTCGACGGCCTTTGTTTGACGATCTCCCTTCAAAAACGATACGCTTCCACATAATCTATTATTGAGTCCACCTGAAAAAGTCAAAATTGACGATTTTTTTGCTTGTAACACATTGACAATCAAATATTGGTTTTAATGAAAACCACTTTTTCAAGTGGACTCATTATTTAAGTTTCGCATGTTTGTTTTCCAATCATAAGTATCTCAGAAAAAAGCTTTTTGCTGCCACTATCGTATTGTTGGCGATGTCAACACTCTCGTTCGCACGCTTTTTCCGGCTACGGCACACTGTGCCGGGCGGGACAATTCCCCTTCTGTTTTAGAAGGGGTGCCGTTAGGCGGGGTAGTAATATAGGCATTCTTATTCCTTTT
>CAMHNQ010000059.1 GCA_946186495.1 uncultured Bacteroidales bacterium
TCAACACAAGAGAAGCGTCGCCCCTACCCCGCGCCGGCTCGCCCAAATAAAAAAGAGGATGCGTAAGCCCTGGGGAGGCCAGGTGGGGGTATTAGTTGGATGGAAAAAAATTATCACCGCACCGTAACCTTTTTGTATTTTTGCGTCATCATAAATAAGAGCCAAGGAAGTAGTTTTTTATAATAATACTTCCTTAAACAGCCTCGAAGAGGCAAAACGCGCGAAGCGCTGATAACCCCAGACAAGGCGAAGCCGCAGTGTGGGGAGATATGGGAGAATAACAGGCAATAGGCAGTAAAATGGACAAAGTGAAGTTTTGGTCACGGAAGTATGAGCAGCACATCGATCGGTTGGTGGGGCTTTGCTACCGGTATGTCGGGGAGCAGGAGACGGCGGAGGATCTCGCGCACGAGGCTTTTTTGAAAGCGATCGAGCGGGCCGACACCTGCCGGGTGATGGACTCCTTCGACGCATGGCTGACCCGCATCACAGTCAACCGATGCATCTCCTACCTGCGCACACGACCGGAAACCGTGCCTTTGGAGGAGGAACTGACCGCCGACCTGTCCGACGGAGAGGAGGAACTTGTCGAACAACCCAACTTCACGAAGGAGGAACTGTTGGAAACCATTCAGCAATTATCTGAACGACAACGGATTGTATTCAACCTCCACGCCCTTGACCGTGTGCCTCACCAGCGCATCGCCGACCTGTTGGACATCTCCGTCACCAACTCCAAGCAGCTGTTCCTCCGCGCACGCCTACGCCTGCAACAGCTGCTCGCCGACAAAGCCCGCGAAAAAGAATCCCGAAAGAAAGGACTGCTTATGATCATACTTTTATTCTTGAAGAAACACGGCTCCGCACACCAGCTCGAACGACTCTACCGTTCCGAACTGTCGCAGCTGCGGATACCGCCGTCACACCGACTGACGGAAACGGAAATCCGCTCCGCCGTCGCCACCTCGCCCGCCAGCGCGGGAATAGCCGTCGCCACCCACAAGACCGCCGCCCTGATATCCGCTGCCGCCACCGTCGCGGGAGGGGTGTGCGTGTGGCAGATGGTGCGGAATACACCGGGAGACAATACGGTGCCTACCGAGGTAGAGATGCAAAATTATGCGCTTCCACAACCGAAGGAACCGGAACAGATTCCGATTTCGGATACTACAATCGCGGAAAACATCTCCGTTCCCGTAGAGACGAGCCATGGCGCATCTCTACCTCAGACGCTGGAAGCGTCTGCTCCGGTGGTCATTACCCGCGAGATTCCCGTCACCCGCACCGTTGTCCTGCACGACACCATCACCGTCACCGACACCATTTTCCTTATGCAGCACCATGATTAGAGACCTTTCCTTCACCTTCCTGTTTTTCGTCCTCATAGGGACACTCTCGGCCCAGCACCGCGACACCGTGTATGTGGAGCGCGAGACCGTGACCTACGACACCGTCACCGTGTATGACACCGTGCGCATCCACGACACCCTGAACATCGCCGACTACCTCCGCAGTGAGGAGTTCGAACGGCTCTTCTACAGTTCGGAATATGTTGACAATCTGTCGCTTACGGACTCTTTGAAGGAGAAGCTGCTGCAACAGACCGTAACTTTTTGGGAAAGCCGCGTCTTTAAAGATGAACAGCAAACGTTTTCAAGTATGGACAGCATCAAGAAATACGGATTGGCCGGACTGATCATCTTAGGGCTGAACGCGATGTCGCCGGCGCAGACCGACAGCACTGCAGCTGGCAGGCCACATGATTCCCCAAAAAAGCATAAAACCCACCTTTTCGACAATCCTATAAACGGGTTTCATCTTGGCTATACTATCCAGTATGACTTGATAGAACCTGCCATGAAAAGGGACTTCGGCGCGGATTGGCAAGCATGGGGAATCCCGCACTCCGGCTTCCATGTCGGGATGGAGTGTTCCTACCATTTCGACGACTTTTTCGGGATTTCGGCCGCACTGAACTTCGGAACCACCGCAGGACATTTCTTCCGTTTCTCCGCGCCTGTGAAATTCGAATTCCACTATCCGGTGAGTGAAAAGGTGTTGTTTACGGCTAATGCTGGCGTCCGCCTTCGCGTGCCCGCACGGACTTTTCTGGAAGGATTCGACAGAAACGACGGGTATTGGGGTTACGGAATGGATCCAGAGACGGGTACACGCATAGAGGGTATTTATGAGAGGAATATCCCATACGCGGACATCATGCTCGATGCGGGAATCTACTATCGGTTACACAACAACGATTACTTGCGCTTCACTGCCGGGCTGAACTTCGCCACAGCGAACGAGAGTATAGGTTGGATTTCGACTCCCGGCCAAGATGAGCCCACCGAAACACGCCAACGTAACAACCACCTCTATTTCCAAATCGCTTATATCCAAAGCTTCGACAAGCATCGGAAGCGGATGCAAGCGCAACCACACTGGAGCACTTTCGACGGGATGCACCACCGACACGAAGTCCGTTTCGAAGTCAGTGATCCGTTTGGACTCTTCATCAGGATGCACTTGCACAAACTCCTCGATTACGGTCAAGCAGGATACGAAATTAATCCAGATGACGAATTGGGCTTTGCGTTCCGCACCACCCCTGTTTTCTCGTTCAACTACCATTATCGGTTGAGCAAGTGGTTTTGGGTCGGCGCCATGGTGAACTACGCCTACTACAAAGACCACACGGACTATCCGTTTCACACAGACGCCGTTTACACTCAACGGAGGATGAATTGCCTCACCTTGATGCCCGAACTGCGGTTTTCCTACTTTAACCGTCCACACGTGACCCTTTATTCGGCCGTTGCTGCCGGCACGACCCTGTTTTTGGGGAAGGAATTGTATATGGGAAAATTTGGGGATTTCCGTTGGGAAAAAAGCAGCAAGGTGACCCCGTCCTTCCAACTCACGGCTTTCGGAGTACGGGCCGGGGGCGAACACCTCTTCGGTTCCTTCGAGCTTGGCGTCGGCATCAAGGGGTTTGCCTCGGCGGGCATCGGATACGCGTTTTAAATTAAGAATGATGAATTAAGAATTAAAAATGATGAAGAATGTAACAATTTGCATATTATTAGTCATTACAGCGATAATGGCGGCGGGATGCGGAAAAATCAGAACATGCTACTGTATGGATAATAGTTATTTTGACATTATCGACACGGCATTGCATGACAGTGTTCCTTACCCTATCTATGATAATTCTGTTCTTTACGAAAGGGAATCCGCCATGGACTGTTCCTATTGGAGTTCACGAGATACCGTTGGGCAATATTTACCGGAATATGGCATTCAGATGTATATTTCTTTCGAGTGCCACGAAAAGTGAGACCCCATTGTCCCTCCATTCCCTCCAAAGTCTCAATTCTCAAATCTCAAATCTCAAATCACAAGTCACAAGTCACAAGTCTTAAGTCACAAGTCTTACGTCTCACGTCTCATTTTTTCGTACTTTTGCCTTTCTTAAAAACACCAAAGGCAATGACGAAAAAAATCCTCCTGATAGATGCTATGGGCTTGATTTTCAGAGCGTACTACGCGATGATCAAGAGTCCGCGATTCACCACCAAGGGGCTGAACACCTCCGCGATGCTCGGCTTCACCAACTCGCTGTACGAGGTGCTCAAGAACGAGAAACCCACCCACGTGGCCGTGGCCTTCGACACCGGCGCACCCACCTTCCGGCATATTGAGTACGAACACTACAAGGAGAACCGCGAAGCCACGCCCGACGACATCGTAACATCCATCCCCTACATCAAACGCATCCTCGACGCTTTCCAGATCACAATGGTCGGCATCGATGGCTATGAGGCGGACGATTTGGTCGGTTCGTTGGCAAAACATGCTGAAATCGAGGGTTTTGAGGTGCTGATGCTCACCTCCGACAAGGACTACGGTCAGCTCGTTTCCGACCATATCCGCATGTACAAGCCCGGCAAATTCGGACAACCGGCGGAAATCCTCGGTGTGGCGGAGATCTGCGAAAAGTACAAGATCGAACGGCCTGAGCAGCTGATCGATATGCTCGGTCTCTGGGGCGATGCCTCCGACAATATCCCCGGTGTACCCGGCATCGGGCAGGTGCGCGCCCAGAAACTGCTCGCCAACTACGGCAGCATCGAGGAGATGTATGCCCGCAACTTCGACAAGGACAACGAGAAGACCCGTACCCTCATGAACCAGTACAAGGAGCAGGCTTTCCTCTCCAAAGAGCTGGCTACCATCATGATAGACATCCCGATGGAGTACGATTTCGACCAGATGGCCTACAACGGTCCCGACCCGCAGAAGCTCAAGGCCGTTTTCGACGAACTGGAGTTCAAGGCCCTCACCAAACGCATCTTCACCGACCTCTCGCTGCAGATGCCGCAACCGCAGGCCGCGCCCGACCTCTTCTCCCCTATCGAAGAAACCACCCCGCAAAGTAACGAGGAACCTCAACTCCCTAAAACTGTCTTCGAACTTCCCAAAATCGTGGAAATATCTTCGCCAGAAGATATAATACGTGCAGATTCGCGCGATCCGCGGAAATCTAAAATTGAGCGAAGCGAAATAATCTTCTTTACGTGGATTTTCCAGCAAGAACGCATTGCCGGATTCGCCTTCGCCTTCGACGAAACCACCACCTATTGTCATTGGGTCGAAAACGAACATCGTCACTATCAGGAGTTTATAAAGCTGATTTTCGGGGAACCGCGCACCGTGGTCATGCACGACTGCAAAAACACCTACAAATACCTCCGGTCGTTCCGCGTGGAGCCGAAATGCACCTTCTGGGACGTGCAAATCGCACACTACCTGCTGCAACCCGAACGCAAGCACCAACTCAGCGACCTCGCCCTCAGCTATTTCGACTGCGAGTTGGCGGAGACTGGAAAACCGTCTCCCGCACCCGAGAACGAACAGATTCTGTTACTGCAAAAGCTCTATCCTTTGTTGGATAAGGAACTGAAAGAGAACAAATTGTCGGATTTGTTCACGCAGATGGAGATGCCCTTGGTGCCCGTGTTGGCCGACATGGAATACACTGGTGTGAAAGTCGATGTCGATACCTTGCAGCAGAACTCCGACACCATGAATGCCGAGATCGCCGCCATTGAGCAGCAGATTTACGACTACGCCGGCGAAACCTTCAACATCGGGTCGCCCAAGCAGTTAGGGGAGATTCTCTTCGAGAAGATGAACCTCGTAAAGAACGCCCGCCTGACCAAGAGCAAGCAGTACCAGACCGGCGAGGAGGTGCTCAAGAAGATGGCCTACAAGCATCCGATAGTGCCGCTGATCTTAGAGTGGCGCAAGCTGTCGAAGCTGAAATCCACCTACATCGACGCGCTGCCGCAGCTCATCAACCCGAAGACGGGGCGCATCCATTCCACGTTCACCCAGACCATTACGGCCACGGGAAGGCTCAGCTCCCTGAACCCGAACCTGCAGAACATCCCCGTGCGCACCGAACGCGGCCGCGACATCCGCAAGGCGTTCGTGCCCTCTGACGGCAACATCCTGCTCGCCGCCGACTACTCCCAGATCGAGCTCCGCATCGTCGCGCACGTGTGCCAGGACGAGCGCATGATCGAGACTTTCCGCAACAACGAGGACATCCACGCAACGATGGCCGCCCACATCTACGGTGTTGACAAAGAGGAGGTTACCGCCGATATGCGCCGTGCCGCCAAGACCGTCAACTTCGGGATTTTGTACGGCATCTCCGCCTTCGGTCTCGCCGATCGGTTGCAGATCCCGCAAGCCGAGGCCAAGCAGCTTATCACCGACTATTTCCGCAGTTTCCCGAAAATCTCGGATTATCTGAACGATACGTTGGAATTTGCACGCGAACACGAATATGTGGAAACGCTCATGGGTCGCCGCCGCAACATCCGCGACATCAACGCGAAGAACGGCGTTTTGCGGGCCGCCGCCGAGCGCAACGCCATCAACGCGCCCATCCAAGGTACCGCCGCCGACCTCATCAAAATCGCCATGGTGCGCATCTATCAAGCTATGAACGAGCGGAATATGCGCAGCAAGATGATCCTGCAAGTCCATGACGAGCTCATCTTCGACACTTGTCCCGATGAATTGAAACTCCTCACCGAAATCGTGAGAGATCGTATGTCTAATGCGATGCAACTATCTGTACCATTAGATGTTAACATTAATAATGGACACAATTGGTTAGAGGCACACTAAAGAAAAGGCCACAAATGGAAGTTTGAATCAATTTTATTGCTATTTTTGCCGTCTCCATTATTCCTTTGTATGAAAAAAATTCTTCGATTTAGCACCTTGTTTTTTGCCATAATCCCGTTAATATTCTCGTCGGGAGTCCGAAAACCGGATTCAAATCTCAGTCTTTTAGATCAAATGACCTTAGATGAGAAAATTGCGCAATTGCTAATTATTCGGGTCAGTTCCACAGAAAACGAACAGTATAACAAAGAGTTGGTAGAAAAGGTGGCACGTATACAACCTGGCGGGGTCTGTTTTTTCAAAGGGTCCCCGACTGCAGAGGCACGCCTCACAAATCGTTTGCAGGGGGTGAGCAAAATCCCGATGTTCGTTGCCATTGACGGTGAATGGGGACCCGCCATGCGTCTCGACAGCTGTGTGGCTTTCCCTCGGCAAATGACTCTCGGCGCTCTTTCCGAAGAAAACGACTCGCTCATCTACCAAATGGGGCGTGAAATAGCCAATCAGTGCAAGGCCGTGGGCATTAACCTCAATTTTGCCCCATGCATCGACATTAACAACAATAGCCGTAACCCCGTGATTAACAGCCGTTCCTTCGGCGAAAACCGCGACAAAGTGTACCGAAAGGCCGCCCTTTACATGCACGGGATGCAGGACGGCGGCATCGTCACCTCCATCAAGCACTTTCCAGGCCACGGCGACACCGAAACCGACTCGCATATCGGCCTGCCCGTCATCCGCAAAAGCCGCATTGATCTTGATGAAATGGAACTCTATCCTTTCCGGCAGCTTATCAATGAGAACCCCGACATGGTGATGGTCGGACACCTCAACATCCCGGCACTTGACCCGGAGCCCAATTCCGTCTCCTCTCTCTCCTATTCTATCGTTTCCCATCTTCTTAAAAAAGAATTAGGCTATAATGGACTGATTATCACGGATGGTATGGAGATGAAAGGTGTACGCAACCAAAACCGTTTTGAAGGGGATGTAGAAATTCGTGCCCTGCTCGCCGGTGTAGATATCCTGCTGCTGCCCGGCGAAACGGATTCCGTCATCACAGCCATCAAACGCGCAGTGGAACAGGGCATCATCTCGGAAGAACTCATCAACGAACGATGTTTGCGTATACTGCAGTTTAAGCAGAATCACGGAATTATGGATTTCAAACCTGCAAACCTTTCTTCCATCCCGGAAAAATTAAACCGTTCCGAGGCTGTTTGGATTAACCGCCAATTGGAAGAAAAAGCCCTCACCCTCTTGAAAAACGACGAAAATATCCTTCCTTTGAATGCCAAAAATGCCGAAAACACTGCTTTTTTGTGTGTGGATCGAAAAGCGTACAAAAACGAATATGAACAAATCGTAGGAGAACGACATATTCCTTTCTATTATATCGACAAAAAAGTGTCGGCAAAAGAACAGTCGGCTATTCTGGCTAAGTTGGCTCCTTACAACCAGATTATTGTGGCATTTGGCGGCTCCAACCAATTAGGCGGTTCGAACTATGGCATCGACATCTCTTCCATACGCTTGCTCAACCGCCTGGCCAAGGAAAAGTCGGTCATCCTTCTGCATCTCGGAAATCCCTACGCTCTCAACGCTTTCGACTCCCTGAGCAACTATCGCGCGGTCATCGACGCATACCAATTCACCCCCACTACCATAGCAGCGGCTATGATGGCTTGTTTCGGGCAAATCGACTTTGAAGGCACTTTGCCGGTCAGCATCAACGGCTACCCTGCAGGAAGCGGCATCCTGCCAACAAACACCTCCGAAAATATCTCGGCCTTGCCCGACAATATCACACAGGAAATCGACAAAATCCTCCAAGACGGCATCAGCAACCACATCTATCCAGGATGTGCAGTAATCGCTCTCCATCACGGGCAACCCGTCTATCAGAAAGTGTTTGGTTATTTGGACTACAACCGACAGGACAAGGTGACCCATCAAACTCTATATGACGTGGCTTCTGTCACGAAAGTGGCCGCTACCACACTGGCTGTCATGAAGTTGTATGACAACCACGAAATCCAGCTTTCCGACAAAATCGGCAAATACCTGCCCTATCTGGCCGGCACCGACAAAGCCGGTCTTACATTGGAAGAGTTGTTGACCCATACCTCCGGAATGCCGTCGTTTATCCCGTTTTACAAGTCGATTATGGGCAACGAACGGTATTTACGGGCTTACAAAACCGAACATTTCAACATTCAGGTGGCCGATCACCTCTATCTTCGCAAAGACTATCCCGACACCATCCGCTACAAGATCGCCCACTGCAAGCTGAAAGAGAAAAAGTACGAATACAGCGATTTGAACTTTTTCCTGCTGAAAGATATGGTGGAAACCATCACCATGCAACCCATGGAAGAGTTTTTGGCAGAAAATTTCTACCAACCGATGGGCCTTTCGCACACAACATTCCTGCCTCTGTCGCATGGTTTTCAACCTAATCATATTGCCCCGACAGAAGAGGACAATCTTTTCCGCAAACAGCTGGTTCATGGGTATGTACACGACCAAACAGCTGCCTTGATGAACGGAAATGCAGGCAATGCCGGACTGTTCACCACGGCGGAGGAACTTGCTGCCATTTTCCTGATGATACAGAACGATGGTGTTTTCAACGCACAACGTTTCTTGTCGGAAGCCACTGTGGAGGACTTCACGAGAATGCACTCGCTGCACAACTGTCAGGTGAGGGGACTCGGTTTCCACACCCCGAAGGCGCCCGGAACCTCATCCATCGTTCCCGCGCAAGCGGACACACACATTTTCGGCCACCAAGGATTTACAGGCACCGTGGTCTGGTGCGACCCGAAAGAGGAGCTCATCTTTGTGTTCCTCTCCAATCGCGTCTGCCCAAAAGCCGAACCAAACAATCTGGCCAAAAGCGGAATACGACTAAAAGTGCATGAACTTATCTATAAGGGAATTGGACGATGAATGAACGATGAATATGATGAATCCAATAATATTATATATTGAAACGGCCACGGATGTATGTTCCGTGGCACTGTCAAAAGGAGCAAAGATCATCGGACTGAAAGAGGAGGCCGGTGGCAACAACCACGCCAAACACCTGCTACCTTTTGTGGACGAAGTACTGAAACAGGCGGGAATAAGCATGACAGAAATCAACGGCGTAGCCGTCAGCATCGGTCCCGGCTCCTACACAGGTCTGCGCATCGGGGTCTCCACAGCCAAGGGCATTGCCTATACGGCCGGCGTTCCCGTGATGGCTGTCAGCACCTTGGAGAGTATCGCTCAGGGAGCCAAACAGTTTTGGCAGGAATCATCCTCGGAGCAGCCGCAAATTGTCCCGATGATCGATGCCCGCCGCATGGAGGTCTTCACCACCCATTACGACTTTGCGATGAACCCGTTGGAGGAGGTGTCCTCCAAAATCGTGGACGAGACCACTTTTGCGAAGTTGCTGTCCGAAAAACCAGTGGTATTTTGTGGCAACGGAATGCCCAAATGCCGTGAAATCCTCGCTCAAAGTTCCAACGCACACTTCATCGACTGCCCCATTTCCGCGAAAAACATGCTTCCCGCCGCCCTGCAGAAATGGGAGAAGCAGGAGTTCGAAAATGTCGCTTATTTCGAGCCGTTCTACTTGAAGGAATATGTGGCGGCAAAACCGGTGGTGAAAGGGTTGAGATAGATATATTCCTTGAGCAGCCTCGGAGAGGCAAAACGCGCGAAGCGCAATTAACCCCACACAAGGCGAAGCCGCAGGGTGGGGCATAAGGGACGAGGCCGCAGGGCAGAGGCTACCGATAGAACTCGAAAAAACAAACGAATATGGAAGTACACGAACCGATAAAACGAGACCGGAACCTGAACATCACGGTCATTGCCGACGACTCCCGCGTCGGGAGGGTTGCGGTGGACCATGGTGTCATGTTGGCGGAGGTGTTCCAGGCCTCGCTGACGGTCATGGCGAACTTTGGGTTCGGGTTCGGACTGCCTGAATCCCGCCATATTCCCGACGACAGTGGCTATCTGAAGGAAATCCGGGATATGGTTTCGGGAACGAAAAACAGCCAGGTTGTCACGGACTACATTTTCCCTGAAACCCTGTTCATGTATGCCGAGGAGCATAACACGGCCATGTTTGTCATCGGGGTGGCCTACTACATGGAAGATCGTGCGGAGTGCTTTTTTACTGCGAAGAAAGCACTCAAGTTCATCCGCCAGTCGCGATTTCCCGTGATGACCGTTACGGCGTATCTTGAAAGTGTCACCGACTACAAAAACATCCTGCTCACCTTGGACATCGAGCGCCAGAACAAAGAAAAGGCGTTATGGGCGGGCTATTTCAGTCGGTTTTACGGATCTGTCATCCATATTCTCTATCCGAAATACAAAGACGAAGGTTTGGTCAAGTTAGTGCGCGACAACATGGATTTCGTGGAAAAACTATACGATAATCTGGAGATAACATACGATAAGTACCAAGTGCCATCGCACAGCCACTTGGATGCCTATGCCCTGACGGACACACACGAGTCAGGTGCATTGGTCATCATGATGACCCGCTACTACACGCTCGCCGACGTGCTGACGGGTCCCCGCGAGCGCAAAATCATCGGTAAGACAGCGATGCCGGTGTTATGCATCAACCAGCGGGACGATCTGTACGTGTTGTGCACGTAGTCTATCTCCCTTAAAAATCGGAATACACCAATAAGTCTTAAGTCCCAAGTCTTAAGTCTAAACGAAAAAAGGACGCCTTTCGACGTCCTTTTTTTGTTAGTTTGAAGCAAACGATTAGCAGTCAACGATGGTGCACCAACCGTGTTTGTCTTCGATTTCGCCGTACTGGATGCCCATGAGCATTTCGCGCATCTTGACGCACCAGGGGCCGGGTTTGCCGTCTTTGGAGATGACATATTCCTTGCCGGTCTCTCTGTCCTGAATCTTGTGGATGGGGGAAATCACAGCGGCGGTACCGCAGGCGCCGGCTTCCTCGAAGGTGTCGATTTCGTCGAGTCTGACGTGGCGTCTCTCGACCACGAGGCCGAGGTCTTCAGCGATGGTGCGGAGGCTCATGTTGGTGATGGAAGGCAGGATGGAACCAGAATCCGGGGTCACATACTTGCCGTCCTTGATGCCGAAGAAGTTGGCGGGGCCGGCTTCGTCGATGAAGGTTTTCGTCTTGGCATCGGCGAAGATGGAGGCGCTGAAGCCTTCCTTGTGGGCACGTTCGCCGGCACGGAGGGAAGCGGCGTAGTTACCGCCGACCTTCACGTGGCCGGTACCCAGGGGAGCGGCGCGGTCGTAATCCTTGGCAATCTGCATGTCGGTGGGCTTGAAGCCTTCCTTGAAGTAAGGTCCGACAGGCATCACGAAGACGATGAAGAGGTATTCGTCAGCGGGTTTCACGCCGATGGTGGCGCCGGTGCCGATGAGCAGCGGGCGGATGTAGAGGGAACCCTCGGTGCCGTAAGGCGGGATGTATTCGGCGTTAGCCTTGATGACCATCTCCAATGCATCGAAGAACAGCTTTTCGGGGATGGGGGCCAGCATGATGGTATCAGCGGAATTGTTCAGGCGTTTCCAGTTTTCTTCCCAGCGGAACAAGCGCACCTTGCCGTCTTTGCCGCGGAAAGCCTTCATGCCTTCGAAAGCCTCCTGGCCATAGTGCAGGCAAGAAGCCGCCATGTGCATCGGAATGTACTCGTCAGAGCTCAATTCCAGTTTTCCCCACTCGCCGTTTCTGAAATAGCAGCGAACATTGTAGTCGGTTTTCATGTAACCGAATGACAGGTTTTTCCAATCGATATTTTTCATAAAAAAATTATTTGATTAGTTATTTTATACGGTTAATAAGCTATCTATCTGATATTTATTCAACTTTTTACGCCCTTTCAGCGCTTCTAACTCCATCAAGAAGAGCAAATGTATGCTTGCAGGATGAAAATGGTTGACAAGGCTGACGGCGGCGGACATGGAGCCGCCGGTGGCCAGCACATCATCTACGATGAGCACACGCTTGCCCTCCGGCATGGCATCGGTATGAATTTCCAAGGTGGCAGTGCCATATTCGAGCTGGTAGGTCTCTTGGTAGGTTTTGTAGGGCAGTTTGCCTTTTTTGCGAACTGGAACGAACGGAACGCCCAACTGGTAGGCGAGGACTGTGCCGAAGAAAAAGCCTCGCGACTCGAGGGCAACCACTATTTCAGGATCGCTTTTCCTGGCAAGTTCCACCATTGTGTCCATCGTCCCACGATAAGCCTCCGCGTCATTCAGCAATGTGGTGATGTCATAAAATTGGATTCCGGGTGTCGGAAAATCGGGAACCACGCGTATTTTCTCCTTGATATTCATCACTTTCTGTGTTCGAAAAATTTTGCACAAAAGTACACTTTTTTTTAAAACAAAAAAGGTGTTCTTTCGAACACCTTTTTTTATCCCATAGAAGGGGAATTATCTTTTCTTTTTACCGCTGTTGACGATAGCGTTGGTGGTCTCCGTCTCAGCTTTGTCGATAGCCTTGTTGGCAACTCTTGCAGCAGCATTTTGGGCGTGTTCCTCAACAGTCTCGGTTTTTTTGCTTGTGGAAGCAGTCATACCGGTCGAATTGTTGGTCTTTTTGGTGGTCGTTGTGGTCTTTTTGGCCGGGGCTGTTTGGGCGACGGGCTCTTCAGCGACAGGCTCCGCGACGACTTCTTCAGCGACGGGTTCCGCGACAACCTCAGCAGGAACGGTGTCCATCAAAGCTTCGGATTCTTGGGCTTTCTTGTTACCGCAGGCGAAGAAAAGACCTGCGCACAGAACTGCTAAAAATACTTTTTTCATTTTATTCGGAATTTAAGTGATAAAAAAATCGGATGAATTACTTGGCAGGAACGTAAGTGATGGTGAAAGTGTTCTGAGCCTTGGCAGGGTTTTGGTCATCGTTTCTCGTGTACTTGATAACCAGCTGCTTTGAGTCATAAGATTGGATAGAGCACTTCTCCAGGTTTGCATCGTAGCCAGTGTAGTCGTCATTGTACTCCCAAGGCATTTGAAGCAGGAGCTCGTGGTTGGTTTCGTCAACGGAATAGGAAGCGACCACAGTGTTTTGGTAAGCAGAACCGTCTTCAGGAAGAATCTTACCAGGATCGATGGTCAGGACGCCGTTCTCGCCGAAGATGATAGCATCGTCTTTTTCAGCAGCATAGAAGAAGCCAGTGTTGTGCTCATAGTCACCGTCAGCATAAAGCTCGTCAAGGGCAACGCCGGTTTCGAGGACGTATGCGGGAACGGATTTAACAGAGGTCATCACCCAACCCTTCTTGGCGGATTTCAGGACATCCGTGATGGGGGTTTGGGATTGAGGGGTACATGCGGTTAACATAACCATGGCTGCAATAGCCAGCACGCTTAATGTTTTTTTCATTTCTTTGATTTTTTTTTGGGTTAATAATTATTGATTGTTACTTCCTATCTTTGCCTTTTATTTCAAAGTGCAAAAATATACTTTTTTCAAACGGTGACATCTTAAAATTTCTTAAAAATGTTTTTCCTGTCAAATGGGCGAAAAACATGCATTAGACCACAAACGCTTGTTTGAATTTAATGGGCGGAAATTTTTATTTCATCCACCATGATCCACGTTTTTTCCCCTGCTGCGGCGTGCCAATCCGGCAGCTTTTCCACAGGTTCGGCCTCGATGCGGATGTATTTCACCCCGCTGCCCGGGATTTTGTGACGCAGGATGCAGACCCGCGGCTTGTCGTTCTCCTTCAACGCCGGGTCGAAGGGCAGCGCGACCTCCTCGGGCTGGCTGTACTTCTTGCCGTTCTTTGAGTACGACACCAACACCTTCTGCGGCATAAAGACCCATTGCGAGGGGTGGTGCGCGAAACTCAACGTTACCGTCAGAGAGTCGGATTTCCATTCCCCGGTTTCGTATTGTATCTTCATCGGTGTTCCGAAATAGCCGAACCAGCCTTCCTGGAAGTCGGCGGGGTTGCCGATTTTCTCGTCCACAAGGATAGTGTCGGCATCTTTGTCGTAAGGCGCTGTAGGTTTGCTGAGAAGCGTGATGGGATCCCAAGAACCTCTTCGTTCCATAAAATTGATGTCTCGTGCGTACAAAGGATCCAGGGTCTTGGACTGGTCCACAAAGAAATCTTCAAAGAACACATTCTCACCGAGTTGCAAATGCAATTCCATCGAAACAACACGGTTTTCTATCTTTACCAAATCTTTTTCGGCGACACCCGGACCGCAGGTGGCGGTGCCTAACCCGGCTTGGTCAAAATCAATGTTTAATGTATAGTGCCCCACCCTTTTGAGCTCGTTGGTGTGTTTGGCTTGTCCAATATTCTCATCATCGTAAGGATAAATGCTGAACTGACAGTAATCCTTGTCTTTCAAATACCAGCTATAGAGTCGTGCAGAGAGCATACGTTCATGCTTTTTGTTGAAGAGCGAGACATAGCGCGTTCCCATACGGTTGCCCGCCGCCTGCGGACGCACGTAATGGTGGAACAGGTTATCTGTTGGAGCTTCATAGTGGCCCAAGAAGCCGCACGCTTGACGATCTTTGTAGGTCTCTTGCGCATAACCTACCCATTCGGTGGTTACCAACTCGTCCGACACCTTCATTTGTACCCCAATTTTCGGGAAAGAGGGCACCCATTCACTCCTGACAAATTGGTAATGGATTCTGATGTCGCCGCTGCGTTTTACTTCATAGTCTTCATACGTACTTAACACCCATTCCCCATTCTCGTTTTCCGCATTGCGATGCACGGATATGACGAAGTTGTCGACCCAATTTTTGCGCACATCTACTTCATCCACAGTCCACGTGAGGTTGTCCAAACCTATTCTGCGCCAAAGCAGCTCACCGTGACCATCCACATGGTCATTATCCGTGGGTGGCCGCCAGAAATTGGGTTGCGGACCGTCCACCACCACGGGAATCCCGTCTTTCTTGATGCTTGTGATATGTCCGGTTTTGGAGTCAAACAGCATCTCCACCTTGCCCACATTGACGTTGAGCATAGTGCCTTCCCAATGGGAGGTCACGCTGTCGGTGAAGAAACCGAAATTGGCGCCTTGCGGTTTTCGCGTCGGTACGGGCAACTTGAACTGCTCGTAGGCGACCACTTCTTTGCCCATAGGATTGCGCCAGTTTTTAGGATTAACATCGTGACCTTCTGTCAAATAGAAATCCAGCAGCACATCTTGTCCCGGAGCCACAGAGCCCAAAGCCTTGATGGTATCGATGATAGATGGTTCTTGGTAATATTTTCTTGAAACCGTGAAATAACCTGTGTCGTGCGGGGCAACATTTATGTGTATCGAAGGGGGATCTTTTGTGGTGATGAGTCCAATGTTGGGTTCTAGTTTCCCAGGAACATATAAGAATTCGTCGGGATGGGCAGGCGGTTCATGCGCCACGTCTGGGCGCAGGCGATAGAGCAGCGTATATTCTTCCAAGTTGCTGAAATCAAAGCGGTTGATGATTCGGAATTTCAACGAATCCCAATTCACGACCTCAATCTTGATAGGCTGATAGACCTTCCGCACTTCGGCCAACTGCGGGTGCGGTTTCCGGTCGGGATCTACCAGGCCGTTGATGCAGAAGTTGCCGTCGGAGGGCATATTCTCCCCGAAGTCGCCGCCGTAAGCGTAGAACTTCCGGCCCTGCGCATCCTTCGTCAGCAAACCCTGATCCACCCAGTCCCAGATGCAGCCGCCCTGCAGCTGCGGGTACTTGTAGATGGTGTCCCAGTAGTTGGAGAGGCCGCCACAGCTGTTGCCCATCGCGTGCGCATACTCGCACATGATGAACGGACGCTCCTGCGGTTTGCGGGCGTACTCGGCCAAGTAGTCCGCCGAGGGGTACATGATGGCTACGATGTCGGTGTTGCGGTCGTAGAGGGCGCGTTCGTACTGCACGGGGCGGGTGCTGTCCTTGGCCTTCAGCCAGTCGTAGGCGGCCTCGTAACAAATGCCGTTGCCCGACTCGTTGCCCAACGACCACGTGATGATGCACGGGTGGTTCTTGTCACGCTCGTACATATTGCGGACACGCGCCACCGTAGCATCCTTGAAATCAACGCGTTTTGCCAACGACTTCTCCCCGTAGCCCTGCGCGTGCGACTCCGCATTGGCCTCGTCGATGACGTAGAGGCCGTAGCGGTCGCAAAGGCTGTAGAACTCCGGCGCGTTGGGATAGTGACTGGTGCGTACCGTGTTGATGTTGTTGGCCTTCATCAGCCGGATATCCTGCTCCATACGTTCTTTGGAGACCACGTGGCCCGTTTTCGGATCGTGCTCGTGGCGGTTCACCCCACGGATGGTCACGGGCACCCCGTTCACCTTCAGTTGTCCGTCTTCGATGCGGATGTTGCGGAAACCAATGTACATCGCCACATCATCGAGGGAATTGCCCTTGTCATCCTCCAGGATTACCCAAAGGGAATACAAATAGGGGTGTTCGGCATTCCAATGTTGTACATCAGGGATGGTGAAATGGAAATGAACCGTAGGGACGCGATTTATCGCGTCCGTTGGTTCGATGGATTGCGTGTCGGAAACGATGGGGGTGTGATCGGACGCGATAAATCGCGTCCCTACATTGTCATTTTCCAATTTTACGGACAAACGGTATGTTTTGCCGTTGGAAATCGCATCCAAATTTTCCACCGTCACCTCCACATCCAAAACCCCGTTTTGATACGTCGAATCCAAATCGGCCACCACCTTGTAATCCAAAATGTGCGTTTTGGGCTGGGCGTAGAGGGTGATGCCGCGCTCGATGCCGCTCAGCCGCCAGAAATCCTGGCACTCGAAATAGGAGCCGTCGCTCCATTTGAAGACCTGCAGGGCGATGAGGTTCCGCTCCCCGAACTTCACGAAGCGGGTGATGTCGAACTCGGAGTTGGTCTTGGCATCCTCACTGTAGCCCACGAACTCGCCGTTCACCCAGAGGTAGAAACAGGACTTTGCTCCGCCAATATTGATAATCACCTGTTTGTCCTCCCATGTCTTGTCGATGTCCACCCACTTGCGGTAGCTGCCCACCGCGTTGCCTTTCACGGGCACTTTCGGCAACTGGCTGTTGTCGAAGTCGTTGGTGGTGTTCACATAGACGGGCACGCCGTAGCCTACTTGGTACTGTTTCCGGCTGTTAGGAATATACTCGACACACCATTGGTGCAATTCCCAGTTGTTAGGAATAAACTCGACATTCCATCTACGTTTACTTTTACTTTCATCGTAATCCGTGCGGAAAAAATCCGTGGGGCGCTCGTCAGCATTAGGCACATAGTTGAACGCCATCCAATAGATAGTTTTAAAATAAGTACTGTCAATATGGCTGCTATTCTGTGGGATATTGGCCCGCGGGTAGAGCTTGTTGACCTCGAACACGGCGGGATCCTGCCATTCGGTGAAGGTCTGCGCGGAGAGGCCGAGGCAAAGACTATATATTATGATGTATAGGAGGTGTTTTTTCATTCGATTATTGATTGATTTTTCTTCAGATACGGCAGCAGATATTTTCGCAAATCCACCCGCCACAGCTGTGCGGGAAGGTCAAAAGTGATTCCCATTTTGGTGGCTTTGAAACGCTCGCTGGT
>CAMHNQ010000060.1 GCA_946186495.1 uncultured Bacteroidales bacterium
TGAAATGTTGGACATAATCGCCGGATTGCGTGTAGGTGGAGTCGTTCCAAGTGTAGCTGATGCAGGCAGTCTCGGAAATCTCGATTTCGTCGGCCTTATGAATCGTCAAGTGCAGGTTGACAACACTGTCGCAACCGTTGATGTTGGAGAAGGTTTGGGTATAATCTCCTGAATGTTGGTAGGTTGTTCCGTTCCAAGTGTAAGCGAGACAAGAGGTTTTGTAGAGTTCGACGGTATCGGCCGGGTAGAGGGTCAGATGCATCGTTACGGTGCTGTCACATCCGCTTGTGTTGGTGAATGTACGGGTGTAAATTCCAGATTCCGTGTAGATTTGTCCATCCCAGATGAAGCTGGCGCAATGGCTTGTGTCAAACTCGGTGGTGTTGGCATGGTTAACGGTCAAGTTAAGTGTGACGGTGCTGTCGCATCCGAATCTGTTGCTGAAGGATTGTTGGTAGATGCCTGATTCATAATAAGGTGTGCCATTCCAGACAAGGCTGTCACAAACCGTTTCCGTCAGTTCTGTGTGATGGATGGGGTTGACAGTCAGAATCAGTGTCGTCGTGCTGTCACATAAGTAGGAGTTCTGGTCGTGCCGGGTCAGTGTGTAGTTGCCCGCTTCAATGAAAAGGGTGTCGAAACCGTTGTTACGGTAAGCGGAGTTCGCACAGACGGTGTCGTGAAGTGTGACGGTGCTGGTCGGGTTCACGGTCAGATGCAGAATAATGGTGCTGTCGCAGCCGTACGGTGTGGTGGTGTGGCGAGAGTGTTCGAAAGTCCCCACTTCAGCGGCAGTCACGTTAAAGCCGTGCTGGCGGTAACTTTCGCCCAAGCAGAGCGTCTGGTAGAGATGGGCGGTGTTGGGCTGGTGTACGTGCAGGTGCAGGACCACAACGCTGTCGCAGCCGTTGGAGGCGGTCAGCGTTTGCGATTCGAACAGGGATGCGGTCGGGGTTTCGATGTCGAAGCCGTTGCCGTGGTAGGAACTTCCGGCACAGATGTGCGCGTCAAGGGTGTCGCGGTATTCGGAACCGACGGTCAGCGTCAAGGTCACCATGCTGTCGCAACCGTGGATGGTGGTCAGGGCTGCGTGGTAAGTTCCCCCCTCGGTCAGCGTTTCGCCGTTGAAGATGTAGGAGCTGTTCTCGCAGATCATTTTTTGGATGGTGTTGTTGTAAACCGGGTGTACGGTCAGCAAAAGGGTCGTGGTGCTGTCGCAACCGAACCTGTTCATGCTGTAATGGGTGAGCGAATAGCTGCCGCTTTGGTTGAACGTGGTGTCGAATCCGTTGCCAACATAGGCGCTTCCGGCACAAATGGTGTCGTAAAGGAGGATGTCGTCGGTCGGATTCACCGTGACAGTCAGGATCACGGTGCTGTCACAACCGAAACGGGTCGTGAGCTGTTTCTGCTCGGTGAAGACGCCCGGGGAGGTCGCGGAGAAGTCGAAACCATTCTGGTTGTAATGCCCGCCCAAACAGAGCATGGCTTCCAAATGGGTCGTGACCGCCTGGTGAAGGTTGACGTAAAGTGTGGTGATGCTGTCGCAGCCATGTTCGTCTTGGGAGGTGATTTGGAAAGTTCCGCTGGCCGTCGGCGTGATGTCAAAGCCGTTTTGGGTGTAGGATTCTCCGAGGCAGAGGTCGGCCGTCAGTTGTCCCTGATGCTGCGGATGCACGTACAAGTGCAGGATGACGGTGCTGTCGCAACCATGGGCCGTCTGCAGATTAGCGATGTAGGTATCGGTCTGCGAATACATTTCCCCGTTGAATGCATAGGTCATGTCATGGCAGATGGTGTCGTACAAGACGGTCTCAAAAGTCTGGTAAACAGTCAGTTGCAAAACCGTGGTGCTGTCGCAGCCGTATTGCGTCTGCCCATAGTTTGTCAGGGTGTAGTCGCCGGCTTGCGAGAAAAGGGTGTCGAAACCGTTAGCCGTATATCGGCTGTTGGCACAGGCCTGGTCATGGAGTTCCACGTATGCCGGAGTGTGGATGCTCAAGTGGAGGGTTACGGTGCTGTCGCAGTTGTGCGAGGAGACGAAAGTCTTGGTGTAAGACCCTGATGTCTGGTAGGTTTCGCCTGCCCAAGTGTATTGTTCGCAAGCCGTCGCGTGGATTTCCTCATCATAAGCAGGATGGATGGTCAGATGGAGGGTGACCACAGAGTCGCAACCTTCGGATGAAGTGAAGTTTTGGGTATAATCGCCCGAACTGTAGTATGTTGTCTCGTTCCAGGTGTATGAGCCGCATGCCTCGGCAGTGATTGCGTTTTCGAAGACTGGCTTTACGTATATATGTAGGGTCACCACACTGTCGCAACCCAGCGAGGAGAGTGTGCTCCGGTTGAAGTCGAATTCGCCGGCGGTCGTGAAGGTTTGATGGAGACCGTGCTGGTTGTAGTCGCTGTTTTGGCAGACCGTGTCGTAGATGGCTACGGGTGCGTAGGTGGGTTTGATGGTGACCTCCAGTGCCGTCTTCT
The DNA here is from genome assembly GCA_946186495.1 of uncultured Bacteroidales bacterium. GTDB lineage: Bacteria > Bacteroidota > Bacteroidia > Bacteroidales > WCHB1-69 > F23-D06. The sequence continues at coordinate 2,482 of CAMHNQ010000060.1, forward strand.
GGCTTTCGCAGGAGGTCTCGGCATTGTGGTTGCAGACGAGGTAGGTGGTGCTCTCGTTGACAGTGGGAGTGAAATGGGCGCTTTCGCTGAGCAGGAGCCCGTTGCTGTCATACCAGCGGAGCATGTCCGTTGCGGAGGTGACGTAGTCCGTCAGGTCTGTGGTGAGCGGGCCGCAGCTGATGGCGGCGGTAACCTGCGGGGTGGCAGGCATGGCGTTCTCGACGGCCGTGGCGGCCACGCGCATGGCACTCTTGCAACCCGTGGCCTCGTTGTAGCTTTCCACATAGTAAGTTCTGGTGGTCGTCTGGTTGTTGGCGAACGTCACCGTGTAGAAGCTTTCGTGACTCATGACGTTGGTGTTGTTCGGGTTGTTGTTGTTATACCAGCGGCATTGGGTGCCGTTTTCCCCGACGGCGGCAGTCAGGACGACCTCGCCGGCCCCGCAGCGGCTGTTCTCAGCGGTGGTGATCTGCGGGTCGGCAGGCACCGGGTTCACCGTGGCCGTCACCGCGATTCGCTCGCTCTCGCAGCCTGCATTGGTGTAGCTGGACACGTAATAGGTGGTCGTTTCCGTCAAATTGGCCTGGTAGCTGTTCCCGGTCTGGAACGGCGACTCCTCGCTTGCGGCGGCATACCAACGGCAGCCGTTGCTGTTGGTGCCCTGGCCGACGCTCAAGTTCAGTGTTCCGGCCCCGCAACGCGAAAGGTTCGAGGAGGTGATGGTCGGCACGCCGGGTGTCGGGTTCACGTTCACGGTCAGCGTGATCACGCTGTCACAGCCCTCGGCGTTCGTCAGCGTGATGGTCTTCACGCCGGCGGAGGTGATGGACATGCCAGCGTAGGGGTAAGGCAGTTGGTCGCTGCACAAAGTCAGCGTCTGCGCGGAGGCGCTGCTGTGCTTGACGGTCACATGGTAGGTCACCGTGCTGTCGCAGCCGGTGCTGCTGGTCAGCTGCTTGGTGATGTCCCGCGTGGCAGTGACGGTTTCGCCTTGCCACTCGAACTGGTCGCACACGGTGGTGTCGAAATGCTGGTTGTAGCCGTTGTTGATGGTCAGGTGCAGGGTCACGGTGCTGTCGCAGCCGTTTGTGGAGGTCAGCGTCTTCGTGTAGTGACCGCCCGTCGTGTAGGTCTCTCCTTGCCAAGTGTAGCTTCCGCAGGCGGTCTTGTAGTCCGCGATGTCGGTATAGACGGGGTTCGCCGTCACGGTCATCGGGACGATAGCACTGCGGCAGCCGTTGCCGTCGATGGCGGCGGCATGGAAGGTAGTGGTAGATGTAATATGTTGGTTTGCAGTGGTTTCGTTATTTCCATTCGCGTCAGCATACCATTTCACGGTGTTGGCGGAGGTGGCGGTCAGGGTGATGTCGCCCTCGCCGCAGATGCTGGTGTTGGACACCGTCGGGGCGGCGGGCAGCGGATGGACGACCACGCTGAACGTGACGGGAGAACTCTCGCACTGGGTGGCGTTGCTGTAGGAGGTGGCGTAAAAGAGGGTGCTTTCGCTGACGGTCTTGCTCTGCTGGCCTTGGCCGACGAATGCCTTGTCGGCATTGTACCAGCGTACGATGCAGCCTGTGGCCGGGGTGGCGGACAACACTACGTTGACGTTGCCGTTGGAGCAGAAAGGCTCCGGAGAGGTCACCGTCGGGGCGGCGGGCAGCGGGTTCACCGTCACGGTCATCGCAACGAGGGAGCTGCGGCAGCCGTTGCCGTCGATGGCGGCGGCATAGAAGGCGGTTGTAGATGTGATATGTTGGTTTGCAGTGGTTTCGTTGTTCCCTTCCGCGTCAGCGTACCACTTCACGGTGTTGGCGGAGGTGGCGGTCAGGGTAATGTCGCTTTCGCCGCAGATGCTGGTGTTGGACACTGCCGGGGCGGCGGGCAGACTCAGAATGGTGGCGGTCACGGGCACGCGGGCGGAGTAACAGCCGCCGGCGTTCTTCGCGCTCACATAGTAGGTCTGGCTCGTGGTGAGGGTGGGGGAGTAGGAGGTGCCGGTCGCTAACTCGCTCTGCGAGATCTCGTTGGCGAACCAGTGGTAGGTCAGGCTGCCGTCGGGGTTGCTCACGCTCAGGGTCACCGCGCCGGGACCGCAGTTCGTGCCGTTGGCGACGGCCGGGGCGGCGGGTGCGGCGGCCTCGCTCACGTTGGCGGTGGCGGTGCTGGAACAGCCGTCCAAGGTGGCGGTCACGGTGTAGGTGCCGGCGGAGGTGATGGACAGCGAGCTGCCTGTGGCGCCGCCCGTCCAAGTCAGGGTGGCGTTCGCGGGGCTGACGGTGGCGGTCAGGGTGCCGGTGGCGCCGTCACAGAGGGCGCTCGTGCCGCTGATGCTGACCGTCGGGGTGGTTTTGCCGGTCACTGTGTGGGTGGCCGTGCCTGTACAGCCGTGGGCGTCGGTGCCGGTCACGGTGTAGGTGCCGCCGGCGGTGATGGGCAGGGCGGCGGAAGTGCCGGAGCCTGCGCCGCCCCAGCTGTAGGTGCTCGCGCCCGTGGCGGTCAGCGTGGCCTCGGTTCCGGAGCAGAGGGAGGCCGGACCGTTGATGGCGACTGTGGGCGCGTCGTGCACGCTGACGGTCGCCGTGGCGGTGCTGGAACAGCCGTCCAGGGTGCCGGTCACGGTGTAGGTGCCGGCCGTGCCCGCGTTGATGGAGGTGGCGCTGGATCCGTTGCTCCAGGTGTAGGTGCTGGCGCCGCCGGCCGTCAGGGTGGCGGAAGCACCCGAACAGACGGCCGCCGTGGCGCTGGCGCTGCCGTTGATGGTCACCGAGGGCAGGGCGTTCACGGTGATGTGTGCGGTGGCGGTGCTGGAACAGCCGCCCGTGGTGCCGGTCACGGTCACCGTGTGGGTGCCGGCCGTGTTGGAAGAGAAGGTGGCCGTGGCGTTACCGCCTAGACCGTTGCTCCAGCTGTAGCTGTCGGCGCCAGAAGCCGTCATGGTGACGCCTTGACCCGCGCAGGTGGTGTAGTAGCCGTTGTTGTTCAGGGTGATGGTGGGAGCTACAATATTAAATTGTATGGTGTAGGTGGTGTCAGAACCCAAGCGATTAATGGTCGCGGTGTAGTTGTTTTCGGCGTTTGCTTGGGTTATAGCCACTTGATTTTTACTTTGTGCAATGCTGGAAACAGCTGTTGCGGAAACTGTGGGGATGTTGTTCGCACAGCAATTTACAGTGTATTCGAGCGTGTTTTGATTGAAGTTCGGAATTGTAGTGCCGCCCACTTTAATGTCGGACATTTTGCCATGATAGACGAGGCGAATGTCATCCATATAAAGGAAATCGTTTTTATTTCCACCACCTGGTGTCTCGTTTGTGGTGAATGTAAGAAGAATATAATGCGGGGTTGTGTTGTTGTTTGCATAGCTACTATAGTTGAATGGAGTATAGTAATATTGCCAATTTGGACTGCTGGTTGACGATGAAATGGTTCTTGTGAAAGTTTTTTCCATTGAACAGACCACTTGTGACGTGTTATTGATGGGGTCGCGCATAGCGTAGTCATCGTGTATAATCGCGCTCAAACGTGCTTTTGTGGACCCCGAATTCGCGTAGAATGAGGCATAAAAGCTCAAACCGTCCGGATAGCCGTCAAAAGGTTGGCATTTGTTTCCAGATATGTTCGTGTAATTGTAATTACCAGACCCTCCAGCAGACATGTCGTCAGCATTAACGCATCCCGTGGTGAAGTTGCCGTTTGCAATAATTCCAAAAATTACATTTCGTGCATTAATTTTACAGCAGTGGTTTGAATTGTTGTGTCCTGGAGAAATTCTAGTGTGTTGGTTTTGAGTTAAATTAATATAGCTACCGGTGCCATCATCGAACGTGTGCCATCCTGTAGGGATGCTTGTCGCATTGCCGCTCCAGTTCTCGAATCCGCCGTTCGGTAGTTGGTAAACTTGCGAGAACGCTAAATAGCAGTTCAGGCCTAATGCAATCAGTAAGAGTAAAGCTTTTTTCATATATACCTTTATTTTTTATTATTATCGGAACTTAGTTTCAAGTTTCAAGTTTCAAAATTCAAAATTCACTAATCACTAATCACTAATCACTAATCGTAAAAACGGCGGCAAAAATACAAAATACTCTGTACGATGAAACAAGGAAATCTTATATGTTTACCCAAGTTCGTGAAAATGAGTGAAATAAAAATGTGAATAAATGTTAAAAACGCGCGTTTGTTCACAAGAATTACCAAACAGAATAACTTTACGTCCAGCCGTTTGCGTGTGTTAAAGAAAGTTAACATGGGGTGGGCCGATTGGATTCATGAGAATCTCCATCGCTTTGGCCGATCTTCTGTTCCCGTTTCATAATGATGCGGCGCAAAAAGAAAGAAGAAATCAAGATAATGTGATGGGGTAATGCCGAAAAGTGATCCCAAGTACACTTCAATAATCAGATATGTTGAATTGCTGTCCGAATTGGGGCCATTAAGCTTTTCGCACATGGAAAAATAGGAGCTGCGACACAAGGAAAATTTCATTATTTTTGCGGCGGCATTTAAAACCAAGGACGATGAACACCGCGACAAGCAGACACCCAGTCCTACATCTGGACTTGAGCGTGGCCAAGGCCGAACCCACGGGGGTGGAAATATCCATGCCTCGACAAAAGCCGCGCCTTCGCGAAAAGTTGGAGCGGCCCTGCGTTTTACTCGTCCTCCTGCTCCTTTGCGCCGCCTGTCGCGAACGCGTCGAACTGCCTACACCATACGACATCCCGATTCCGAAAGGTTTCCCGACGGTATTGAACATCCCTGCCGACAATCCGATGACGGCGGAGGGTGTGGAACTCGGACGGCTGCTCTTCCACGACCCGCACCTATGCGGCTATACCGGCACGGAACCCGACTCGCTGATGTCGTGTGCCACCTGCCACCGCCGCGAATGCAACTTCGACATCGGCACCGACAACCCGCGCTTCCCCGACGGCCGCCCGCGCGGACGCACCACGGGGAAACCCACTGTCCACAATGCCATGCCGTTAGTGAACCTGGTCTTCAACCACGAGGGATACTTTTGGAACGGACTGATTTCCAAAGACAACCCGAATCCGAAGCAGCGCACCATCGAAGATGTCGTGCTGATGGCCATCACCGCCGACGACGAGATGTGCGGCACTGAGGAGAGTGCCGTGGCCGCCATCATAGCCGATGGCAAATACCCGCCGTTGTTCAAGAAAGCCTTTGGGACTGAAGAGATTACGATGGAACGCATCCAGAAGGCCATTGCGCAGTACGTGCGCTCGCTCGTCTCCGGCGATACCAAATTCGACCGATACCTGCGCGGCGAAGAACAGCTCACCCCGCAGGAACTGCACGGTTATGTCCTCTTCTCTACCGAAGAGGGTGCCGACTGCTTCCACTGCCACGGTAGCGGAGGAAGTCCGCTTTTTACCACCAACTTGTTTTACAACAATGGTTTGGATGCGCAGCAGACAAACAATCACGACCGAGCCAGCGTCACGGGCAACCCATACGACCGCAGTGCCTATCGCGCCCCCTCGCTTCGGAATGTCACCAAGTCTGCCCCCTATATGCACGACGGCCGCTTCAAAACCCTGGACGAAGTGCTGGCATTTTACAATACCGGGGTGCGAAATTCTCCGACCATCAGTCCTCTGATGCACCATGTCAACGATGGCGGGGTTTGCCTCACTCCCAATGAAATTGCCGATTTGAAGGCGTTTTTGGAAACATTGACGGAAGACGATTATACCAAAACTTTGAAAAAATGACAGACAAACTTGTGCGAAACGAGGCCCCCTTCATCGGGGTGAACCGCCACCGCATCGGGGTGGATGGCGAGGGCGTGACCACCTTGGCGGCCTTCCACGGTTGTCCTTTGCGGTGCCGATACTGTCTTAACCCAGCCTGTCTGGATGCCGACGCCCCTGTCCGCAGCTTCACGCCGGAAAGCCTTTATCGGCAGCTTCAGATCGACGACCTCTACTTCGTGGCCACGGGCGGAGGGGTCTGCTTCGGAGGCGGCGAACCGCTGCTCCGCCCGGAGTTCATCCGCCAGTTCCACGAATGCTGCACCGGCAGATGGAAAATCACTGTGGAGACCTCGCTCAACGTGCCGCTGCCCTCCCTGCAGACAGTCGCACCGCTCACCAACGACTTCATCGTTGACATCAAGGATGCCAATGACGGGATCTACACCGCCTATACAGGGAAGTCGAATGCGCAAGTGTGGGAAAACCTGAAGTGGCTCGCGGCGCACTACGACCGCGCACATGTCATCCTGCGTACCCCAATCATCCCAGAATTTAACACCGAAAAGGATGTGGAGCGCAGTGTCTTGATGATCAACGACTTGGGATTTGAAAAGATCGACAGGTTCACCTACCGGACCTCACAATCGGGCACTCAGTCTTCCTGAGCTTCACCCTCGCGTCGGGAATCTTTGTCTCTTCTTGGGCGGGAGCATATCGGTTGTCGTCCCATACCTCTACGCCGCCGCCTCGCCGCCGCTCCACTCTGGAAGAATCGAAATTCCGGTGCTGTTTCCATGGGATTGCGGTTCACCATTCACAAAAAAATGTATCTTTGCCGTTTGAAAATTCTAATAAGAAAAGATATGATTTACTTAGACAATTCAGCAACATCTTTCCCGAAACCCAATGAGGTTTACGAATTTATGGATCATTTTTACCGCGTTCACGGTGTGAGTCCCGGACGTGCGGGCTATGATGCCGGCATCGAGACCGGAGAGGTTCTCACCGAGACCCGCCGCATGCTCACCAAGCTGTTCAATGGTGGAACCGACGAGAAAAGACTTACATTCAGCTATAATGCTACAGATTCATTGAACATACTGATACAGGGTCTGGCCGAGAAGGGGACCCATGTGATTACCACGATGCTGGAACACAATTCCGTGCTTCGCCCTCTATACCACCTTGAGAAAGAGGGTGTTATCGAGGTTACCTACCTTCCGTTCGACGAGAGGGGCTATGTGCACCCCGAGCAGTTTGAGGAGGCCATTCGTCCGAATACGAAGATGGTGGTCTGCACACAGTGTTCCAACGTCATCGGGACGGTGCAGCCCATCAAGGAGATCGGCAAGGTATGCAAGGAACACGGTATCACTTTCGTGGTCGATGGTAGCCAGGGCGCCGGTGCGGTGAAGATGGACATGATCGACTACAATGTTGACGCGTACGCTTTCACGGGGCACAAGTGCCTGATGGGCCCCACGGGCATTGGCGGCAGCTATGTGCGCGAAGGCGTGGAGGTGCGCCACACCCGCTTCGGCGGCACTGGTGTGAAATCCGCTGTCCGCGACCATCTCGACGAATACCCCTACCGTCTCGAAGCTGGTACTATCAACATGTTGGGCATCAGCGGACTGCATGCTGGTGTGAAGTGGATTACCGAGAAGGGCATAGAGAATATCCACAATCAGGAGATGGCTCTCTGGAAACGCCTCCGCGACGGCATCAAGGACATTCCTGGCGTCATCATCTACTGCGCCACTTCTGTGGAGAATCAGAACCCCGTGCTATCCATCAACATCAAGGGCTTCGAAGCCATGGATGTGGGCACTATGCTGGATGTCGATTATGACATCGCCTGCCGGACAGGCCTGCAGTGCGCCCCGTTAGTGCACGAGTGTCTCGGCACGATGAAGATCGACGGCACTGTGCGCCTCAGTATCGGTGCCTTCAACACAGAGGCCGACATTGACGCCTGTATCCAGGCTGTCAAGGAGATTGCCGCGCTGAAGAACTAATCGCGAAGGAATACAATCACAAATCATGTAGGGGCGGATAGTCATTCGCCCCTACAAATATATTATATGTCAGCAAACAGGGCAAACAACAAGTGGATCGGGCATCTTGCGGTGCTGGCCGTCTATATCATCTTCGGGGTCAATCCGAACTGTTCAAAGGCGGTGGTGCCGGAATACATCACGCCGGAGTGCTACACGGCCTTGCGTCTCGTTTTCGGGGCGGCGGGTTTCTGGCTCATCTCGCTGTTCACCCCTCGCGAGAAAGTCCCATGGCATGACATGCGGCTCGTCCTGCTCGGGGCAGTCTCCCTCTACGGCACCTTATGGGCCTTCGCAGAGGCCATGCGCTTCATCTCGCCCACCTATGTCTCGCTTATTTCCGCCATGTCGCCATTGGTGGTCATGCTCTTGGCCGCAGTCTTTCTCAAGGAACCGATCTCCTCGCGGAAGGCCGTCGGGGTCTTTTTCGGCATTGCCGGTGCCCTGATGATGATAGTCTTCTCGTTTCACGGCGACTCGCACTACAGCAACAAAGGGGCCTTGCTATGTCTGGTCAACATCCTTTTCTACGCCGCCTATCTGCTCATCACCCGCGCCATATCCCCGAAATACTCGCCCGTGACGATGATGAAGTGGATGTTCTTGTTCAGCGCGCTACTGAGTCTTCCGTTCGCAATCCCCACCGTCACCGCCTCACCGATACTGACGGGCTCCGCCCCGGTGATGGCCTATGTCAACATGCTGGTCGTCGCGTTGTTCGCCACGGTCGTCGCCTATTTCCTGCTGCCCGTTGCGCTGCGCTATCTGCGCCCCACCACGGTGAGCATGTACAGCAATCTGCAGCCCATCGTCACCGCCGTGCTTGCCATCTCGGTCGGACAGGATGTCTTCACCTGGAACAAGCCCGTCGCCCTCATCCTCGTCATCATCGGCGTATTCCTCGTCACCACAAGCCGCGCAAAAGCGGACGGTCCCATAGCCAATAAACAATAAAACACCTTAACACAAAACCATCTATGCTCCTTTTCATATCCCTCATCCTGCTGCTTTTCATCGTGCCGGACCTCTACCTTTCCGTCGCGTATCTCCGTCATGCCCCGATGATATGGCGCCTTCTCTTCTTTGTCCCGACACTTCTCGGATTAGGGACGCTGGTCGGTACCCGTTTCTTTGGCTTCTCAAACGGTCTCACGGCTCTATTCATGGCGATGTTGCTCTGTTTTGCACTCCCGAAGTCTGTATTCGCTCTTATCTCCCTTGTGGCCAAGTTTTTAGGAATATGGAGTGCGAACGTGTCCACGGCCACCACCATCGTAGGCATAGTCGTGGCAGGCGGGGTTTCCCTGATGGCGCTTTATGGCTTGACGTTCGGTTGGAGAAATCTGGAAACCAAGCATGTGGACCTCTATTTCGACAATTTTCCTGCCTCTTTTGACGGGTATCGCATCGCACATCTGAGCGACCTGCATGTGGGGACCTATGGCAAGGGTACCCGCTTTCTGGAGAAAGTGGTGCGGGCGGTCAACGACGAGAACCCAGACTTGGTGGCGTTTACAGGCGACATAGTGAACACGGAACCCGAAGAGCTGCGGCCGTTTCAGGCGGTTCTCTCCCGGCTTTCGGCGGCCGACGGGGTGGTATCGGTGCTTGGCAACCACGACTACTGCCTCTACGGCGGCAATGCAGACCGTTGGTCGGACGTGCGCGAGGGTGGACTTGCTGTGGCCGATCTCGAACGTGCCATGGGGTGGGGAGTGCTGATGAACGAAGCCAAGGTCCTATGCCGCGAGGGGGAACGCATAGCTGTCGTCGGCGTGGAGAACACGGGCAAGCCTCCGTTCCCGCAAATCGGTGACCTGAAAACAGCCGTGAACGGAATAACAGGTTATGACACAATCCTGTGCCAACCAGACATTTTCACCATTCTGCTCTCCCACGACCCGTCCCATTGGCGCATGGAAGTGCTTCCCAAGACGCATATTCCCCTCATGCTTTCAGGGCACACCCACGCCGCGCAGTTCAAGATCGGGCATTGGTCGCCTTCCAAATGGCTGTACAAGGAGTGGAGCGGACAGTATCAGGAGGACAATCAACAGCTCTATGTTTCCGAAGGCATCGGAGGCACCCTGCCGTTCCGATTCGGCACCCGTCCGCAGATCATCCTGGTCACCCTCCACAGAAAATAGAAAAGCCGCCACAAAGTGACGGCTTCGATAACGGACTGGCAACGGCCGATGCGGTGTCACCGGTTTTGGAAGAAGAAGTCGTTCATCACCACGCGGAGCATCACCCCGTAGTTGAACGACATCCCCCGTTCGCCGTAAGGGTGGATGTGGAGCTGGCTGAAACAGCCATAGAAGGTTGGGTCGATGGAAACGAACTTGTTGACCACTAACTTCAGTCCTGTTGCGAAGGAGAAGCCGAAGCCCGGACCGCCGTAGATGACATCGTAGGTCTGCATCGGCACTCCCGGCACATAGTTCTCGCCGCCGTAAGGGTCCAACAGGGTCAGCGTCAATTGCGGGTTGTTGTGCTCGTCCAAAAGTACGGCATCGAACTTCTTGACACGCACGTAGTTGAATTGTGCGCCCAATTCCACGAAGGGCTTCACGACCTTGTGCACGCCGCTGAAGAGGTAGGAGGCGGACAGGTCGATCATCGATCGGTTCTCTTTTCCAGAGAGCGTCAACTCGGGTGCTTTGTAGTTGTTGCCGCTCACCGACGTGTAGGTCAGCAGGGTTTTTGTGGTCACTGTCAGGCGGGAGAAAGAGTAGGAAAGTGCGATGGCCCAGTTGTTGCGGATTTTGTATCGCACTCCGAGCCCGACACTGGCACTGAGGTTGTAGTGGGGATTCATGTTCAGGTTTGCCTCGCTGTAGCCGATCCGGTCGTTCATGCTGATATGCGGATAGAGTCTGACGATTACCTCCTGGATTTCCCGCACCCGGTATTCGTTGTCGAAGAGGTAGTCGAGGCCGCACTCGTTGAAGCGGCTGCCGTTGTAGTACAGGGCTGTCGATTTGCCGCCCCAGAACATGCCGCCGCCGATGTAGAAGTCGAATCCGCGGTCATACCAGGTGGAGTCGTGGAACGTGACTGCCTGGCCGATTTCCTCGCGTTGTGCGAGACCTGCGAAGCAAGACAAAACCACCAACGATATAAAACATAACCTTTTCATTCCCAAATTGCTATCGGTCTAAATATGCACGCATTCGCCGTATGCCACGGCCACGGCTTCCATAATGGCTTCCGACATTGTGGGGTGGGGGAAGACGGCACTGATGATTTCGGGTCCGGTCATGCCTTTTTTTCGGGCGGTGACGGCACCGGCGATCATTTCGGTGACGTTGTCGCCAATGAGGTGGCATCCGAGCCACTCGTTGGTGTCTTTGTCGAAGATGACTTTGACCAGTCCGTCGCGGCTGCCCGCAGCGGTGGCTTTTCCGGAGGCGGTGAAGGGGAACTTGCCGACGAGGATGTTACGTCCCTGTTCCACGCAGGCGCGTTCGGTGAGTCCAACGGATGCGATTTCCGGGGTGGTATAGGTGCAGCCGGGGATGTTGCCGTAGTCCACGGGTTCGGGGTTGCCGCCGGCGATTTTCTCCACGCAGACGAGCGCTTCATGCGAAGCCACGTGCGCCAGGGCCGGGCCGTGGACGATGTCGCCGATGGCGTACACGCCCTCGACGTTTGTGCGGTAGTAGTCGTCTACGGTGACCTTGCCGCGTTCGAAGGCCACGCCGCACTCCTCAAGGCCGAGGCCCTCGAGGTTGGTGGCCACGCCCACGGCGGAAAGCACAATGTCGCAGGTGATTTCCGTGACTTTCTCCTTGCTGTCCTTGACGGAGACAACACACTGGTCGCCAACCACATCAACCTTCTCCACAGCGGCGCCGGTCATTGTCTTGATGCCTGCCTTGCGGAAGCAGCGTGCGAGGGTGGCGGCCACGTCGTCGTCCTCCACGGGCACGAGGCGTGGCATGTACTCCACGATGGTGACCTGAGTGCCCATGGTGGAGTAGAAGAAGGCCAGTTCGCTGCCGATGGCTCCGGAGCCCATCACCACCATGCTCTTGGGCAGTTCGGGCAGTGTGAGAGCCTCGCGGTATCCGATGATTTTCTTGCCATCCTGCGGGACGTTGGGCAGGCTGCGGGAGCGGGCGCCCGTGGCCAGAATGATGTGCTTGGCCTCGTAGCGGGTCACGGTGCCGTCAGCGGCGGACACTTCTACCTGGTGGTCGCCTGCCAGCTTGCCAAAGCCGGCAATCACTGTCACATTGTTCTTCTTGAGCAGGAACTGGACGCCTTTGCTCATCTGCTCGGCCACGCCGCGACTGCGCTTGACCACGGCCTGGAAGTCCGGGGTCGCGGTGCCGTCAAGGGCAATGCCGTAGTCGGCGGCATGTGACATATATTTATATACTTGCGCAGACTTCAGCAGTGCCTTGGTGGGGATGCAGCCCCAGTTGAGGCAGATTCCGCCCAGTTCTGCGCGCTCCACCACGGCGGTCTTGAGGTTCAACTGACTGGCCCGAATGGCCGCTACATAGCCGCCAGGGCCGCTACCAATCACGATAACATCAAAATTTTCCATATTCTTCTGTTCTTTTTAGCGTTTGCATTTTCAGGCGGCAAAGGTACACAAATTTTGGTTTGCTCTGCTGTCTGAAATTCGGGTTTATATCCAATTGGATTCAATGGGATAATTGAAAAAAATGTATTTTTGCCAGCAAAAGGCTTCGACTTTTCTGGAGCCCTGACAACCCTATGCCTGCTATGATCGAAATCCTCCTTCGCTCCGTCTTCATCGACAACATGGTTTTCGCCTATTTTTTGGGCATGTGCTCCTATCTGGCCGTCTCCAAGAACGTGAAGACCGCTTTCGGGCTGGGACTGGCAGTCTGCTTCGTGCTGGCTGTTACAGTGCCTGTCAACTATTTGCTATATAAGTATTTGCTCCGTGAAGGGGCCTTGACGTGGCTGAGCGCGAGCTTTGCCGGGACGGATCTCTCGTTTTTGTCGCTGATTCTCTTCATCGCGGTGATTGCGGGCATTGTGCAACTGTTGGAGATGGTCTTCGAACGGTATCTGCCGGCGTTGAACATGGCCTTGGGCATCTTCCTGCCGTTGATTGCCGTGAACTGCGCTATCCTCGGAGGTTCGCTATTCATGCAGGAACGCAATTTCCCCACTGTGGCACACAGTCTGGTTTACGCGCTCGGCTCAGGCATCGGCTGGCTGTTGGCCATCACTGCCTTCGCCGCCATCCGCGAGCGCCTCAAATACGCGAAAATCCCGCCCGCCCTGCAAGGCAACGGCATCGCCTACATCATCACCGGACTGTTGGGCCTGGGGTTCATGTGCTTTTTGGGAATGTGAAACGAATGGGAATTGGGAGGATAACATGAAGGCGAGTTTTTCGGGATGTTTTTCAAAACAGATATATAGGAAAAGATGAATATGCTGACACTTATAGCGGCGGTGTTGATTTTTCTTGCAATCATATGGTTGCTGGTCGGTGTGCTGCTGTTTGCGCGGAAGAGAATGATACCCGATGGGACGGTGAAGATCCGCATCAACGGGAAGAGGGAGATTGAGCACGAGCGAGGGTGCACCCTGTTGCAAGCTTTGGCCGACGGGAAGGTGTTTGTGCCTTCGGCGTGCGGCGGCGGCGGCTCCTGCGGCACTTGCCGTGGCAAGGTGCTCTCTGGCGGCGGCGAGATTCTGCCCACTGAATTGGCGCATATCTCCCGCAAGGATGCCGCTGACCACTACCGCCTGTTCTGTCAGGTGAAAGTACGCGAAGACATGGATATCGAGATTCCGGAAGGTTTCTTCGGCATCAAGAAGTGGGAATGCTCGGTTGTCTCCAACCGTAATGTAGCCACTTTTATCAAGGAACTGGTGCTGCAACTTCCTGAAGGTGAAACCATGGACTTCCGCTCTGGCGGCTATGTCCAGATCGACATCCCTGCATGCACTGTCAATTTCGCCGACATGGATGTGGACGAGCCTTACCGAGCCGACTGGCGGAAGATGGGACTTTTCGATTTGAGGATGAAGAACGGAACGCCGACGGTGCGGGCCTATTCGATGGCCAACTACCCTGCGGAAAACGGCATCGTGATGCTTAACGTGCGCATCGCCATACCACCCTTTAATCGCAAGAAAGGGCGGCTGGAGAAAGTGAGCCCAGGGGTGGCCTCATCGTATATTTACAGCCTGAAACCGGGAGACAGGGTCGTCGTGTCAGGGCCTTACGGCGACTTTTTCATAGAAGAGAGCGATCGCGAGATGATGTTCATCGGCGGCGGAGCGGGCATGGCTCCTATGCGCTCGCACATCTTCGACCAGCTCAAGGTGAAGCGCACGCCCCGGAAGACCACTTTCTGGTACGGCGGACGCTCGCGCAAGGAACTTTTCTATATGGAGGAGTTCGAGCGGCTTGCCGTGGAACACGACAACTTCGAGTTCCATGTCGCCTTGTCCGATGCCATGCCCGACGACCACTGGACAGGCCCCACGGGCTTTATCCATGAAGTGATTCTCGAACAGTACCTGAAGACGCACCCTTCTCCCGAAGAGGTCGAGTACTATATCTGCGGTCCACCCATGATGTTGCAAGCCGTGTTGAAGATGCTTGACAGTCTTGGTGTTCCGCATGAAATGGTTCACTACGATGATTTCGGTGGTTGAAGCCCGATTCGCGACCAGGCAATATCCCCTTCGATAATAGTTTTGTGATTTTCGCGTCACGCGGGAATCACCGTTTCACGAACGTTTTCGTCACCGCGCCCGCCTCCGTGGTCACGCGCACGAAGTACATGCCGTCGGCAAGATTGGAGACGTCGATGCGTGTTTCAGGGCTGCGGTTCATCGCGTCCGCAGCCAACACCAACCTTCCATACGCATCGAACACTTCCATTGCAGTCACGGCCACCTCGCCGTTGATTCGGATATCCACGTAGGTGTTCGCTGGGTTCGGGAAGAGGGTGACATTCGTGGCGAGGTCATGATTGTCAATGCCCACGGAAATCGTCAGGAGGAGCGTCACTACAGAGTCGCAACCATGGACGGTCTGGAATGTCTGGACGTATTCCCCCGATGCGCAGTATTCGATGCCGTTCCACGTGTAGCAGGAGTCGGATGTGGTGACTTCGACAAGCTCGGTCACCGGATTGAAGATGGTCAGGTGCAGGGTGTCGGTCTGTGTGCAACCGTGGTCGTC
>CAMHNQ010000061.1 GCA_946186495.1 uncultured Bacteroidales bacterium
ATCGAGGACAGAAGAAGCGTTCGGTCACCATTTTAGGAGAGGGTCTGACCGAACAGCACTATTTCACCCATATCCGCACCTTGTTCGGCTACCATTACACCATAAAACCTTACTTTTTCTCGGTCACATCATTGACAGAAATGGACAAAAAAATAGCGGAGGCCATCACTGACGGAGGTATCGCCATTGCTGTTTTTGATGCGGATGTTGCTCATCGCAATGAGGTGGAAAAGAAAAAATTAGAGACGATTCGACGAAAATATGCCAACAAGAAAAATGTTGTTCTTTGTGAAAGCCTCACATCCATAGAATATTGGTTTCTTCTACATTTTGAGAATACAAACAGATTTTTTAAAAATTCAGCTTCTACGGAGAAAGAACTATGCAAATACATCCCCGATTATGAGAAGAAGTCAAAATTCCTACAGGATTCGAAGTGGGTATCAGATTTGTGCTCAGAAGGGAAATTGGAATTGGCTAAAGATCGTGCGCAAAGCTTTGGTCGTGAAGGGGAATCATATACGGATGTGTATAAAGCTTTCGAATTGTTGGATAAACTAAAGAGGTTGGCTCAAAGATAAAACTATAATTCTAGTCTATGTTTCTATTCAACGAAAGCCTATTGGAACAATCCGTCATTTCCCTGCTGCAGGAGCAGGGTTATGATTATGTCAAAGGCGAGGACATCATCCGCGACCTCGACGATGTGGTGCTGCGCGATGATCTGGCGGCATATCTGCACATCCGCTACAAGAACGACGGCATCACCGATCAGGAGGTGGAGAATGCCATCCGCATCATCACGCAGAAACAGGGCGGCACACTCTACGCTGAGAACAAACACACCCTCAACCTGCTGATGGACGGATTCTCGCTGAAACGCGAAGACCCCGCCAAGCAGAACTTGTACATCTATCCCATCGCTTTCGACGAAGTCAACCAGAAACACAACATCTTCAAGGTGGTGAACCAGTTCGACATCACCGAAATCGAGCACCGCATACCCGACATCATCATCTTTGTCAACGGTCTGCCCGTGGTGGTGTTCGAGTTGAAGAGTGCCACCAAGCAAGACACCACTATCGAGGATGCCTACAAACAGCTTACCATCCGCTACCGCAGGGACATACCTTCCTTGTTCAAATACACGGCTTTCATTGTAGTCTCCGACGGTGTGAACAGCAAATTCGGTACCCTTTACACCCCGTACGAATTTTTCTACGCGTGGCGCAAAGTGAACGCCAAAGACAAGGCCTGCGACGGCATCAACTCACTCAAGACGATGATTGCCGGAATGTTCCGCAAAGACCGACTCATCGATGTGATTCACAACTTTGTCTATTTCCCCGACACCTCCAAAGACGAAAAGAAGTTCATCTGCCGTTATCCGCAATATTTCGCCGCCCGCTCGCTTTTTCAGAATATATTGAACCACAGCAAACTCAACGCGGGAGGCGACGGCAAAGGCGGCACCTACTTTGGTGCCACGGGCTGCGGTAAGTCGCTGACTATGCTCTTCCTGTCGCGATTGCTGATGAAGAGCAAAGCCCTGTGCAGTCCAACTATCATTTTGATTACCGACCGCACCGACCTCGACGACCAGCTCTCGCGTCTGCTGCTCAACGCCAAGCAGTTCGTGGGCGACAGCGTGATAGAGCAGGTGGAGAGTCGCG
The DNA here is from genome assembly GCA_946186495.1 of uncultured Bacteroidales bacterium. GTDB lineage: Bacteria > Bacteroidota > Bacteroidia > Bacteroidales > WCHB1-69 > F23-D06. Next base: position 1,674 of record CAMHNQ010000061.1, read on the forward strand.
AGGATTTGAAAGCCAAACTGCAAGGCCGCACCAGCGGAGGTGTGTTCCTTACCACCATACAGAAATTCTCAAAGGATATCAACCTGCTTTCCAACCGCGCCAACATCATCTGTATCAGCGATGAAGCGCACCGTACACAGACCAATTTGGAGGAAAAGTTGGCCATTACGGAGGCAGGAGTGAAACGCTCGTTTGGTTTTGCCAGATATCTGCGCGATTCGTTGCCGAATGCCACCTATGTGGGGTTCACCGGCACGCCGATAGATTCTACGATGGAGGTCTTTGGTGCTGTCGTGGATGAATATTCTATGATAGAAGCCGTGGAGGACGGCATCACCAAATCCATCCTCTACGAAGGCCGTGCGTCGCGTGTTATTGCCGATGGCGAGCTTATCAAGCAAATCGAGGCCTACTACGATCAGTGCGCGGAAGAGGGCTCGTCGGAATACCAGATTGAGGAGAGCAAGCGGGCGATGACGCAGATGAGCATTTTGCTCAACAGTCCTGACCTCATTCATCGTCTGGCGGTGGATTTTGTGCAGCACTACGAACGGCGCGTGGAAGAAGGCAGTACCGTCAAGGGCAAGGCCATGATTGTCTGCGCCACCCGTGAGATCGGTTTCGCCATCTACAAAGAGATTGTCGCCATGCGGCCTGAGTGGGCAGAGGTGAGAATCTGTGGCGATGGCGAAGAGCTGACCAAGGAAGAAGCGGAAAAGATTAAACCCATCGAGAAAATCAAGTTAGTCTGCATCCGTCAGAAAGATGACGATCCTGAACTGTACAAGCTGTTGGGCACCGACGAAGAGCGCAAGAAACTCGATTTGCAATTCAAGGAGGAGAAGTCGAACTTCAAGATTGCCATCGTGGTGGATATGTGGATTACGGGCTTTGATGTGCCCTGTTTGGATACCATGTACTGCTTCAAGCCGTTGCAAATGCATACGCTGATACAGACCATCAGTCGGGTGAACAGAAACTATCCGGGCAAGGATAAAGGTTTGATTGTTGATTATTTAGGCATTAAGAAAAAGTTCAACCAGGCGATGAAAAAATATGCCAACGGCGGACAGAACGAGACACCGGTGGAAACCATCGACAATGCCGTGAAGCTGTTCAAAGACGAACTGGATCTGCTTAGACGTATGTTTACGGGTTTTGAGTACAGCAGGTTCTTTATGGGTACTCCGTTGGAACAATTGAATGCCCTTCAGATGTCTGCCGAACACATCCAGCAAACCGAAGAGACCGAGAAACGATTCATGAAGCACACCCTTATCATGAAGTCGGCCTACAATATGTGCAATAATGACGAACGAATCACAAAGGAGGAGATTGACGATGTGCATTTCTTCACGGCCGTTCGTTCCATCATATTCAAGACCACCACGGGTGTGTCGCCCGATGCCACGCAGATGAACCGCCATGTGTTGAAGTTGGTCAACGAGGCCTTGATTTCGGAAGAGGTGGTGGCCATCAACAACCTGCAGCTCAACGATGCCAAACAGATAGACTTGCTGGCATCACAGTATATGGACAAGTTGAAAAAACTGCCGTACAAGAACACGAAAGTCAAGCTGATGGAACAGCTACTCAAGCGTGTGATTGACAGCGTGAAAAAGGTAAACAAGGTGAAGGCTATCAGCTTCACTGAGCGTCTGAACGAAATCATCGACATCTACAACGATCGCTCCGACGACATCGTGTTGGCCGACGAGATCGTGACCGAAGTCGCCAAGCAGTTGGCCGATTTGTTTGAAGAAATCAAGAAAGACAGCGTTTTGCCGGACGGCATTCCGGATATTGAAGTGAAGGCTTTCTACGACATTCTGAAGTCAGTGGCCGAAAAGTATGGATTTCTGGACCAATACACCGAAGAGCAGTATGTTGAGATTGCGCAAGCCGTCAAGGAAAAGGTAGATGACAGTTCCCAGTTTATCGACTGGGACAAGCGTGCCGACATCAAGGCGCAGTTGAAGGTACAGATTATCCTTACGCTCTCCAATCACGGCTATCCGCCTGCCACTCGCGACGAAGTTTTCAAAGCCATCTTTGAGCAGGCGGAGAATTTCAAGAAGAATCGAGTCGAGAAAGATGAATACTGCTCAAAATCCCACGTAGTGAAATTGTACCCGATACAAGAAGGTGAACTGCCAATGGCTGCGGAGGATAACACCCAATATGGTGGGATGTAGTGAGAACCATATAGTCGAGTTGGCGTCTCAATCACACCGACAGCCCGCAACTGCAAACGTCACCGGGTAACCCACCGCCATTCCGTTTGGCCATCGCACCATACCGAAAACGCTTGCCCAGTTCGACCACATCACCACACCGACCGCGTCTTCGACGGGCTCAAGATCGTCTTCGCCGAGATCGACAAGTACAAGAAGCTGGCCGTGAAGGGCGACTCCAAGAAGGACCTGTGGATGCGCTACTTCACGGAAATGACCGCGGAGACAAGGACGCCCGCGCCGGAGCTCATCGCCGACCCCGACATCGCCAAGGCCGTCAAACTGCTGGAGGTCATCAACTACAACAAGGCAGAGGAGTACCTCTACGACAGATACTGGGACGGCGTCAGCGTGGAAGCCACCTGGAAAGGCATCGGCCGGGACGAGGGGCTGCAGCAAGGTTTGCTACAAGGCCTGCAAAAAGGACGCGATGAAGGGCTGCAACAAGGGCGTGACGAAGAACGGCGCAACCTTGCCGCCCACCGCGTACGCCACGGCTTCCGGTAGCCACGGTGGGCAAAGCGACGGTTTATTGGTGGGACTATGCAATAGGGTCGTGCCAGGAATGATGTCGTAACAGCCTAAAGTGATAGATTTTGTGAGATGAGTACAACAAGTGTCTGTGTCGCACGTTGGAATTTGGATACAAGGACCTCTTTGAAGAAGCTGGCACAACGAAAACGTTCAAAAGAGCCGTCACGGAGAATTATGCGATGAGGGAGATTGCTCGCTGTGGCAAGCAGCCCTGCTTCTGGGTTCCTGAATATTCCGGAACGGGATTTCCTGTTTGAGGGAAAAGGGGGACTTCTTGCTTCCCCCTAAACCTTCCTCACAAACAGCTGCGCATTCTCGAACCGGGTCACCCTCACCTTGTCGCCGGGCTCGGCGAAACCGTGCTCGATGGTGGCGTCGAGAATGTCACCGTTGATGTTGATCTTGCCGGACGGGCGCAGGATGGTGTGCGCAATCCCCTCCTGGCCGACGAATTGCTCGTTTTTCATGTCCTGAGAAGTGAACCCCTTGCCGCTCTCCAGTTCGGTTCGCAAGGCCAGCGAGCCGAAGCGAGTCTCCGCGAGGATCAGCTTCTTGCCGAGCCATAGTGACAGAAAGAACCCCGCCAGACTGCTGGCCAGAACCAAAATGGTCATTTTGCTGACATACGCGGAGACGTTAAACTCGGGGTTGAAGTTGAACTTGAAGCCGACATTGAAAACCAATGTCAGTACTAAAGATATTATTATCAGTATAATTCCGGAAATACCAGTGACACCGAATCCGGGTACGACGAAGAACTCCAGCATCAGCAGCACGATGCCGGCGAGGAAGATGAGGATCTCCCAGTGTGCGGCGAGGCCTTCGAGGTAGTGGGGCGCGAAAAAGAGCAGGGCGGCGGTGACGGCGATGATGGTCGGCAGTCCGATGCCGGGTGCCTGCAGCTCAAAGTAGAGGCCGCCCACGATGCACATGATGAGGATGCCGCTCACGATCGGGTTGACCAGGAAGTTGATGATTTTGTCGACGGCGGAAAGTTCCTGTTCGTGGATTTCGGGCTGCGCAATGCCGGCGGCAGCCATCGCCTCCTCTCGACTGCTGACCACCCCTTCGCAGAATCCGTGATGTTCGGCCTCTTCGGAGGTGAATGTCAGCACCTTGCCTTTCTCGCTGATGTCAGGGATTTCCACGTCAGGGTCGACCATGGCCTGCGCGATGTTGGGGTTGCGGCCGTTGTGCTCGGCGGTTGTCCGCATGAGCGAACGCATGTATGACTGGTACTTGTCGGGCATGATCTCCCCCTCCTGGTTGACCACCGAGGCCGCCCCGATGGATGCGCCGGGCATCATGTAGATGCTGTCGCAGGCGATGGAGATCAGTGCGCCTGCGGAGGCTGCGTTGTTGTTGATGAACACCATGCTTGGCACGCCGGTGTTGAGCAACAGGGTCCTGATTTTGTCGGCCGCGTCCAACTCCCCGCCAAACGTGTTCAGCTCCAGGAAAAGGTAGTCGAAGTTGCCCGCTTCGGCCTCCTTCACGGCTTTCTCGGTGAGCCGGAGCGCCGGTTTCGAGATGTTGTCGTCAATTTTGTAGTAATAAACCCTCGTCCGCTGCGCGGAAAGAGTAGGGGAGAGCAGGAACGCCGCCAAACCCAGACAAACGGTAAATAAGAGTTTCTTCATAATTCTCAAATCTCCATAATCGACAAACCGAATGAAAGACAACGATTTCTATTTGTCAATATTCACCAGATTGTACTTTTTGGTGCCCAAGCCGATCTTCTCGGCCCAGTCGATGGTGTGGGTGCCGTGCTGCTGGTCGATGCGGGAGAGCAGGTCGGTGGGGTCATTGGTGGCGGTCACTTTCTGCTGGTTGATGATGTCGACGCAGGCTTGGTCGAGGGCCACGGGGTCGGTGCTGGCGAGAATGCCGTAGTCCTCTAACTTCACGGGTTCGGGATGGTCCACGCAGTCGCAGTCGATGCTCATGTTGTTCATCACGCTGATGTAGATGATTCCCTCCTTCTTCTGGAAATAGTCGGTCACCGCCTGCGCGGCTGCCGCCATGCTCTCAAGGAAGCCGTCCTGGTCGCCGATGAACTCGGGGGTCCAGAGCTTTTCCATGTCGAGGACCTCCATCTTGCCGGCGGAATGGATGTAGGCCTTGCCGTTCTGGCTGGCGCAACCGATACTGAGGTTCTTGAGTGCGCCGCCGTAGCCGCCCATCGGATGGCCCTTGAAGTGGTTGAGGGCGATCATGAAGTCGTAGTTGGCCATGTGGTCGCCCACGATGTCGTACTTGATGTGCGAATTGTCTTTCACGGGGATGCGCATCTCGCCCTCCTCGTCCATGATATCGACCTTGAACATGGGCTTGAAGCCGTGCCGTTCGATGATTTTCCAGTGGTTGGCCGAGGTGTTGCGCTCGTCCTTGGCGTCTTCGGGGGCGTTGCCGTAGGCGGTGTTGCACTCCACGATGGTGCCGTCGACCAACTCCACGAGGCCTTTGATGAGCTCGGGCTTCAGGTAGTTGGGGTTGCTGCCCTCGCCGGTGGAGATCTTCACGGCCACGCGGCCCTTGGCCTCCACGCCCAGCGCTTTGTAGATTTTAACCAACGCCTCGGGACTGATGTCGCGGGTCAGATAGACGGTCGCGGCCTCGGGTTGAGCCGTCTCGTTCTCGGTTTGGCTGCTCTTGCCGCTCTGCCCGCATGAGGCGAGTACCACGGCGGCGATGACGATAAATGGGATGTTTTTCATTTTGATTGATTCCTGTTAACTAATGTGAATTTTTTCTGCAAAGATACACAAATTTCGAATATACGGAGTCAAAAGAAAATGCCCGGCAAAAACGTGCCATGGCGCGTCGCGGCCCTCCGTCACCGGGAGTGGCACAGACCGGCGAGAAATCCCAAGGCCAAACCTCATTCGATTACCTGGATTTTGTTTTTGTTGTAGGTTTGAAGATGCTTTTGGGAAAGCGACTTCAACATCTTTGTTGATGTGAGGGGGCCTGGGGAAACGTGGGGGATTGGGCTTCAGTCGCTGTTGCGGAATTGGGATGGCGACATGCCCGTTTCGCGGTGGAAGTAGCGGCTGAAGGTGGCCTGCTCGTCGAATCCCAGCATGTCGGAGATGGCCTGTATCGGGAGGTCGCGTCGAACATGAAGCAGCATTTTCGCCTCTGCCACAAGCTGGTGGTGAATCCAGTATGCGGCGGAATGACCTGTCTCCTGCTTGATGATGGAGCTGAAGTATTTGGTTGACAAGAAGTTCCTTCCGGCATAGAAGGCCACGTCGCGGTGATTGCGGAAATGCTCCTTGAGGTCTTGCTGGAACCGTTCGCTGACACGCTTCTCAATTTGGGGCTCGTTCAGCTTCTGGATTCTGTAGTGGCTGAGCAGGCGGATGAAAAACTCCAGCAGGCGGGCCATCAGCATACGGTGGTCGGCCATTTTGAGACGCGTGATCTCGCGCATCCCCTCCACCACGTTCATCATCATCTTGTACTCATGCTTGTCAAGCTTCACGTTAGGGTGAAGCTCGTGGCGGTAGCGCTTCCGATTGATGATCTGCAGCATTGGGTCGTTAAGGACTGAGACGTCGACGACAATGAGCGTGGCAAGGTAATCGTCGGTTTTGCTCACTTGTTGGATGACGTGGTTCGGGAAAATGACACCGACAGTATGTTGTTCTAAAAAATCAGGAGTGCCATCGTATGTGAGGTCGATGCGCCCCCTGTGACCTATCGCGATGACGTAGTGGGGCGATGCAAAAGGCTGGTTGCCACTCGGCAATTGCCTCACATCGTCGAAGACAACAATGCCCCTCTCCTTAATCTTCGAAGCATGGAGGTTCATCGGATGAATATATGGCAGGCTTTTTTTCATGATGCAAAAATACGGATTTTTTTGGCCAAAACGCTAAAAGCGGTCTTTTTGCCAAATGATTCCGTGAATGTGCCATCCACCAAGCGTGTGGCGAATGTATTTTTGCCGACAAATAGTTTGGTTAGTTAAGCTTGTATCGTTAGTATAGTTTTTTAATATAATTCATTATGATTTAATTCGTCCAATTGGTTTAATTCTCAGACTTATGAAACGCATTATTTTCTTTTCCAGCATGTTGCTTCTTGCAACCATTGCCGTCGCGCAGACACCTGGCGACAACACCGTGGAGGTGGTTTATAACGGCACAACGGCGACCGTGGCTGTTGCCGACAACGTGGCACAATATCTCACAGTCGCCCAACAGGGTGCGCATGTGTCCATTGCGCAGAGTGACTCTCTCGCCAGCGAGATCACCTACAAGTTGAGCGGAACTTCGTCCGACGGGGAGTTCTACATGTCCGGGTCCTACAAGGCCACCCTCGAGCTCAACGGTCTCACGCTGACCAACACCACTCCGGTCTATAGTGGCGCCGCCATCCACATCCAGAACGGCAAGCGCATCAATGTGAAGCTTGTCAACGGCACCACCAACACCCTCGTCGATGCGGTTTCCGGCGAGCAGAAAGGCTGCCTCTACGTGAAAGGCCATGCCGAATTCAAGCAGCAGGGCACGCTCAACGTGGTGGGTAACGTGAAGCACGCCATCAAGGCCGGCGAGTACATCAGCGTGAAGAACGCCACCATCAACGTGACCTCCGCCGTGGGCGACGGCATTTCCTGCAACGAATACTTCCTCATGGAGAGCGGCACTGTCAACATTAGCGGCACCGCTGATGACGGCATCCAGTGCGACCTCGACGGCGACGTCTCGACGGGCGAGACCACCGACCACGAGGATGAGGACTCCGGCAACATGTACATCAGCGGTGGCACCATCAACATCACTTGTTCCGCTGCCGCCGCGAAGGGCATCAAAAGCGCAGGCGACATGTTCATCTCCGGGGGCGACATCACCGTCACCACCACGGGCAAGGGAGCCTGGGACGAGGACGACTTGGAGACCAAAGCGGCCTGCGGCCTGAGCAGCGACGGCAACATGACCATCAGCGGCGGCACGCTCAACCTGACCGCCACAGGCTCCGGCGGCAAAGGAATGAAGTGCGACAGCGTGTTGACCATCAACGACGGCAACATCACCGTGTCAACCTCCGGCGGCCTCTACTACAACAACGGGACGACCGAAAACACCAACTACACTGGCAACACCGACAATGTCAGTAGCGACTACTACTCGTCGCCCAAGGGCATCAAGGCCGGAGAAAAGACCCAGGTCGGTAACAGCTACACCTACAGCGGCGGGATGGTGGTCAACGGCGGCTACATCAAGGTGACGACTGCCGGCACCAACGGCGAAGGCATCGAAAGCAAGAACACGTTGGACATCAACGGCGGCGAAATCTATGTCAACGCCTACGACGACGGCATCAACTCCGGACAGGATCTGACGGTCACCGGAGGCTACCTCTATGCACGTTCGACCAACAACGACGGCATCGACGCCAACGGGAACTGCTACCTCAACGGCGGCTTGGTCTATGCCATCGGTTCCTCCGGCGCCGAGCTGGCTATCGATGCCAACAGTGAAGAGGGAAAGAAGGTCTATGTCAACGGCGGTGTCATCATTGCCGTGGGCGGAATCGAGAACGGCAGCAGCATCAACCAGCCCTATATCCAATCTTCATCCATCAGTGGGAACAGCTGGTACACTGTGACATACGGTGACAACGCAGTAGCGTTCTATACGCCCTCCATTAGCACCGGCGGCGGTCCTGGCGGCGGCGGTCCTGGTGGCGGCCCTGGCGGCACCAACAGTGGCTCCACGTTCATCTCCGCCCCCTCAACACCGTCCATCGCCAATGGCAACACCATCAGCGGCGGCACACCTCATTTTGAGGCGAACTGCTACGTCAGCGGCAGCGACGTGGTCGATGGCATCGAAGAATTCGACGTGGAGAGCATCACGGTCAAGGTCCAAAACGGCAATATCACGGTGGAAGGTTGCGATGACTGCGAAGTGAGTGTGTTTGACCTTGCGGGCCGTCGAGTGAGTGACCGCGATCTCGCCCCTGGCGTCTACGTCGTCAAAGTAGGTGGTCACCCCGCTAAGAAAGTCGTTGTGACAAGATAGCTGTCCAGCGGTTCGGTCAGGGCAAACCATCCGCTACCTTCAAGCAAGAGGTAGAATATCACAAAATAAAACCACATACTTTCGGGCTATATCTCGATTTTTTGTTGAGATATAGCCCGAAAGTATGTAATATTGCTGTCGAGGCTGTTTTATGCCTCGATGAGTGCCTTCAGGCGATTTATATCCTCTTCCACTCCCTCTTTTCCCCATTTGTCGGCCAAACGATACCATCGCAAAGCCTCTTTGTAGTTTTGCTCCACACCGTCGCCTTCTTCATAAAGGATGGCCATGTTATATGCAGCCTCCTCGTTTTTCTTTTTGGCCGCACGACGAAACCACTGCATGGCCGTTTCACTGTCTTTCTTCACAGAGATTCCGCCACTATAGAAGGTTCCAACGGTGTTTTGCGCATAATCATCGCCTTGTTCAGCCGCTTTCATAGCCCAGAAAAATTCCAATTCTTCACTTTGATCCACACCAATACCTTTCCGATAATACCACGAAAGGTCGTATTGGCCCCATGCGCAACCGCCTTCCGCCGACTTTTTTATCCAGCGGATGGCAGCAGGCAAATTCTTCCGCACTCCTTCGCCCCAGTGATAGCGGGTAGAAAGGGCCCACATCGCCAGGGTGTCCCCCTTTTTCACCGCCCGCTTAAGCCAATAGATATGCTTGGCTAAATCCTTTTCACAGCCTTCACCGTTATAATAGCAATTAGCAAGGTTATGCATTGCATCCCTGTTGCCATGGTCGGCCGCTCGCTGATACCACTCCACCGCATTAGTATAGTCAACATCGCATCCTTGGCCATAATAATAACACAAACCGACCGCGAATTCAGCATAATGATCTCCGTGTGCAGCCGCCATTCGATACAATTCCAAAGCTTTGACGTGGTCACATTTTAAATGTCGTTCTCCATGATCGTATGCGTAGGCGAGACGGTAAATCTCCAAAACCTGCTCGTCTGACAACTTATTGCCGGACTCGTGCAACGCTACCGCTTCTTCATACGTCAAAGGGTCGGATTTTTTGGGTACTTTCTTTTTCATTGTTTGTTTGAACCTGATTTGTTGTTTTTATGTTCCATAATCAGTTTCTTCTTTGAACTTGCAAAAGTACAAATTATTTCGAAATCCGTTCAAAGAATTGCAACACAATGAAAATCCCGCAACCCCGGTCATTCGCCTGATGTACCCCAACTCTTATACAAACAATGAATAAGTCAGTCGTTAGAGGGCGTGAAGTATAAGCCCTGTTACATTTCCTCAAGCTTACTAATGAACTCATCGCGCGACATTCCCATATCGCGAATAGCGTTATGCCATTGCTGCTATACGCATCGGAGTTGACACTTTTTCGTAATTAATGTGCCCGCTAAGCAACTTGGACATTTCCGGCTTGCGAATCAAGCGGCTGAATGTTGGCGGGGTGAGTTTTTTCTCCGTGACTTTCCAGCCGTGGTCTCGCAGATCGTCCCAAAGTGTGCCCAACTCAAGACAGGTTTCGACATATATCTGAAAACGCTCGAAGAAATTCTTTACCGCATCGCCATAATCCTTGCCCGAGGTACTGATATCGAGTGAAGGGCAATAGGCAATCAGGTTGTCACCCTCCCTGAAGATATAGTACTCTATCGAAAAACGATACTCTTCTTGTTTGCTGTTTTTATGTTCCATAATCCGTTTCTTCTTTGAACTTGCAAAAGTACATAAATTACGAATACAAACGGATACCTTAGAATGCTGAGACGTTACACGCAACGTCTCTGTATTCTAATTAACCCGCAGATACACCCCCGTAACAGACCCCGTGTCCTCCGACATCGCCCTGGGCGTTCCCTCGAAGATGATGTCTCCGCCCATCGCGCCGCCGCCGGGACCGAGCTCGATGAGCCAGTCGCAGGACTTCAGCATCTCGATGTTGTGCTCAATGAGGAAGATGGTGTTGCCCGCCTCCACCATCGTGTCGAAGAGGTTGAGGATGCGCTTGATGTCGCCCGCGTGGAGACCGTCGGAGGGCTCGTCCATGATGAAGATTAGTGATTGGTGATTAGTGATTAGTGATTGGTGATTTGGGATTTGGGACTGGTGATTTGGGATGAGGGAGGCGTTCAGGTAGGAGGCCAACTTGATGCGCTGCAACTCGCCGCCGGAGAGGGTGGAGAGCGACTGGTTGAGGTGGAGATAGCCCAAGCCGACCTTGCGCAACGGTTCCAACTTCTCGGCAATCACACTTCCGGCAAACAGCTCGGCGGCTTTGTTGGCGGTGAGGTCCATCACCTCGGCGATGTTGAGGCCGTTCACCTTGTAGGAGAGCACTTCCGGCGAATAGCGCAATCCGCCGCAGGCCTCGCAGGTGGTCTCGATGGCATCCATGAAAGCCATGTCGTTGACGATGACACCCTTGCCCTGGCAGACGGGACAGCCGCCCTTGCCGTTGAAGGAGAAGAGGTCGGCCTTGGTCTTGTTGGTCTTGGCGAAGAGCTTGCGGATGTCGTCGGCGACGTCCAAATAGGTGCCCGGGGTGCTGCGCAAGCTGATGCCGATGCTCTTCTGGCTGATATAGACGATGTCTTCGGGATGCGGATAGGCGTTCTGGAAACATTCCATCAACGAGCTCTTGCCCGAGCCCGCCACGCCGGCGATGCCGCACATCACGCCCAACGGCAGCTTGACGGAAACATTCTTCAGGTTGTGCAGGTTGGCGTTCTCCAACAGGAAGAAGTCCTTGGGGGTTCGCACCTGCTCCTTGATGGCACTCGTCGCGCTGAGCATCGTGCCCGTAAGCGTCTGACTGTGCAGCAGTTCTTCGTAGCTACCCTCAAAGACGATTTCCCCGCCGTTCATGCCCGCGCCGGGGCCCATGTCGATGATGTGGTCGGCGATGCGGATCATCTCCTTGTGGTGCTCGACGAGGATGACGGTGTTGCCGTGGTTCTTGAGCTTCTGCACCGAGCGTTGCATCAGCAGGATGTCGTGGTTGTGCAGGCCCACGCTGGGCTCGTCGAGGATGTACATCACGTCGGAGAGCGGCGAGTTGATGTACTTGGCGATCTTGCAGCGCTGGGCCTCGCCGCCGGAGAGCGTGCCGATGGCGCGGTCGAGGGTGAGGTAGCCGAGCCCGATCTCCTCCAAGGCCGACAGCCGCTCGGTGGTGGCCCGCCGGATGTCCTCCGCCAGCGGGTTGTCGAGGGTCTCCATCCACTGGCGGCAGTCGCTGATGCTCATCGCGGTCACCTCGGCGATGTTGAGGCCGCCGATTTTGCAGGAGCGTATCTTCTCGTTGAGGCGCGTGCCGCCACAGTCGGGACAGGTGCCCATCGTCAGCATCGGGTTGAGCACGGAGGCGTGGAGCAGCCCCTCCTCCGAGTTGATGATGCTGCGGTACATGCGGGGGATGAGGCCTTCGTACTTGGCGGTTTTGGGCCAGTTGGAAGGCGGGTTCTTCAGTTTGATCTGCGGCGAGTTGAGGAAGAGGTCGAGTTCCTCGGGCGAGTAGTCCTTGATCTTCTTGTCGAGGTCGAAGAGGCCGCTGTGGGCGTAGCGTATCCAGCGCCAGCCGCCCTTGCCGAAGGCGATGTAGTGGATGGTGTCCTCGTCGTTGAGCGACTTGTCGAAATCCACCAGCTTGTGGATGTCGAGCTCGCGGATCTCGCCTAATCCGCCGCAGCGCGGGCAGCTGCCGGAGGGGTGGTTGAACGAGAAGGCGTCGGAGTAGCCCACAAAGGGTTGCCCGATGCGCGAGAAGAGCAGTCGCAGCAGGGCGTAGATGTCGGTGTAGGTGCCGACGGTGGAGCGGGAGTTGGAGGCCGGCTTGCGCTGCTCGATGACGATGGCGATGGGCAGGTTCCGGATGTCGCCCACGTGCGGCCGCCCGTACTTGGGCAGGTACTGCTGCGTGAAGGAGGGGAAGGTGTCGTTGAGCTCGCGCCGCGACTTGGCCGCGATGGTGTCTAACACCAGCGACGACTTGCCCGACCCCGACACGCCCGTCACCACGGTGATCTTTCCCTTGGGAATCCTGACGTTGACGTGCTTGAGGTTGTTCTCCGTGGCGTCGCGGACGATGATGTGGGAGAAGTCGTTATTGGGTTCCGTAGTAATAAAATTATCCATATAGTAAACTGTTTTTCAGTTAGTTGTTTGGTGACATCTTAGGTGACATTTTTTTCTTTTACGCCAATTTGTTTTATGTTGTCAAAATCACCCAAGTGCTGTCTTTTCGATCGCCATCATTGGCGAGAAACGATCCATTCGCCATTTCTGCGACCACCCTTTCGGATTAGGATACCCCTTGACTGAAGGTTTTCAATATCACGTTTGATAGTTCTCGTCGCAACACCCGTCTTTAGTGACATTTCTGGTATTGTTACAAAAGAATCTTCAGCAATCATTCCTAATATAACATACTGTCTTTTAGTTAGTTCTTTGGTGACATTATTGGTGACATTATTGGTGACATCTTGTTCTTTTACGCCACCTTTTACGCTATCTTTGGTGACATTTGTGTCAACCAATAGTGTTTCTTCCAAGAATTCCGGATGGCAAGGAATGTCTATCAGGAAATATGTTCTCTCCTCATCCGTCTCGATGGTTGCTTTGGATCAAGTCAACCCCATTGATAGTTTCAATGCTTTAAACCAAGATTCTCTCATGGCAATTTCTTTTTCTTTTTGCACTTGTGACAAATAATGATTGTCTTCTATGTCGCGTTTCATCTTGGCAATGCAAAAATCGATTGTTTCTTTGCCTGTTGCTTGGTAATAGCGCCCCCACCAAACAAATTGTATAGAAACTGTGCTGTTCCTGGTGAATGTGCTGCCATTTCAAATTGGTGCATTAGTGCTTTTTCGTTGTCGGTCATATCTTTATAATTTTATACTTTTATCATTAAGGGATTACTCTATTTTAGGTAAAATATCCAAACTGCTTATACCGAGAGTAACAGCGAGATGCTCATCGGAATACTTACTGGCCGGAACTTGCATATAGTTTCCAGCTTTGTATAAAACATGCTTTTCAGCGTCAATGAAATTAAGATGGCTATTTATAATGTCGGGTCGTAATGCAACATTAAAACCAAGTTTGCCATTAACTTGTACTGAAGGATATATAATACCACAATCCGTTTCCAATGCGTTATTTGCAAAATGTGCGGATATCAAATATTCATAATTATTTCCATCTTTAACTTTTTTAGCAAATTGTCGTGCTACAAATTCTGCCAATTTGTCAAATTCAATGATAAAATCTTGATCTGCTGGATAGTTGGGCAGTACTCGAATATAATTCTTTTGCATTTCATCAACAGTACTACCATTATTTGAGTCAACAAATACGTTGGGGTGACTAATGAGAGCCATTTCAATATCTTGCTTGACGACCCAGTGAGATACATATATTTCCTCTTTACCAAATTTAATGCTATTGCGATGTATTTTTGATGTTTCCAACATTGCAATGAACTCCCCGTCATCCACTCCTCTATCTCCAACAGCACCATAAAAGACTGTTTTATGGGGAATTGATGCGCGTTGGTAATCTTCTACTCTTTCGGCTGGTTTACAGCTGAAAGAGTCTCTTCCTAGATTAGGAGCATCTTTCCTACAACGGGAGATTATTGTTCCAGCTTTTAAAGGATGGTGTAACCAGGGAAGTTCGGATAAAATCAGCCCAATAATAAAACTGACTCTTCCTTCACATTCTTCGGAATTAGTCAATTCAATTGAGTCCAATGTTTTTATTAAATCTGTTAGCGTCATATCTTGAAAAATGGTTAGTCAATATTCCAGTATGCACTTGGATCACCATCAAAAACAGTGTCTATATCATCATCGCTATATCCCATTTCGTCTTGTGCATAGGAGCCGTTATACCTCTCATATGTCGGTTCGTCACCATCAAAATAGTAGGAATCGTTATAATTGCCGTTATAACCATCATACTCATCATCATCGTAAATATCTTGAACGACAGACAATTCTTCCGTCAAAACACCTATCTCATCAGACTTATTGATTTGAAGATTTTGAGTATTCAATTGCTCTTTATCGGATGACTCATTTGATTCATTCTTTGAACGCTTGGATTCAATATAGGAATTCAAGAATTGAGAAATTCTGGAAGTCATTTTCCAAACTTTTGATAGATTGGCAGTTTCGCAACCTAATAGGATATATATGAAATCTGAAAGTTTATATTTCTCCCATTCTGAGAGTGGAAGGATATAGTGACATCGTCTTACACAAGGTTTTTTATTACACCAATAGAAAGGTATGCCATCTATCGGATCAACGTCAATATAATTAGTGCATCTGCATACGTCAAAACTATCGTCATCATAAGGTCGTATGTAATTTGTGTACAATGGTTGATACGAATTGTTTGGTGGCAAATAGCCTTTCTCAATCAATGCTTGTTTTGGATCAAGTAAGCAACAACGATCATCAATATCGTATGCCATAATGAATTGCTTAAGAGCTATTTCTTCCGAATTATCAACCAC
>CAMHNQ010000062.1 GCA_946186495.1 uncultured Bacteroidales bacterium
AATTTGATTTTTGTTCGTTCTGTAGAGACGTGCCACGGCGCGTCTCGGCGTTGTTTTTGTTCTGTCCGTTGCAGCCCGTGGCGAAAACCACGGCGAGGACCGCGATAATGATGTTCTTGAATTTCATAGTCTTGATCTATTTGTCAATGCGGATGAGCTTGTACTTGCGGGTGCCGAGGCCCAACTGCTCGGCATATTCCACCGTGTGGGTGCCGTGCTTTTTGTTGATTCGGTCAACCAACGGCTTCGCATCGTCGCCGCTGCTGTTCTTGTGGTTGAAGACCAGGTCGAGGCAGGCTTGGTCGAGGGCCACGGGGTCGGTGCTGGCGAGGATGCCGATGTCGCGCAGGCAGGGCGCGGAGGGGTTGCCGTCGCAGTCACAATCCACCGACATGTTGTTCATCACGTTGATATAGATGATGTTTTTGCCCGGCTGCTTGAAGTAGTTGTGCACAGACTGCGCGGCCACGGCCATCGACTCCAAGAAGTCGTCCTGCTCCACGGAGGTCCAGTTCGTCTGGCTCTTGCCGCCGGTGTGGATGTAGATCTTGCCGGAGCTCGACGCCACGCCGATGCTCTGGTTCTTGAGCACGCCGCCGAAGCCGCCCATCGCGTGTCCCTTGAAGTGGGCCAGGTTGATCATGAAGTCGTAGTTGGCCAAATGCGACCCTACAATATTGTATTTCAGGTGCTTGGTACTCGTAACTGGAAGATGCAGCGTGTCGTCCTCGTCCATAATATCGACAGTGGCGATCTGGTTATAGCCGCGTTGCTCGATGGCCTTGCGGTGGTTGGCCGTGGTGGAGCGATTGCCGCCGTACGCGGTGTTGCACTCCACGATGGTGCCGTTCACCGACTGGACAAGCTCCTTGATCAGCTCGGGGCGCAGGTGGTTGCTCTTGGCCGACTCGCCGGTGGAGATTTTCACCGCCACGCGACCTTCGGCAGGCACGCCTAAGGCCTTGTAGATGTTGACCAACGCTTCAGGGGTGATTTCCGAGGTCATATAGACCACCGCCCCTTGGGTCTCTTGCGCACAGACCTCCTCTTTCGGGCTGCAACCGAGCAAAATCAGCACGGCAACAGCAAAAAATGTGATTTTTCTCATAGTATGTCTTTTATTGTTCGTTTGAATAATCTTGCTTATTTTCCAAACTATTGTCGCAAATGATCTGACGCGATAATTCGCGTCCCTACGGCAATTCATCAATCACCCTGATCAATTTTGCGGGGTTTCCTCCCACGATGGTGTTCGGGGCCACGTCCTTGGTCACCACGGCGCCGGCGGCCACCACGGCGTTGTCGCCCACGGTCACGCCGGGCAGGATGGTCGCGCCCGCGCCGATCCAGGCATCCTTGCCGATGTGGACGGGCTTGCAGGTGAGCATCATCCGGTCGTGGAGGTCATGGTTGTTGCTGATGAGCTGCGCGTTGGCGGCGACCATCGCGTTGTCGTCGATGGTGATGCCGCCGCGGGCCATCATGAGGCAGTTGTTCATGATTTTCACGCCCTTGCCGAGCTTCACGCGGTCGAAACATACGCCCGTCAGTCCAGGCATCACGAAGCCGCCGTCGGCAGTCACGTCGTGGCCGAACAGCTCCTTGGCGAGCGCGTTGTACTCGTCGGTGTAGGGCATGGTGTGGTTGAGCTTGAAAAGGGTCTGCGCCTGGTGCGTGTACATAGCCGACTCTTCTGGGGTTGTCAATCTCGGGTCAACGATTTCTTCTTTCATAACTTTTTGGTTTTCTTTGTTTTATAACGAATCTATAATCACTGTCATTTTGACGGGGCAAAAATACAACCTTTCACATTGCGCCAGTTTCACAAAAAGTATCACTATTTTCATAAAAAGCAGAAAAGTTTCAATAGCCGATATTCCATGCGAAAACATGAAGTGCAGCCCCGAATTTTCATTCGGCGAAACAGCATCCATTATTTTTGTATTTTTGCGTCCTGGAATAGAGTATAATGGAAATGCAGAAAAAGGATGGATATACGCTCCTCAACCGTCTGCAGGCTGCAGACGACTTCAAACGCCCGGCAATTCCGCAAGTCGCGGAACTGTTGTCCTCTGTTCCCTGGGAACTTCTAAAGATTTAGTTTTCCTTTCCGGCGAAAGCGACATTGGAATCTGCGCGCTGCTTGAAACACTGAACAATAAAATGAAGCGATGAAAGATATAGAGAACATAATTAAGGCTCGATTTTCCATTCCTAACTTGAAAGAAGAAGGCCTGGATTGTGTGTTTTTAGGTGCATGGGAAAAACGGAAATAAGGGGCTTCCACTTCATCGAGGACAAACTCACCGACGACCCCAACTACTTCTACCGCGAGACCGACTTCCTTGAACTTTTCATGGCTTTCGATGCGTCTGTCGATGCAGGCGAAGAGGACGATGAGCCGGAACCGTTGGATTAGTTTCGCGCAGTAAGTCATGCGCGAATTTTTTAGCGGACAACAATGAAAAGATGCGATTTCGGTGAATCAAATCACCAAATATTATAATATTTAGTGATTTGATTCACTAAATTTAGTATCTTTGCGCCATGAAAACCGACTTTCAATATTCCACCGATTTCCTGGCGATGAATGCGCCGGAACTGAGCCATACCTGCATGCACTTGCTCTGCACGGGGGGCGAAGGCAGCTTCGTGTTCAACGAGAGGTGCTACCATATCGTAAAAAACGACCTCGTGGTGATGCCGAACCCCACTCGGGCGAAGAACCTGGCCGCCGCCCCCGGAATGCGGGTGGAGTGGTTCGCTGCCGACTACAAGTTCCTGCAGAACCAGCTGCCGTCGAACAACTACAGTATCGGAGGCAGCATCTCGCTCAACCAGGACCCCGTCATCAAACTCACCGACGGGCAGGCCGACTTCCTCCTGGCCGACTTCCACCGCCTCCGCGACCGCATGGACGACCGCGAGCTGCTGTTCTACCGCGAACTGATGGGAAGCCTCTGCCTGACGATGATGTACGACATCTTCGAGCCGCACGCGCAGCGCGAAGCCACCGACCCCCACACCGACCGCACGGCCTACATCGTCAGACAACTTATGGATCTGCTTTCCACGGGCATCAGCCGCACCGAGCGCGAGGTGAGCTACTACGCCGAACGGCTGCACGTGTCGCCGAAGTACCTCTCCGCCACCGTCAAGCGCGTCACCGGCCACAGCGTCAGCAGTTTCATCAACCGCCACACGGTGCCGATCCTGAAAAAATATCTCGATGACGAGCGGCTGTCGCTTACGCAGATCGCCGACAGGATGAACTTCACGTCACTCTCCTATTTCAGCCGCTACTGCACCAAGCACCTCGGCCTTTCGCCCAGCGAGTACCGCCGCAGCCTGCAGCCGAAAGGGTGAATGAAGCGATTGCGTTGCGGAACACCCTACTTTCACCCAGTGCCAGACCTTTTTGCTAGTTCACATCCCAAGTCCCAATTCCTTGACAATACTGTCCATGCCAATCAGATGCGATGCCGTAAGCACGGAAGTCATCGAGACGCCTAACAGACCGTGGAGATTGAGGTTCTGCCCCGTCAGCAGCACATTCGGGATGGGGGTCTTGGGTGCTAAAATGGTGGTGAGCGGTGAACGCCAGTCTTTCCGTATGCCAAACGCCGAACCCTCGTGCGTATGCGTGTAGCGGTAGTATGTGAGCGGCGTGGAGGTATGGACGCTTTCGATGGCATCCCGCAATGAAGGAAATCGCTGCTCTATGAGTCGCAGGCAGGCTTCCACTTTCCCGTTCTTATATTCCACATAGTCCTCGCCTCGCTTTCCCACCGGTTTCTCAGCCCATTTTGCCACATCCGCCCACCGCATTGGAGTGAGCAGGTCAACGGCATCCTGGCCTGGGTAGAAGCTGACCATGACGCTGTCGGTTTGCGAGGAAGAATGCCTCCACAAGTCCGCTGTTTCGTGATGGACAAAGATGTTCCGGTTCTCGTAAGGGAGGGCTCCCGGCTTAAGGCGGATGTTCGCGGTGAACATGCCGGCGGTGTCCTCCAATGCCTGTATCCTCGAACGATACACCTTGCGCAAGGAACCGCATTCTGCCATCAGTCGCAAGACTTCCCGGGGGTGTATATCCGCGATGATGGTGCCGGCTTCTATCCGTTCACCGTCCCGCGTCCGCACCGACACGGCCAGCCGGTCACGCTCCTCAATGGCCGTCACGTCAACCCCGGTGCGTATTTCACCGCCCATCGAGCGGATGTCAGCTGCGAGATGGTCGGCGATCTGCTGGCCGCCGCCACGCAGTCTCCAGGCGCTTTGAAGATACGAGTTGTTGATTTGGGCAAAGGCATACAGCGGCAAACTCTCGCGGTTCAGCTCCATCTTCAGGGAGGTGCCGGAAAGCACCTGTCTGAGCAGGGGGTCATGAATCGTCTCGGCCAAGAAGTCGTATGCCGGCCGGGCGAAGAGGGAGGTCGTGTAGAAATCCCCCGCTTCGCGGGGAAGAAACGCATCGTACATGTGGTCGCCTACATTTTTCAGGAAACGCGCATACGTGCGCAATGCCTCCCGCTCGGCCGGGAAATCCGCCGACAAGGTATCCACAAAACGCTCATGGCCGGCGGCAAACGCGAAGCTTCGGCGACCTATAACCACTTCATCGGAACAATCTTCATCCAGCATCTGCCACGGCAGATGCAACAGGTTGAAATACCGGAACAGCGGATACAGAGCTTCCCCTTCGCGCAAACCTCCCACATAGTGGAAACCCGTGTCAAACAGGATGCCACCACGCCGGAAAGTCTGAAGACAGCCGCCGAGATGCGTGTCCCGCTCCAGGACGGTCACTCGCAAGCCGTTTTTCGCCAGGATATAGGCGCATTGCAGCCCCCCTAAACCGGCCCCTATGACGACAACCCGTTCATTCATCCGTGACATCGGCTTTTAAGGTCAACCAAGTGGCGCCGCCCTCCCCTATTGCAGCCGTTAGGCGATAGGAACCCGCCTCCTGGGGGTGCATCTCGACTGTGACATCGGCCTGGGGATGGGAATGCGGTGCCATAAGGGTCGTCATACGGCATTGCTTGATTCTCCTGATTCGGAGCGCACGCTGGTGAATCCGCTCGGCACACTGGCGGACCATCTCTATGTTGCATACGCCGGGCGAGACAGGTTTGCCCGGAAAATGTCCTTCATACACGCGACAACCCGGGTTCAGGCTGACACGGACCGTACCTTTCATCGGACTCTCTGAGGAGCAACCCAGTATCGTAAAATAATCATTAATCATCTTTCAGAAAAATCTTCATCAGACTCGTTGCCACCACTTCGTCACCGGAACGCACTTCTGCCTGGACAAGTCTGACCCCGTTCACCTCGGCAACAAGTCGCACATGGGTGCGCAGTTCGCTGCCTACCCTTGGCAAATCGTGGATCTCGCAGTCCTTGATTTCACCGATAAATCCCAATTTCGGTTTTTCGTGCCTGACAAAAGCGCCGTAGCCGGCAAAGGCTGCGGCCGACTGCGCGACATGCTCGACCAAACCGGGCTCGCGGAACAAGCCGTCTTCAACAAAGATGTTTTCCGGATGAACCGTCAGGCCGGTCTCAGCCTCCGTCTCGGTGGCAGACCACACAACGTCCACCATCACGATTGGCGGACGTTGCGGGATAAGCTGAAACACCTCTTCTGCTCTGAAAATCACAGTTTCTCGGCTAAGTAATCGTACAACGCTTCAAAAGTCTGCACCTTGACGAGTTCTGCCGGCTGAATCTTCACGCCGAACTCGCTCTCGATGAGGACCACCATGTCCACAAGGCTCAGGCTGTCTAATTGCAGCGTTTTCTTGATATTGGCCTCTGGGGTGATGATGGATTCTTCCACTTCAAACTCCTCGGCCAATACAGCATTCACTTTTTTGATGATTTCGCTTTTTTCCATAATTTCAATATTATTTTGTTATTACTATTTGATATTTCTAACGACAAGCGTGGCATTAGTGCCACCGAATCCGAAGCTGTTGCTCAGGAAGGTGTCGAAATGCTTCTCGACACGCCGGTTCGGGATAAGCAGTTTGGCGCTGTCCTCGTCCGGGTTCTCGAAATTGAGGTTTGCGGCAATGAAATCGTTCTTCATCATCAGCATCGAATAGATGATTTCGCTTGCGCCGGCCATCCACATCTCATGCCCGGTTTGCGACTTGGTGGAGGTCACCTCGATTTTTCTGTCGCCAAAGACGTTGTATATGGCCTTGGCCTCATTGGTGTCGCCCACGTGGGTGGAGGTGGCGTGCGCGTTGATGTATCCGATCTCGTCTATCTGGATGCCGGTGCGCTCGATAGCCATGCGCAGCGACTTGCTCGGGCCCTCCACGTTCGGCGAGGAGATGTGCTCCCCGTTGGAGGAGAAGCCGTAGCCCAAAATCTCGGCAAGGATCGGTGCGCCGCGTCTGACGGCATGCTCATACTCCTCGATGATGACCGTGGCCGCGCCGCCGCCCGGCACCAGACCGTCCCTGTCGCGGTCGAACGGGCGGGACGCCTTCTCCGGCGCATCCTCACGGACAGAGAATGCCGATATGCCGTCAAACGAGCCCACAGAGAAGGGGTTGACCTCTTGGGCGCCGCCGCAGACGACCATGTCCTGCAGGCCCGTCTGGATAAGCAATGCGCCTAACCCTATCGCGTGGGCACCGCTGGCACAGGCACCGCTGACAGTCAGATTGATGCCGCGCAGATGGAAGATGGTGCCAAGGTTCATCGTCACCGTCGAGTTCATCGACTGGAAGATGGCCCCTGAACCGCAGAGGGTGGTGTCTCTCTTCTCGCGGATAGTGTCCACGGCGCGGACCGCCGGCTCAACGGCTGAATCATTGCCGTAGAGAAGGCCCACATCGTGAGTATCGAGGTAATCCTGGTCTATTCGCGCATTGCGGAGCGCCTCGACGGTCGCGCAATATGCGTACTTGGCCTGCTCCGGCATATAGGCCCGCTGGGAACGGCTCAACACGCCCTTCAGGTCCGGAACGTCCACTTTCGCCGTCAAGCCGGAGCGGAACCCCATCTCCTTGCGCAGCGGATCCAACACGATTCCAGACTTCCCGTTATAGAGCGACTCGCACACCTCGCCCAACGACTTGCCTAAGCAGGACCAAATGCCCATGCCTGTTATAACTACTCTTTTCATCATTGTATCTTATTTTTAATTTCTTCAAACAAATCTTTTCTTTTCGCCTTCAGCGCGGCAAGGCGGTCTCTATGCCATAGCAACTTCAGATTGCGCCATGTGAGCTGCATCCATTTCCAGTCGTAGAGAGCAAAAAGAGCCAGCGGATACGTCGCCAACGACATCCAAAGGATGGATTGCCACCACCAACCCCATAACAGACCGCAGAGCAGCACCGTCAGCACGAAGAAAAACGGCACCCCCACTACCGCCGGGATGATATAACGCCAACTGTTGGTGAACATCTTGTCCTTCTTTACGAACAGGCGGTGAATATTGTAATGGAAAACATTGGGATAAAGCGACAAAAGCCAGAGAGGCAGCAAAAGAATCTGAGCCAGCGCCCTCAAAACGCAGACACCCAATCCCTTTGCTCCTGCAATGTCGCTGTCGTGAACCCCCAACGCCTCTTCCTCGATGCGTATTTCGCGGATTTCATCCCAGAAACCATTGGTTTCCTGTATCTTAGCACAAAGTACCTTGTCACTTTCCATTTTTTCGGGCAAATAATCGGGGTTTTTGCCCAAAGCACGGCAAAACAGCACGCCGAACTCGCTGTTGCGCAACCAGTCTATCTCTTCGTAATGCTCCAAATCCCGCACGTCTAACATCATATCCTCAATCTGGGCACGGACGAGCTTGTTGACTTCGCGCTGTGCTGTGCGAGGCTTGGTTTTGTACAATTCGTAATAGGGAGCCAATGAGATAGGGGGGCCGAAACGGACAACCACATCAGTCTGAAGCTCGAAATAATCAGCATAATGATGGGCGCTCGGCACAATTTTTATGTCGTGGGCAAAGCCATCATTCTCAGCGGTTTGAAAAGCCAAGCGCGTATATCCGAACGAGAAATCGCCCAGCCAGTGCTTGTCCTGGTGCACCCCTTCGGGGTAAATGATGAGCCGGTTGCCCTCCAACATCTTGCCTCCGGATATCCGAATTGTCTCTTCGTTTCTCTCCAGGGAATTCTGCCCTTCATATTCCAAACGGAAAGCAGGCAGCATTCCCAGCCAAAGGAAGAATTTAGTGATGCTATGGTGCCAGGAGAAAACATTCCCTCTCGCGATAATGTAAGGATGGCTCTCGTTCTCCAGACCGAGAAGCAAGTTCAGTGGGTCGTTAGCACAATTTTGATGGCACGAGGCAATCATGCACGGCTCACCCAATACCGGCAGGTTTTCCCTGCCAAGGTAATACACATGCCTGTACATGAGCTTTTCGTTCACGAAACGAGCATAATGCTTATATAGTCTGTAGCCGAGGCCACCGATATATTTCTCCTTTGCCATAACGGTTTATTCCAATGGCAAAAATAGTGCTAATTTTCGATATGAGCAAAAATTCCGCTATATGGTCATTAGAATTGGTAAAATGGAAAACATCCTGCCTGATATAAACCCGCACAATTTACAACGCAAGCGACACTCCACCGATACGGCTTATTACTAATATAGTTGTAATTATCACACAAAACAATCACCGGAACACCTCTTCGTGACAGCAAATCCGTGACCCTGCTTTTCCCTTATGTCATCAGCGTGTTAGTCTGAATTCTTAGGAGTGTCCCAAAACCCTTCGAGTACATTCGGACAATGTAAACACGCATTTTGGAAAACTTTTTGAGAAAGTCGCCGCATGATACGCAAAAAACTGTAATTTTGCCGCCGTATAACTGAAAGGCCCTGACCCAAGGTCAAAATTTTATAATGACATCATGTTAAACCAGGAGATTATTTTCTCGGACAATCTGGATGAGTTGCTGGCACGTTTAGACGACAAAAATGCCTGTGCGCTCATTATCTATTGCTTGGAGGGCCGACTGCAGATTGAGATCGACGGGCAGCCACACCTCATTGCACCGTATGACCTGCTGCTGTGCAGGACCGAACTGATTATCGGCAACTACATGCGTTCCCCGGATTTGAGATGCTCGGTGATTGCCATCAAGAGAAACGCCTTGGACGACATTTTCTACCTGTGTGTACGCGATATTGACAAATGGTGGGAGAAGTCGTTTTTCTTGTTCCAGCATCCGATCATCCACCTAAATGAGCGCCAGCAAGAAATAACGAAACTCTTCAACCGCCTGTTCCAGCTATACCAGGACGACACTCGTTCCGAATTGAGCGAGAGCATCCGCCGCATCTTTGTCCAAGCTGCGGTCCTCGAACTGCTCAATTGGCTGGAAGTGAATGTCGAACATTCTAAGGAAGAGAAATCCAGAATAGGGCGGCAGGAGGTGCTCTTCCGTCATTTCTGCCGTCTCCTGCAGGAGAACCGAGGCCGGCAACGCGAGGTGCGCTGGTATGCGGACCAGTTGGCCATAAGCCCGAAATATTTGTCTGAAATCTGCAACAACTTCGCCAAAAAGCCCGCCTTGGCTGTCATCCATAACGCAACCCTGCAGGAAATAAAGTGTCTGCTCCGTCAAACAGACATGAGTGTCAAGGAAATCAGCGTGCAGCTTAATTTCCCAAGTCTCAGCTTTTTCTGCAAATACATCAAGAAATATCTCGGCAAGACAGCCCGCCAGTACCGCCTCTCCATCTCAAGAGGATAACCTTTTCCGCGGGGAGGAGGACGACCGCCGCGCAGCCGTTACAGGAAGACTGCCCGGCCCCAAATGGCGTGTATCAGCCTGATCGCGGGTGTTTTTCTGAAGATTCGTCAAAAGCCATCAACAAAATAACCATTTATAGGGATTCCGGAGTCGGCGAGAAATTTGTTAATTAAGCAGCATAAAACTATTGAAGGGATGAATCCTGTAATTATCGGAATAACAATGCCTTTGGCAGGCACCATGCTGGGGTCCGCATTTGTGTTCTTCATGCGGAAGGACATTCCCGACCGGCTGCAGAAGACACTGTTGGGGTGACGCGAATATACCGCCTGTTGACTGTCGGCCCGCATGGTGTCGCAAGGATTTGGGATGAGGCGGCGTGCCGACTACCGCCAGTCGTCGTTCTCCGAAAGTGCCTGGCCTTCCTTAAGGAGGTAGAACATGTCAAGGACGACGGGTATCCTGCCGCGATTCTCGCCGTGGTGAACGGTGCCGACCATCTCGACCACCGCATCACCCTGACAGACAGTCTTCTCCATGCCATCAGCACTGACAATGGTCAGCTCACCTTGCTCCACGACGCCGAAGTTCATCACGTCGTGATGATGCCATCCGAGAGACTGGCCCGGGGCGAAAACATATCGCATGGCCACCAACTCCGGTTTCCCGACAGGATAGTCAGGTAGTTCTGCGCCGTCCCAGCTCTTCGATGTGCGGAACAGCTCTTTTTTGAAGGGATTGTCTTTGGTTTCTTTCATGTTGTTCGATTCTGGGATTCGTGCAAAGCGGCATGTCAGTGACTACACGCGATCGATCTTCGCCCCTAACGCGTTGAGCCGCTCCACGATCTGCTCGTAGCCGCGGTCGATCTGCTCCACATTCTGGATCACGCTGGTGCCGTCGGCGCTCAGGGCCGCGATAAGCAGTGCAATGCCGGCGCGAATGTCTGGCGACGACATCCTGGTGGCCCGTAGCTTCTTCTCGCGCGCGAGGCCCACCACAATGGCGCGGTGCGGGTCGCAGAGCACAATCTGCGCCCCCATCGACTGCAGCATATCGACGAAGAACAAGCGGCTCTCGAACATCTTCTGGTGAATCAGCACGCTGCCCTTGGCTTGGATGGCCGTCACGAGGGCGATGCTGATGAGGTCGGGGGTGAACCCCGGCCACGGCGCGTCGGCAATGGTCAGGATGGAGGCATCCATCGGGTTGGTGTAGATGCTGTACGGCTCCTGCCCGTGCACCACGAGGTCGTCGCCCACCCGGTCGAACTTCACGCCCATCTTCGCAAACGTGTAGGGGATGAGCCCGAGATGGTCGCAGGCGCACTCCTTGATGGTGAGCTCCGACTGGGTCATCGCAGCCATGCCGATAAAGCTGCCCACCTCAATCATGTCGGGGAAGATGCGGTGTTCGCATCCGTGCAACTCCTTGACACCCTTTATTTTGAGCAGATTAGAACCGATACCTTCAATCTTCGCGCCCATCTTGTTGAGCATGGTGCAAAGCTGGTAGAGATAGGGTTCGCAGGCGGCGTTGAAGATGGTGGTCTCCCCTTCCGCCAGCACCGCCGCCATCACAATGTTGGCGGTGCCCGTCACGGAGGGCTCGTTCAGCTGCATATAGCAGCCTTTCAATTGCTTGGCCTCCAACTCGAAGAACTTCTCGTCAGTGGAAGTGGAAATCACTGCACCCAACTTTTCCAAGCCCTCGAAGTGGGTGGTCAGCGGGCGGCGCCCGATCTGGTCGCCGCCGGGCTTGCCGGAGTAGGCTTTGCCGTATCGGCCCAACAGCGGGCCGAGCACCATGATGGAGGCACGGATCTTGGCCGACAGCCGCACAAACTCCTCCGTGTGCAACTGCTCGAAATCGACGTCCTCGGCCTGGAAAGTGAACGTGTGCGCGTCAATGCGGGTCACTTTCACCCCCATCAGCTTCAGGATGTCCATGTAACGCCGCGTGTCGAGGATGTCGGGGATATTGGAAATGGTGACGGGCTCACGGGTCAGCAACACGGCCGAGAGCACCTGCAGGGCCTCGTTCTTCGCGCCCTGAGGGGTGATCTCGCCGTGCAGTTTGTGACCTCCTTGGATTATAAATTCTGCCATGACTTTTTCATTTTAACCCAGGGCTGCGGCCTCCGGCCTTACCCTGGGCTGACATATCTTGCCCTTACAGGGCTGCTCAAGGAATTATTTTTAAGTTAATTGTTTTATTCACTAATCACCAATCACTAATCACCAATCACTAATCACTTATTCCGGGATTACAATCGGAAAATTCTGCGTGAACTCCATGCGGTAGGGTGCACCGATGATGTTGGTCAGGAAGTCGGTGTATTGGTCGGTGAACATGAACTTGTTGGGGTCGTAGTAGGCGGCGGGCAGCGGGAAGTTGCCGACGTTGCCCATCTCGATGGCGTCGGTGTGGAACTCCTCAAGCTCGTCGTAGGGCACGATGTCGCGCAAAACGGGCATCTTGCCGTAGTCCTCGCGGAGCAGCAAATCGACGACCTTGTCGGCCAGCGTGGAGGTCAGCCGGCGGTCGTACTCGTAGCACTTGCCGGAGCGCGGGATGTAGCCGGAGATCTGGCCGCGGGCCTCGATGCCGAGCTTCTTGTTGATTTCCGACGCGATGACGCCGCTCACACCGCCGAAGCGCGGATGACCGTACTCGTCAAGGTCGGAGCTGGCATACACCATGCCGAGTTCCTGCTTCTCGTCGTCCCACCAGCGCACCCCCTCGGAGGCGGCGATGATGAGGCTGTGCTTCGGGGAACGCATGTACATCTCCTTGACCGTCTCGAAGAAGAACTCCTTGCGTTCCTTGGTCATCTCCACCTCGGGCACGAGGGCCAGCTGGGCGCCGCCGAAGGAGGCCGTGCCGGTGAGCCAACCCGCGTCGCGGCCCATCACCTCAAGTACCATAATGCGCTGGTGCGACTCGTTGGTGGTGTGCAGCTTGGCGGTCAGCTTCTTGATGGCCATGGCACCGGACGGGAAGCCCGGACAGAGCACCGTCTCGTGCTGCTGACCGTTGTAGTGGTGGTAGGTGTGGGTGCGGAGATCGTTGTCGATGGTCTTCGGGAAACCGATGACCGGGATGCCGTATTTCTCGTACATCTTCTTGGCCGCTCCGTTGGTGTCGTCACCGCCGATGGTCACCAAAACGTCGATCTTGTAGCGTTCGATGTTGCGGAGAATCTGCTGGGAACGGTCCTCGGGGCTCTTCTTGCTCGGGAAGGGGTTGGTGCGTGAGGAGAGCAACGCGGTGCCGCCGTAGAGGCCGTTGTAGGGGATATTGGTCAAATCGACGATGTCGCCGTCGCCGAGCAGGCCCTTCCAGCCGCGCAGCACGCCATAGACGCGGAAGCCGAGCATGGAGGCACGGTTGCGCACCGCCTCGATGCTTGAATTGATGGCCGGGGTGTCGCCGCCGCCGGAAAGAATCGCCAATGTTTTGCCGTTGAAGAGTTTTTCTTGTCTCATACGATATTATTATTTGATGTTAAAAATTGCCTTTTATTCAGTCCCGGCTATTCTGGCGGCCTCCTGAATTTCCGGAGGTTGCCGCCCCGCCAAAAGAGCCGGAATATCAACGTGCAAAACTACACAATTATTCAATACAAAAATATGCTATCTTTGCCGCCCCGTCAAACTCACCCCAACTCCCCTCCCACAATCCCAGAACCCCATATAATTCCTGATTTATGAATTACAACACCCTACCCTCACCGTGCTACATCCTCTCGGAGGAAGCCTTGTTAGCCAACCTGCAACTGCTGGACCTCGTGCAGAAAGAGGCCGGCGTGAGGATCATCTGCGCCCTCAAAGGCTACGCTTTCTGGCCGTCGTTCCCGCTCATCCTCAAGGGCTGCAACGACGGCACCTACAACTACATCGAAGACGTGAAGGAATACGGCGAAAAAGCCGCCTTCATGAAGAAGATGTTCTTAGACAACGGCTTCGAAATCGTCTATGACAAGGACGGCGACAAACCGCTGGCCGACGGTTTCTACTTCACCGTGGCTTACCCGGGCATGACCAGCGATGAGCTGCTGCACGAGTTCCTCTACTACGGCGTGAGCGCCATCTCCTTAAGCACCTGCGGCAGCGAGCGCAACGAAGGCCTCCGCGCATGCGTCTCCCTGACCCCGCGCAGACAGTTCCCGATCTTGGAAGAGAGATTGAAACTGTTCAAGGAGAACCACTGATTCAATTAGCAATTAGTAATTAGTAATTGGGGGCTCGGAAGGGGTCCCTTTTTTGATGAGGCGATGATGCGATGATGGGAGGGGGTCATCGGCTGGCGATCATTTTGTAGAATTCGCTTTCGCGCATCTTTTTCTTGACACTTTCCTTTGTATCATCTTCCCAAGGTTTATATGGATAAACGATCTCCACGCCTAACCATTGGATGCAATAACGTTCGTAGTCGCCGTAATCAGAGGTGAAAGTCTTCAGATAGACGCCATCAATGGCTTTGTCCAACTTTTTGAGCAACTTTGGCTTCCCTTTCAGCAGTTTCTCCAATTCGGCGATGATTTTCGAATTATCCGCCAATCCAGAGTTGAAAACCTGCGGAAGGAGCTTTCCGATGGCCTTGTCGGGTTGCCCGAGCTTCTGGTAGATGTCGGCATAGCGCAGAGCGGTCCGGATATAGTACTCAGCGTAGGCGTTTCCGCAAGTGCTTATGAACGGATACATCGTATCTGAAAGTGCCAAATAGCGTAGTGCAGAGTCATATTGCTGCAGCTCGTAATAGCAGTCACTGATTTGGGAGGCAGCTCGGTGGCAATAATTGGCGTATGGGGATGCCATAATGCCTCCGCCCGACGGTTCCCGCTCGTCTTGATTTCCATTCAAGATTATGGTGAACACTTCTATTGCCTTATTATAATCTTTCTGTAACAAACAGATATATCCGGCCAACGCCTTGTCCAATTCGCCTTCCTCAAAATAATCGTGCGCCTCCTGGAAATAGTCGGAGGGCATTTTCTGTCCAAAAGCGGTGACGCTGAACGAGAGCAGCAATAACAGTGTTAGTCTGGTTTTCATAATGTTAGAATAAATTGACAAATGGAACGATTCCGCATCCCGTAAAAAATCACTTGTTGACCATCAAAGTAGCCTTTCTCTGAAAAAATCCTGTCAACATCATGTAATGATCCGAGAATCTGTCCTACTCCGTGATTTTGTCAATATAGTTATCCGATCCGCGGTACATCAGGAAATAGACCGCATCGTCCGTCACTTTGATCAATTGGTCGAAATACTCGCCGTATGACATGGTCTTACGCGGATTGGCTGGTGCGTAAAGGATTTTAGGCTCGAAATTCAAGTCACTTTCCAAACGACCCATCACGATACAACGGGGTTCAGGCTTCGTAAAGTCCAGCCGGTTCCATTTGCTGGGCTTCCGGCTTCCGTAATTACTCTTGCTGCCATTGTATAACAACCAAACATCACCCTTCCACTCGAAAACGACAGGAATGTCTTGATGGTTACCTCCACCGTCAACACAGGAGTAGGGCAAAACGGTGGAATTCAGCATATCACCCTTGCTATCAAACAAATACAAATATATTGTTTGATAATAATTGTTGATATGAACGTATCTTCCATCCGAATATGTCTCCTGAAGATGAGTGTACGCCAAAACCAAGATTCGCCCGTCTTGCAAAGGCAAAACCTGTCTGGGCTCGAAACCTATATTATTCATTTCTGATTCGTAAGTGATATTCTCCGGGATAACAGGCTTTTCAATTTCAAAATAGTTTTCCCAAGACAATGCACCATCTTCATCAACCTGAACTGCAGCTATACCCTCTTTTGTCTCTCCAAAGATGAACAAATGTGCGTTATTGCCAGGTATCAGCATCATGCAAGGGTTGTTAATTTGACTACCATTACCACTCAGCTCGAAGGGGACAACATTCCCGTCTGCTGTTATGGTGAGATAGCGATGCCCTGTGCTGGATGAGAAAGCCACTACACCGAAACCCCATTGGGATTTTTTATCTTTCTGAATCAGCTCTTCCACAAAAACAGCTCCATTATTTGTCAAGAAACCGTTCGCTTTGTATGGATATTTACCCGAATACTCTTTTTGTACGTGATTAACAGTATTCCCCTCAGCATCAACAACTTGTACATCAAGAGAATAGCCATCCAACCTGTAATCAAAAGGACGGATATAAGTAACGAAAGCCGTTTTAGAATCATCTGGAGATCGCAATATGACCGCTGCTGCAATCACTTGCCCTTTAGCTGGAACGCTATATATGGTATTGCACACCAACTTCTTATGTTTTTTCTCCATAATCGGGAACGAAGCCTCGTAATAATCCACACTTTTGGTTTTCCTGTTGTATTTATAACCCAGCAACACGGCATCCTCTCCCCGCAAATAGGCAGTCCTGAACTCATAATCTTCATCTATTTCATGCTCCACGGCTATGACATTCTTTTGCTTGTCATAAACGGTGATGTACATGTCATCATCCGTGTCGTACCAACCTTTTTTCACGCCGCACAGATAAAGATATTGGTCATCTTCACCTAAAACGGTAAGGCGTGCGCCGTCCTCAATTTCGGTTTCCGGTCCGTTCGGGACAAGGGTTTGTGCGCGGCCCCCGAGCATAAAAAACAGGAGCATCAAAGCGAATAAGATTCTATTTTTCTTCATAATCAATAAAACATTTTCGTTTTTTCGGCCGCAAAATTACAATTAATTTCCGAACAATTATAGCCAAAGCGGCGGACGTGTCAGTTTCGCCCGCCGCTTTCATCCGTAGTGTTACTGGTTGCATCTGTAGAAGTCCATGCCTGCCTCTTCATTGAGTTTGTCTTGCATAGCCTTGCACTCTGCTTTGGTTGATGTCTCATCTTCGTAAGCGGGTGGTGTGATGTGTGTGACATCCGTTTTGACATAGCAATGGCAACCCGTTTTGTTGCAAGAGGTGGACACAACTGCCAGCATGAAAACTGCGGACAATAAAACCAATACTTTTTTCATTTTATTCTCAAAGGACTTCTGGATGATATAATATGGATGATTGTGATCCTCTTCGCGGAAGTCCGTGTCACGAAGATATCGGCAACCACCTTCGTTAATGGGTTCAGTACGTTATTTTTTAGAAATATCAAATTTATTGTTTATTTTTCGACCGCAAAATTACAA
>CAMHNQ010000063.1 GCA_946186495.1 uncultured Bacteroidales bacterium
ATCAGACTGATATTGAGGTCGGCCCTGTACCTGCAGATGGTGCACATGCTGATATAAAGGACATCAAACCATTCTTGAAATACTTTAATGAACTGGTAGCTACTGAGGTTTATAATGATGTACTTTTTGTGAGTGGAAAGGATGAAAATGTATGGTGGTATGATGGTGAACGGATTGCTTTCCGTACACCTAATTATACCAAAATACTAAATGCGATGCGTACACAGCCAACGCTCACGTTGGCAGATATGAAAGAATTAACAGGCATCAGTATTGCTGCTATTCAGAAGCTTCTTGACCAACTGATTCAGAAGAAATATGTTGAACGAGGAGAAAAAGATGGTAGCTGGAGAGTTTTTGTGACACAGTAATTTTTCTAGTTCAATGGAAGTCGCTCAATCTGCAGAAACTCGCTAAACAGAATCCGCAGAAGTTGCAAGAGGAAGCGGAGGAATTGAGAATTGTCTTAAACTTTTAATATTTTGAAGTTATGGAAAAAGCTAAAGATGAAACATTTAATCAAGAAAGAATTAATATAGAATGCCGTTACGGCGATCACTGTTCATTTTTTGTTGATGCCAACGGGGTACTTCCTGGGGAGTGGGGAGGATATGAAGAACTATATGATTGTGGTCCCAATGGAGAAGCCTTGTATGAAATCTATTATAGCCATTTCAGACGCAGAATACTTATCAATGAATATGGATTCTTCTATAACAAGTTTTCCTGCAAAAAGTATGATGGTGTTATAAAACTACCCAAAGTTAATCTCTATATCTGTGAAAAGAACGGTAGATTTGGACTAATAGATGAGGAAGAGAAAAGCATTTTCCATACTGTCTACAAAGAAATAGAACCCTATGTATGGGGTGTTTGCCCTGGCTATGGCAGGCGACAACTTTATATGTTGGGGGACAATTTCGATAGTATGTGGGAAGAGGAATACAAAGAAACTTCATTCTTCATTGTTGCAACTGAAACAGGAAAATTCCTGTATAATCTATCCAAAAGAACCGAATCATTCGTTTACGATGATATTACGTTTTCTGATTGGGAAGAACATCCACAAATAATATATAAAAGTGGCAGTAAGTATGGGGCTTTGGATTTAGAAGGTAACGTTATGCTCAGTCCTAATTATGAATTACCAAAATTTCGACACACTCTATTCTACACATTTAGAGGTAAACCATTCAAAGTGTGGGCAGAAAATGGTTTATTTTACGGAAAGATACCTTCATCCCAATATGAAGTATGTTTTAAGGTAGGAGGTAGTTCTTTAGGGAATGGTGGTTGTTTCTATGTCAGTATAAGAGGTGATAAATATGGATTGATATCAGACAAACAGCAGATTGTGGCAGAGCCAGTGTTAGATGAGATATTGTTTTATGAGCCTAAAAATGTATTCTCAAAAGGATGTCTTCATAAAACGATATACAACGATTCCTCCAAATTGATAGACATTTCTTTTATTATTGCAAGAGTTGGTGATAAATATAAGTTATACAATTTGCAAAATGGTAATTTGGTTTTGGACAACTGTGACAGTGTTAAATACGTGTATAGCCGTAAAGGTGATGAAGGGGATATAATAGAATTTTCGCAAGGAAATATAAAAGGCTTCGTCTTATGGAATGAAAGTATAGTTAGCACCGCAAATTATGAGGATATAAGCTTCATCCTTGGCTTCGTCCATGTAAAAAAGGATGGAAAATATGGCATCTTCAGGCTCTCTGGCGAGATGTTGTTTCCCTGCATTTATGACAACATTCTAACTTCTTATAGAGGTAAATTTACTTTGGTTAAGGATGGAAAAGAAGAACATATAAACAAAGATTTAAGAAAGATATCAAGTTATCATAGTACATACGAAAGACCAACCTATGAAAGATATTCAGGTTCATATGTTCAAGATGAGATGGGTTGGAGCGATGATGACATAGACACTGTCCTTGATGGTGATCCAAGTGCATATTGGAACATTGACTAAACTCTTCTAACTTGACTATTTTATTAGTCTAAATAGGCTACTAATAGTTTTTATTAAGTCATTCAAAAATCTTTAAAAATTTAACAATTATTAAGCCGAAATCGCAATGTGATTTCGGCTTTTGCATTATCTTTGTCATGAAGGGTGATGCATAGTGCTCACTCCAATATTAAATGTGTTATTATGAATAAGTATTTAGCAAAAAGTGAACTGATATGTGCTTATTTTGCTGTGTGTTTCATCTATATCTCGCATAAGATAAGTGAAATATAATGCCATTTTTGTTAAAAAAGAACAAATATTATAAATAATATATCTAAATATAAAATTAATTTATTATCTTTACGTCAAAGTTTAATTTATTTGATATGTCGCAAGAAAAGGATCTTAATAGAATAAAAGTTGTACTCGTAGAGAAGCATCTGACAAGCAAATGGCTAGCTGAGCAGTTAGGAAAATCGACTTGTACAGTAAGTAAATGGTGCTCTCAAAAGTCTCAACCAGATTTGCAGACAATAGACCAAATCGCTACTTTACTCAAAGTAAAACGCAGTGATTTGATAGCTGATTAAGTTATTATTAGAATTTTGTGAACTATGAGAATAAAAGAGATCAATATTATCAACTTTAAGGGGTTTCAGCAAGAAACAGTGCGTTTTAATAGTAACCTTACAGTCATTATTGGTAATAATACTGCTGGTAAGACAACATTACTAAAAGCTCTTCAGGTTGGCTTGGGTGCATATTTGCAATCTTTGAGTCAACTTCCGGGTGGGCAAATGTATCGACGCAATTTTAGTTCGCTGGATAGATATAAGGCTTTTGATCCAGAACAGAGAGACTATGTGCCGAACCCAGACAAACCTAAGATTACTATCACGGCAGATTTTCCATTAACGAAAACTGTAGATGGTAACGATGCTGTAGTAGAGAATGTTCATGTCGTTTGGTATCGCGAATTTGCAGGTAATTATACGACTCATACTAAAGATGGGGTTGGGAATTTAATGGATTTGGTTAGTGACATGGAGAACAGACGTAACAAAGAGAAACTTTGCTCTGTTTATCCTTTGGTGTTGTCTTTCGGTGCAAAAAGAACAAGTGATGCACAAGTGAGGACAACAGTGCAGAAAAAAGAACGAGCTTCAAGAATTGAAAAGGCCTATAAATTTGCATTACACGATAAGGTCGATTTTGAAGGTGCAATGGATTGGCTGAAACACTACGACAAGAATATAAAAGACCAAAAAGAGTTCGAAGGTACTCGGGAAGCATTCTATGAGGCTCTTCAAACGGCTATCCCTGCACTGACTGAAATAGATTTCGATAATGGAGAAATAGAGGCTGTAGTTACCGTAACAGGCCATAAGCCAGAGCGTCATCATTTCTCGTATATGAGTGATGGTCTCCAGGCTATGATTAACATAGTATCTGAGATTGCACATCGCTGTATTGAACTCAATGGTTGTTTAGGAAAAGATTCCATACGTAAGACTCCTGGTGTAATCATGATTGATGAGGTTGATGTGTTCTTGCATCCAAGATGGCAGAAACATGTTCTACAGGACTTAATGAAGGCTTTCCCAGAGATTCAGTTTATAGTGAGCACTCATAGTCCTTTTATTGTACAAAGTTTGAAAGAGGGACAGCTGATAAGCTTTGATAACGACGTCATGACCGAAGGCGAACCGTTCCGTGAAGGACTTGAGGACATTACATCTGCTCGCATGGGGTTGAAGCAAGATATCCGTAGCCAGCGCTTTAATGAAATGGTTGAAACTGCTAAACAGTTGTTTGAGGCAGTTGACAACAATGCAGCGAATAAAAATGAGATTAAGGCTAAACTCGATCAGATAGAGGCCGATTTTAGCGATGACCCTGCTTATGTTGCTGCAATTAAACTTGAATGTAAAGCCCGTCAGTAACATGAGACCCATAGAAAAGAAACAACATGGCGAAGTCGTGCAATATACTGACTCGCGAGGTAATGTCATAGAGCATGTCGTTCAGGCAGACTATGATAAATACGGCGAGGCCAAACTTCCTTTGGTAGGCAATATTGGGCGTTATTGTTCTTATTGCGAGGGACTGCGCGAAGTGGATGCCTTGGAGGTGGAACATTGTGCTGCTCGTCGTAATGGTGGGTCGGAAACTGCTTGGAATAACTTTCTGCTTAGCTGTAAAGTATGCAATATGGTTAAGTCTGTATCTGATTTCGGAGAAGATATCCATTGGCCACATCTGAATAACACTTACCTCGATTTCGTTTATGACGAAACAGGACGTGTTAAAGTGAATCCAGTTTTGTCTGGTCTTTCAGCAACAAGAGCAAGGAATCTCTATAACCTTGTACGTTTAGGTAGAGACGATCAAGATGCAAGTCCAATGGATTACCGTTGGCGAAGACGATATGAAACATGGAAAAAGGCTGTAGATGCAAAGGCAAAATACGAAGCCGGAAAATGGAGTGTAGATGATATTCTTAGTAAAGCAAAAGATACAGGTCATTGGTCGGTTTGGTTTACGGTATTTGCAGGTATAGATGCAATCCTGTCTCGATTGATATCCGACTTCTCAGGTACATGTGCGTCTTGTTTTGATGCAGACAATCACTATCAGCCCATTCCTCGTAATCCAGAGAATACGGATGATCCAATTTGTTTTTTCTTAGTTACTAATAATAATTTCTGTTTGCAAAAAATAAAGATATGATTTACGAACCAATTATAAAAGCTCATCAAAAGAAATTTAAAGAGGCTTATAATCTTGTTAAAGATTCTGAAGATCAAGTGTTTGAGAAGTTTGTTAACTACTCAGAATTACTTCAACATCAACCAGATGTTTTTTCCTCTGATCTAGAATTTCTTGATTTAGTCTGCGTAGGAGGAGGTAATGATGCTGGATTGGATGGCGTCGCCATAAAAGTCAATGGCTTCTTTATAAAATCTCAAGAAGAGATAGACGAATTTCTTAAAACTGGCTCAATTGATATAGAATTCATTTTTATCCAATCAAAGAACAAAAAGAACTTCGAAAGTGAGTGTATTTCTTCTTTCATTAATGGGGTTCGTGCTTTTTTTGATAACGAAAGCCAGTATCCATTCAATGATAATGTTTTGTTTTGGCGTAATCTTAAAGATTATCTTTATGAAGAAGATGTCATTCTGCAGTGGAAGGGATCACCTATGGTACGTTGCTATTATGTCACATTAGGTGATTTGCGTCCTCATATTGAACATGAGGATTTAATAAGGCAATTCAAGAAAGATATGATGGATATTTGTGATAACGTTCCATTTATTTTTCAAGGCGCTAAAGAATTTAAGGATGTAATAGACCAAAATCAAAATAAGTTAAAAGCAAGTTTGCCTTTTTTGGACACAATGTCGCTTCCAGGGACAGCTGATGTTGGTAATTCATGCGTTGTTTTATGCAATGCAATGGATTATGTGATGTTACTTAACACGAACGATGGTATTATTAGAAAAACATTGTTTAATGACAATGTACGTGATTTTCAAGGAGATAATACTGTAAATACTGAGATTTATAATACTATTAGCGAGAGTCCAGAACGTTTTGTCCTTTTTAATAATGGAATTACTATTGTTTGTAGTTCTTTTGCTCAAAAAAATCGTGAACTTGAAATAGAAGATCCTCAAATAGTCAATGGTTGTCAGACGAGTCATATTTTGTTTAATGCATTCAAAAAAAACTGCAGTCTCGATAATATTACTGTTATAGTAAAGGTTATTTCTACAAATAATGGTGATTTATCAAACGATATTGTTCGTGGAACTAATAGACAAAATATTGTGATGGAAGAAGCCTTTGAAGGTACAAAGCCATTCCATAAAAATTTTGAGATGTTTGTAAATGACTTTGTGGCTGATTTCTCTGAAAAAATATATTATGAGCGTAGAGCAAAACAATATTATGGGAATCCAAATATCAAACAATATCAAATATTCAATCTTAAAATATTAACGCAATATTCTGTTGCTGCTTTACTTCAAAAGCCATATAAGGCTCATTTGCACGAATCTCTATTACTGAAAGATTACAATGGTCGATTGTTTTGTGTAAAGCATTCTGCATTGCCTTATTTTGCTGTTGCTTATACTTTCCTTACTCTTGAAAAATTCATAAAAGAACAAGTCATTCCAAAATATTTTATAAAATATAAAGCACACTTATTAATGATATATTTTAAATTGTTGGGAGGAAAAACAGTTGATCTCAATAATGAAAGGTCTTCTGACAAGTATGCGAAAGCTATACTTCAAGCTACATATAATTTAGATATATCAAAAAGCTATTTTGAAAAGGCTGTTGAAATTTTTCGAGAGGCAGAACGATATTGGACGGTAACTCTACATAAGAGTTTACATGTCATGAAAGAAGCTCAAATATTTACGGATCTCATTATAAAAAAGATGGATGGTATACCATTAACAACTCTTCAGAAGGAACTTGATGAACAATCTGCAATAAAATTTGGGGTAGTTAAAAAAATCATACATTCGTCTACAAGTAAACCATTCGGTTTTATTGTATGTGAAAGCGGAGAAGAAGTGTTTTTTACTTGCAAAAGAAATCCACAGTTAATGATTAAAGATCTGAGTGGAGCAAAAGTTAGCTTTAACATTACTCTAAAAAATGGTAAAAATCGTAGACAAGCATTTAATATCAAGCGTGTTGCGGAATAATCATATCAATAATAATCATTTTTTTGTAGTCATTTGTAAGAAATGATTCTCATATTGTTAGAAGAAGATTGCTATTGAAATTGGTTTAGTTTAGTTCGCTTTATATATAAAGAGGGATAAACTAAACCTATTTTCCCACGCAAAAATCCTTAAAAATTTTCCCTAATGTCTCGTCGGGGGTTATCTCGCCGCCTACAATCTCGGCCAAATGATGGATGCAACTGCGAAGGTCTTCGCTCAATAGGTCGCCGGATAACCCCATATCCATACCTTCGCATACTCGTTGGATGTCGGACTGGGCGGCGGCAAGCGCGGAATAATGGCGGGCATTGGTCACGATGACATCATTCTCCGTCAACTCGGGAAGATCGGCTAAGGCATACAGGCGTTCCTCCAATTCCTCCATACCCTGGCCGAACTTGGCGGAAATAGGCAACACACCATCCCATAACGACTCCTCGCCACGGTCCACCTTGTTGAATACGGGCAACAATGCCTTGCCCTCGCAACGACGTCCCATCTCTTCGCGTTCGGATGGGGTGGGGACGGCATCGAACAACCAGATGACTATCGAGGCTGAAGCCAACTTCTCATAACTGCGGTTGATGCCTAATTGCTCGATGGTGTCGGTGGTCTCACGCAAACCGGCAGTGTCGATGAATCGGAAACAGACACCCCGGATAACGGTGACGTCTTCTATCACATCGCGCGTGGTTCCGTGAATATCGCTCACGATGGCTTTGTCGTCGTGGAGCAAACGGTTCAGCAACGTGCTCTTACCAACGTTCGTCTTACCGACGATGGCCACGGGGATGCCTTCCTTCATGGCTTTGCCGGCCCGAAACGTCTGCATCAGGTGGGATATGTGGTCGTTCACATGATGGGAAAGACTACGCAATTCGCTGCGGTCGGCAAACTCCAGGTCTTCATGGTCGCTGAAATCCAGTTCCAACTCCAGCAATGAGGTCAGATGCAACAATTGTTCACGCAATTCTCCCAAAGCAGAAGAGAAACGACCGCGTAATTGGCTCATGGCCATGCGATGGGTGGCTTGGTTGGTCGACGCAATCAGGTCGGCCACGGCCTCGGCTTGGCTCAAATCCATCTTGCCGTTGAGAAAAGCACGCTGGGTGTATTCGCCGGGTTCGGCCTGGCGACATCCTTGGTGGATGAGTGCCTCAAGAATGGCGCGCAGCACATAACGACTGCCATGGCAAGAGAACTCCACGCTGTCCTCGCCGGTATAGGAGTGGGGACCACGGAATACACTTGCCAGCACGTCGTCAATCACCTGACCGCTACAGTCTACCAGCTCACCGTAATATACTCGATGAGTAGGGGAGGCACTTAAAGTACGCCCCGAACGGCTGCGAAACAAGCCATCGGCAAGTGTCAGGGCATCCGGCCCTGACACTCGTATCACTCCAAGGGCACCGCCAACGGCAGTGGCCAACGCACATATCGTATCACTCGACATCCTCAATCTTCAACGTTCAATGTTCAACGTTCTAAATCCTATCCAACACCTTTTCTATCAGCCCGTCGATGGTGTTCTTGTAACTGGCGTTGGCTTCCTTGGCCAAACGGTTGGCTATCACCATGCAACAGGTCATGGCCTTATGGCCCATCAACAGCGATAGACCGGCAATGGCGCTGCTCTCCATTTCGAAATTGGTGATGCGCAAACCTTTATATTCAAACGATTCCACTTTCTCGTTCTGCTTGGGATCGGCAAGGCCTAAACGCAATTCGCGACCTTGGGGACCGAAAAAGCCGCCACAGGCGATAGTCACACCTCGCACCATATCGTCCTGCGCGATGCGGTCGATCAGCTCGGCATTGGCGTCGGCCACGTAGGGTGCTCCCTTCTGCGGGCTCCAATCCATGTGTCGTACGAAAGCCCGTTCAAAATCAAGATCGCACACCTTGTCACGTCCTGCGTAGTAATTGAGCAGACCATCGAAACCGATGCTCTTCACCGAGGCGATGAATGTGCCTACAGGGGTGTTGGGCTGCAGACCACCACAGGTGCCGATGCGTACGATGGTCAGACTGCGCAATTCGTCTTTCTCTGTGCGCGTGGCGAAGTCGATATTGGCCAAGGCATCCAACTCATTCAGCACGATGTCGATATTGTCGCAACCGATGCCTGTGCTCTGCACAGTGATTCGCTTGCCTTTATAGGTGCCGGTGATGCCGCGGAACTCTCGGCTCTGGATATCACATTCTGTAGTCTCAAAATGGGCGGCCACGGTAGGCACACGGCCGGGATCGCCCACCAGGATCACTCTGTCGGCCAATTGCTCGGGTTTCAGGTGCAAATGGAAAATACTACCATCGGGGTTGATGATGAGTTCTGATTCCGGGAAATATTTCTTTTCCATAATATTGGGATTTTAGTTAAGAAAGCAAATTTAAGCATTTTCTTCGAACAAAGAAAACTTTCTCTCGATTTTAACATTTTCAAGTCAATCCCCAGGATGGTTCCCACCTCCATGGGAGGGGGATAGAGGGAGGCTTTCCAACGCATGCCAAATACTATACCGCGCTTCGGGATTCAATGCCTCCACCTCGGCGAAAATCTTCCGTATCGACGCACGATGAGTGCCGTCCTCGTAAGGACAGGCTTTCTTCTGTGAGACATAACCCCGCAGGCGGGCATATTCTTCCAAATCCTTCTCATGTTCATGACAGAGTGGACGTATCAGCGTCAGTGGCATCTTGTCCATCTTCAATTTAGGTGGCATAGAGGAAAAATGACCTTGGAAAAACTCGTTCATCAGGGCCGTATGGATAATGTCATCCTGATGGTGACCCAAGGCTATCTTGTTGAAACCATGCTCTTAGGCATAATTGAACAATTGTTTCCTGCGGTTCCAACTGCAAAGGAAACAGGGCGTTTTGCGCTTGTCGGTGCTCGGGTCAAACGAGGTTGTCACGATGTGCAGTGGAACACCGCATGAATCGGCGAATGCCTGCAGATAATGGCCGTCGCTCTCATAGGCAATGTTTTCCATGCGTACATGAAGGGCTTCCACCACAATCTGCTGACGATGAATACGCTTCGTACCGCCCAACAGCTCCATAAGGCATAGTGAGTCCTTTCCCCCCGATAGGCCTATCAGGATGCGGTCGCCATCTTCTATCAGCGCATGATGTGCCAACGCCTTCTTATAACGATAGATGATACGACGATACAATGCACTCTTTGTCAGTTCCTTATCATCCATCCTTCTCTATTCTCACTACTCGCCTCTCACTTCATAAACACCAGATAAACAGCGCATATAATTAGCAAAAAGGCCAACACATGGTTCCAATGTAGGTTCTGACCTTGGAACAGGATATTGGCTATCACGGCGAATACGCCCAGACTGATACATTCCTGTATCACCTTCAGCTGCACAAGGTTGAAAGGACCGCCATTGCCCTCAAAGCCCATGCGGTTGGCAGGCACTTGGCAGCAATACTCAAAAAAGGCGATGCACCAACTGAAGGCTATCACCCCAAGCAAAGGCCAATGGCTGCTCACACCCGACTGCTGCAAACGAAGATGCCCGTACCAAGCCAATGTCATGAAGACATTGCTCAGTACGAGCAACAATATGGTATATAATCCGTTCATGATCGTGTCAAGAAATCAACACTTTGATGATAATCTTTTAACCTTTTAATCTTTCATGCATGTTCAAGGCGGCACGACGACCATCGCCCATGGCAAGAATCACGGTGGCACCTCCGCGGACGATGTCGCCGCCAGCATACAGGTTGCCGCGCGATGAACGCATCTCCTCGTTCACCACAATGGTGTTCTTGCGTCCCAACTCAAGGCCTTCCACCGATTTGGGTACCAAGGGGTTCGGGGAAACGCCTACGGCGACTACCACCTGGTCGACATCAAGGGTAACGGTCTTGCCTTCCACTGGCACGGGACTGCGGCGGCCACTGGCATCGGGCTCGCCCAATTCCATCACTTGAAGGACCGCTTGCTTCACGGCTCCGTTCTCGTCGGCGATGTATTCTATTGGGTTGTGGAGCGTAAGGAATTCTATGCCTTCTTCCTTGGCATGTTTCACCTCCTCTAAACGGGCGGGCATCTCGGCCTCGCTGCGACGGTATACCAACGTGACCTTCGCACCCAGGCGCTTGGCCGTGCGACACGAGTCCATGGCGGTGTTGCCACCACCTACTACCATCACATTCTTGCCCAAGTTCAGCGGGGTGTCGGTTGTGGGGTTGGCGGCATCCATCAGGTTCACACGGGTCAGGTATTCGTTCGACGACATGATGTTGATGAGGTTCTCGCCGGGAATACCCATGAAGTTGGGAAGGCCGGCACCGCTACCTACGAAGATTCCTACAAAGCCACTGTCTTCCAAGTCCTTTATCGTCAATGTCTTGCCTATGATGCAATCGGTATGGAAATGCACACCCATCTTCTTCAGGTTGTCT
This sequence comes from uncultured Bacteroidales bacterium, assembly GCA_946186495.1. Classification (GTDB taxonomy): domain Bacteria; phylum Bacteroidota; class Bacteroidia; order Bacteroidales; family WCHB1-69; genus F23-D06. Next base: position 11,152 of record CAMHNQ010000063.1, read on the forward strand.
ATCTCGACATCCACGATACGGTTGGGCAGACGGAACTCGGGAATACCGTATTTCAATACGCCACCAATCTCGTGAAGGGCTTCAAACACATACACGTCGTAACCGAATTTGGCCATATCGCCAGCGAAACTCAGTCCAGCAGGACCGCTGCCCACCACGGCTATCTTCTTGCCGTTTGAGGGGGCTATCGTGGGTATGGACATCTGACCGCTTTCGCGCTCGTAGTCGGCGGCGAAGCGTTCCAGATAACCGATGGCCACGGCGGGCTCATTCATCTTCAAGTGGATACAGCGACTCTCGCATTGTTTCTCCTGCGGACATACACGGCCACAAACGGCGGGTAGGGCGGAGGTACTCTTCAATACGCGGGCGGCACTCAGGAAATCGCCGCGTTCGATGTTCTTCACAAATGAGGGGATGTTGATGTTCACCGGGCATCCTTCCACACAGGTGGGCTTGGCGCAGTCCAGACAGCGATGGGCCTCAGTTACGGCCTGCTCGGCACTCAATCCGGTCTGAACTTCTTCCAAACGGGTGGTCGAACGGTAGGCGGCATCCAACTCGGGCATGACCACTCGGGCTATGGAGGTGCGCTCCTTGGGCTTCATCTGCTTGCGCAGTTCCTGACGCCAAGGGGCATTGCGGTCGGTCAACTCGTCTAACGACACTTCTTCCTTCTCGCAAACGCCACCAGTGGTAGCCGGCGTGGATACGTTGCCGTCAATAGCCTGTTCTTCATCGCGGTTGTAGAGGTGGTCTTCAAAATGGGCCAACTCATCTTGCTCGGCTCGTTTGAAGGTGCCCATGCGCTTGAACATCTCGTCCCAATCAACCTGGAAACCGTCGAACTCAGGACCATCGATACACACGAACTTGGTCTTGCCACCGATGGTCAGACGACAGGCCCCACACATTCCCGTGCCATCTACCATGATGGTATTCAGGGATACATCGGTGGGGATATCGTATTTCTTGGTCAACAGACAACAGAACTTCATCATGATGGGAGGACCGATGGCAAACACCTTGTCGATATGTTCTTGCTGGATAAGTTTCTCCACACCCACGGTCACTACACCTTTTTCTCCGTACGAACCATCGTCGGTCATGATGAGAACCTCGTCGGACGACGACCTTACTTCATCTTCCAGAATGATGAGGTCTTTGCTCCTGCCTGCCAAAACGGACAACACACGGTTGCCGGCGGCTTTCAACGCGCGGATGATAGGCAACATGGGGGCGACACCCACACCACCACCGGCGCAAATCACTGTGCCGAACTTCTCGATATGTGTGGCATTGCCCAGGGGACCCACAACGTCGGTGATGTAATCGCCTTCGTTCAAATCGCATAACTTGATGGATGAGAGACCGACTTTCTGTACCACCAGTGTGATGGTGCCCTTCTCGGTGTCGGCATCGGCTATGGTCAAGGGCATACGCTCTCCTTTGTGGCCCACGCGGACAATAACGAAATGGCCGGCCTTGCGACTCTTGGCTATCAGCGGGGCTTCCACCTCGAAGAGGTAGACCTTCTCGGAAAACTGACGTTTCTTTACGATCTTGTTCATAATGTCTTGTTAAATGCTTGTTGTTGAGTTCTAAAACAGAGTGCTATATGGGGCCTTCCACACATCCATCCTGTAGCGGGAATAGGGTAGGCTAAATCATGTCGAAGCCGCAGTAGGGCACCAATACTTTCGGTATCCTGATACCCTCAGACGTCTGGTTGTTCTCAAGAATGGCGGCTACGATGCGGGGCAGGGCCAGGGCGGAACCGTTCAGCGTATGGCAAAGCTCAATCTTCTTGTCGGAGGCATGGCGGTAACGGCACTTCAGACGATTGGCCTGGTAGGTGTCGAAGTTGCTCACCGACGATACCTCCAGCCAACGCTGCTGGGCCTCGGAATATACTTCGAAATCGTAACAGATGGCGGAGGTGAAACTCTGGTCGCCACCACAGAGCAACAGGATGCGGTAGGGCAGTTCCAACTTCTTCAACAGACCTTCCACATGCTCCAACATCTCCTTGTGGCTCTCTTTCGAATGCTCGGGCTTGTCGATGCGTACTATCTCTATCTTGGAAAACTCGTGCAGGCGGTTCAGACCACGCACATCCTTGCCATACGAACCGGCCTCGCGACGGAAACATTCGGTATAGGCGCAATTCTTGATGGGCAGGTCTTGCTCGTCGAGTATCACATCGCGGTAGATATTGGTCACTGGCACCTCGGCAGTGGGAATGAGATAGAAATCGTCTACCTCGCAGTGATACATCTGGCCTTCCTTGTCGGGCAACTGGCCGGTGCCGTAGCCGGAGGCGGCGTTCACCACCGTCGGGGGCATTATCTCGGTGTAACCGGAGTCACGGGCCTCGTCGAGGAAGAAGTTGATGAGGGCTCGCTGCAAACGGGCTCCCTTGCCTATGTACACGGGGAATCCAGCTCCGGTGATCTTCACACCTAAGTCGAAGTCGATGAGGTTGTATTTCTTGGCCAGCTCCCAATGCGGCAACTTGGCCTCGCCATTGGCAGGCACAGTGCTCCAATTGCCAACAGTATCGCCGGGCTGGCATTCGCGGAGGTTGCTTTTCACCACACGGTTGTCGTCGGCACCGACACCTTCGGGCACTTCGTCGTAGGGTATGTTGGGTATCTGGCAAAGCAATGTGGTCATCTCTTCCTCACGCTCGCTCTTCTCTGACTCCAACTGCTTGTTCGTTTCCTTCAGCTGGGCCACATGTTGCTTCACTTCCTCGGCCTCGGCCTTCTTGCCCTGTTTCATCAGCATGCCTATCTGCGAGGCCAATTTCTTGGCTTCGGATAAGTTGCTGTCAAGGGACTGCTGCGCTTCACGGCGACGTTTGTCTACTTCCAACACTTGTTCTATGGCCTCACGGGCACCCTTGAAATGTTTTTTTTCCAAACCGGCGATCACTCGCTCGGTTTCTTCATGAATCAGTTTAAGTGTAAGCATATTAGATGTTTTTTTTATTTTTTGCTTGCAAAATTACTACAATTTTTTGAGTATGAGCGAGGATTGGTGTTTTTTTACATCACATACCCTTAGTTTTTACTCCTTTTTTCCCATCCTTCAACAATAATTGTTACCTTTGCTGCGGAAAAATAGGAAATAACAAAACATATATGGCTGATTGGAATGACAAACTGACTTCTCTCTTCAAGAAGGAAACATTCGGCGAGGTGCTGCGCTTCGGTATCGTGGGTGTAGTGGCCGTGGCTCTCCATTTCTTCATCTACTGGATCCTTCAGCATTGGATCAATGTCAATATAGCTTATACTGTGGGATATGTGTTGAGTTTCTTCGTCAATTATTATCTCTCGGCCCATTTCACTTTCAAGGAAAAAACGTCCAAGGAAAATGGGGCGGGGTTTGTCTTCGCTCACGTCTTCAATTATTTCCTACAACTCGGACTGTTCAACTTCTTCCTGTGGGTAGGACTCGGAAGACTCCTGTCGCCTTTCGCAGTGCTTGTCATAGCCGTTCCTACCAATTTCCTCGTCGTCAGATTCGTGTTCAAACGTCTCGGCCATAAAACGCATAAAGAATCCAATTGACGGATTCTTTCCCCTCTGTCCTCCTGTCTAAAAATCTGTCCCTTTGTTCGTGTGTCTAAATATTATATGTCCCTCTGTCTGAAAGCAGAAATCCCAACCCTCTTGACGAAGGTTGGGAAGTCTGTGTTTGTTTGGAATAAGTGGAAATGATTGGTTAGGCTTCTGCCTCGGGAATAACCGACACAACGCTCTTGTTGCGAGCGCCCTTGTGGAAATTCACCGTACCATCGACCAGCGCATAAAGCGTGTCATCCTTACCGATACCTACGTTGGTGCCGGGGTTGTGACGAGTGCCACGCTGACGGACGATGATATTGCCGGCAACCACCTTCTGGCCACCGAAAATCTTGATGCCTAATCGTTGGGCGGCCGACTCACGGCCGTTCTTGGAACTACCTACACCTTTTTTATGTGCCATTTCTTTGTCCTCCTTTTAAGCGATTACTGACTTGATTTCTACTTGGGTGAACTGGGCACGATGACCGTTCTTCTTGCGGGAGTCCTTGCGACGCTTCATCTTGAAGACAATCACCTTGTCGCCCTTCACAAGAGGTTTCACCACCTCACATACTACTTTCGCACCTGCTACGGTCGGTGCGCCTACCGTCACGGCACCCTCGTTGTCCACGAGCAATACCTTGTCAAACTCAACAGACTGACCTTCCTCGGCATCCTTGATGTGATGCACGAACAGTTTCTTACCCTGCTCGGCCTTGAACTGTTGACCGTTGATCTCTACAATTGCGTACATTATTATTATTGTATAACGGTTCTTCCGCGAGGCGGTGCGATACCACATCACACGCTTAAATGAGCCCCTACGGACTAAATCGGCTGCAAAATTAATAAATTCCTATCGACTATATGTCATCGGCATAACTCTTTTTTGCTTTCTTAACAAAAAATAACAACCATCATTCGCTCCACACACTTGCCAAGTTCGACCATTGGTCTTCTTAATCTCCCCTCATGCTTCTAAGGGACGGTGTTCATGCCTGCCAACAACAAAAAAAAGCGATGACCTTCTCAGGCGACCGCTTCATCTTCAATAGGTATTAGTTTTTTTAAGGTAAAAAGATTGTTTTCAGGATAACACTTGCAAAGATAGGGCATTTTTTAAATAAACAAAATTATTTTTATGAATTTTTTCGCAAAAAATAATTGTGTGCCCACACATACGAAAAATATTCCGGGGAGACCTTCTTGGAAAGGACTCCCCGGAGAAATCGTTGTTGTTCTGTTGGTATTCGAATCTTTAACCTAATAACCTAAATAACCTAAATAACCTAAAACTTAATGTATGAATGTAAAACTTTACGGATAATTTATGATGATGAATGCTACTTTCTTTTTCGATGCGACATCGGATGTTCATCACTGAACTGTTAACTGGAAGGGTTTTGATAACCGTTTTTTTTTTTTTGTTGATGTCGTTTATTGTTTTCTGTGAGCAAAGGTAAGGCGATTCCCCGTTGCACGAAAGGATTTTATTCTTTTTCTGCTCCTTTTGTTGCGACAACGGTCTGGATTCGCGACAAATGACACCAACACCTTGAAAAATTGTCGCGCATGGCGATGGAAAATGGCTTTTTTCGCGTTTTCCTTCCGCAAATGACCTTTATTTTGTATTTTTGCACCAACTAAGAATCAAATCGTCATAAAAAATAAAAATACATATCATGAAAAAAGTCGCTTTCCTTTTTTGCTCTTTTATCTTATCGCTT
>CAMHNQ010000064.1 GCA_946186495.1 uncultured Bacteroidales bacterium
GGTTTTTTAGACTGTTTTTATACCATAGGCGGTCAACTTATTTCAGGCATTGACAGTTGGTTATTGAAGCTGACATGTTGATGGTTGATGGGTTATGGGTTAGTGAGGCGGGATTGGAAAGCATTGCGGAGGCCGGAGAGCATTTTGGCGATGTCTGTGATTAGAGGGCGTAAAGAATTAAATTGTTCAGTGGTAATATATTCTAAATCGCAAGCAGTTTGTAATTCACAAAACACCTCCATAAGCGATCCGTATGAGATTTCCACGAAATGAATCTTTTCTTTTAAAGAATTTCTTCCACTTCCTTCAGCAAGATTTGCAGATAATGAAACAGCAGCTCTTCTAACCTGAGCCCCTAAACCATAGTGTTCCTCTTTAGGGAAATTATTCTGTAATTGGTAGATGTTTTTAATCAAATTGCGAATCTTAGCATAAACCTCTAAGTTCTCAAATGAAAAATTTCTGTTTTCATGTTTTTTTGTTTCTTGATTCTCCATATTTTTCAAATTTAGTTGTTATTATCATTAAACAATAAACAATAAGCTCCATAACCAATAACCAATAACCATTAAAAAACAAGATACGGCTTCAGCTTCTCAATCAATTCCGGATACGCGTGGGTGATCTGCTGTAGTTCGGCGAGGTCGCGGATGGGACCGGACTTCTCACGGTGTTTGAGGATCAGCTTGGTGAGATAGGCGTCGATGTAAGGGTGCGACACAAGTTCCTGATAATTGGAGGTGTTGATGTTCAACTTTTTGATTTTCTGCTTGTTGATATATAGATAGTCCTTTAGTTTCAAGGTGTCGATGTTTTGCATCACATAGACTTCCTGAAGTTGAGAAAGGGAGTGGAATCCGCCAAGCTTGTCGCGGTATTCGACCAGTTTGGCCGCGCGTTTGCTGCCGAACTGGGGTACGGTGACAAGGTCGCCGGTGTCGCAGCTGTTGAGGTCGAGCTTGACAATGTCATAGAGAGGCTTCCTCCCTTGCGCCCGGTACGGTGGCAGCGTGTCGGCGCGGATACGGTCGCGCACGTGGCTGCTGGGCTGTTGCCGTGTCTCGGCGGCGGAGTCGGCCAGCCGTCGCTGCTCCCGCGCGAATTGCCTGAACTGCGCTTCGTGAAGGTGGACACCCGCAGGCGGCTTCGGGCGGGTGTCGCTGACAAAGTAGAAAATGTTGCTTGCCGTCATGACAGCGAGCAGGAATAGGGCCGCCGCCCATTCGCCTCTTGTGAAGTGGAGTTTCGTTTTCATGATGCAAAGATAGCAAATCCCGGCGGGGGATGTCAAGGGGTTTGGACGTTTTTTTCCTAACAGGCTGCTGTTGACAGCCGTCCGTCTGGGACTGGTGAGACATGTGGGGTGGAAAATAAAAACAAAAGTGTGTTTATAAAAAACTGTAAATATTTGTTTTTTAACAGGATAACGGTTTGTTGGTGCAGGAAGGGACGTTTTTTTTGTGGAGATTTGCAGAGAAAATAGCATAAAAAATGTATTTTTGCGGCGTTTTTAAGAGAACAGCATGTCGTCTTTTGAGAGTTTGTACCACGATACGGAAGAGAATGTGAGAGAGGCGATTCGCCGTTTTTCAGAGTTGCGGACGAAGTGCGAGGAGGCCAGGCGCGAGAACGAAAGGTTGCACGCCGAGTTGACGGACACGAGGAAGCGGCTCGCTGAAACAGAGGAAAAGTTGAAATTAGTAGAACTCACCAGTACAATTATCGACAGAGAAGACAGAACGGAACTAAAGAGACAGATCAACGATTGGGTGCGGGAAATAGACAACAGCATAAGGCTACTCAACGGGAAATAAGATGGAGGAGGAAAGCATAAAGGTGACAGTGAACATCGGGCAGCGGCCCTTGACGGTCATCATCAAGAAAGAATGGGAACATTATTTCCTTGAGGCCGAGAAGGTGATCAATGACAGTTTTTTCGACTTTGCGAAGAAATGGCAATATAAGGACCAGCAGGATTTGACGAACATGGTGCTATTGGACATGACCGTGAAGGCGCTGGCCGACAAAGAAAGACTGAGGGAGTATGACGAGGAGCTTTTGCCGATGATGGAGTCGCTCAAGAAGCTCACCGAGGAGTTCCCCATTGATTAGAGGTTCTTTGAAAGTAGAAATCCCGCATAAGCTCAGATACGTTTGTTAAACTCAACAGAATTACAAACGAAGGGGACGCTTGTCATGCCTAGAACAGGCCCGATCCGCAAGGATGGCGCACAGCCCGGGGAAGCGCGAAGCAACGACGGCACCTTCGACCATATCGCTTAGGAGTTTTTCGAAACCCTATGGAGCTTATGCGGTTTTTTTATGCCCTCCCCGATATGACAGAAACTTAAAATTAACATATATAAAAGAACTTATGACAATATCAGGAATCATCATAGGCGTTGTCGCGGGCATTGGAATCGGCCTGGCCCTCGCCTATACACTGTTGAAGAACCAACTGACGAAAGCAGGCCGCGAGGCCCTCAAGAAGGCCGAGGAAGACGGCGAACTGATCAAGAAAGAGAAGATTCTACAGGCAAAGGAGAAGTTCCTGCAGCTGAAGGCGGAGCACGAGAAGTCCTGCAACGAGCGTAACCAGCAGGTCGCCGTAGCCGAAAACCGGATCAAGCAGAAGGAGAACACCCTGAGCCAGAAAATGGAGGAGCTCAACCGCAAGAACAACGAGAACGCCGTCCAGAAAGAGAACCTGAACAAGCAGCTCGAGGCCGTGGCCCAGAAACACAAGGAGCTGGAGGAACAGATCGCCTCCCAGAAGACCAAGCTCGAGACCATCGCCGAGATGACATCCGAGCAGGCCAAACAACAGCTTATCAACTTGATGCAGGACGAGGCCAAAGCCGATGCGCTGGTGATGATCAAAGAGATAGTCGACGAAGCCAAACATACTGCAAACCTGGAAGCCAAGAAGGTGGTTGTCAATGCGTTGCAGCGTACCGGAGTGGAGTCGGCCATTGAGAACACCGTCTCCGTCTTCAATATCGAGAACGACGAGATCAAGGGCCGCATCATCGGTCGCGAGGGCCGTAACATCCGCACCCTGGAGAACCTCACCGGCGTGGATGTCGTCATCGACGACTCCCCCGACGCCATCCTCCTCTCCAGCTTCGACCCCGTGCGCCGCGAAATCGCCCGCCTCTCTCTGCAGAAGCTGGTCTCCGACGGCCGCATCCACCCAGCCCGTATCGAAGAGGTTGTCGCCAAGACGAAGAAACAGATTGAACAGGAGATTGCCGAACTCGGAAAACGAACCTGCATAGACCTGGGCATCAACAATATGCACCATGAGCTGATGCGCCTTGTTGGTAAGATGAAGTACCGCTCCTCCTATGGGCAGAACCTGCTGCAGCACGCCAAGGAGGTGGCCAATTTGAGTGCCGCCATGGCCGCTGAACTCGGCATCAACCCGAAACTCGCCCGCCGCGCCGGACTGCTCCACGATATCGGCAAGGTACCTGACACCGAGCCCGAGCTCCCGCACGCCCTGTTTGGCGCGCGCCTCGCCGAACAGTACAAGGAACGCGCCGAAATTGTCAACGCCATCGGCGCCCACCACGATGAGATGGAGATGAAGACCCTCATCGCTCCCATCGTCCAGGTGTGCGACGCCATCTCCGGCGCACGCCCCGGTGCCCGCCGCGAAGTCGTTGAAGCCTATATGAAAAGATTGAACGACCTCGAGAACCTGGCACTCACCTACCCGGGAGTGGTGAAGACTTACGCCATCCAGGCCGGCCGTGAACTCCGCGTCATCGTCGGTGCTGAAAAGGTGACAGACCAGGAGGCCGACCAAATATCCCTCGACCTGTCCAAAAAGATCCAGAACGAAATGACCTACCCGGGCCAGATCAAGATCACGGTCATCCGTGAGACCCGCGCCGTCAACTACGCACGATAGACCATGACCCCCGACACCCCCAAACCCCGCCGCCATTTCAGGTTCTTTACAATATTATATATTGTGACGCTCCTCTTGTTTGCAGCCTATTTCTTCTTTGTGTCAGACCACAACTTGAAGACACACAGGGACTTGAACAGGAAAATCTCCAATCTCGAAAACAAGGTCGTCAACACCAAGAACCAGATCGGCAACATCTACACCTACGACCAGTTGGCTGCCGACTCCGTGTTGCTCGAGAAGTACGGCCGCGAACAGCTGAACATGCTCCGCCCCGACGAGGACGTTTTTGTGATTCTCTATGAGTGAAAAAATGTCACATATCCGGCTGCTGATTGTCAACGGCGTGAACCTTAACTGCTTGGGCACGCGGGAGGTGAATGTCTATGGGCATGTCTCTTTCGATGACTATCTGGCCGGGCTCAGGGATCGGTATCCCATGGTCTCGTTGGAGTACGTCCAGTCTGAGGAAGTGGGCACGTTGGCGGAGACAATCACAACGGCACGGAATTTGCAGGGGATTGTGCTCAATGCGGGGGCTTACACCCACACCTCCGTGGTGCTGGCAGACGCCGTGAGGGCGGCCCGTTGCCCGGTCGTGGAGGTGCACATCAGTAACCTGTTCGGCCGCGAACAATACCGCCGCAACAGTGTGCTCTCCTCCGCATGTGCGGGATTCATCAGCGGATTCGGCTTGAAAAGCTACGACTTGGCTGTCGAATCTTTCCTGATGCTCTATTGCCGGGAGGACGTTAAACTTATCGAAGTGTAACAAGTCAACATGTTATTAGCAAACTCGAAATTCAACTCTCAAGTCAAAATTAATGATATTATGAAAAAGGTATTCAGTTTATTGTTTGTCATGGCCCTTGTGATGGCCGGCGTGGCCCAAAATGACGCCGCACAACCGAAAAAGAACAAGAAAGTGAAATCCCCCGAAATCACGTTCGAAAAGCTGGTTCACGACTACGGCCAGATTCAACAGGGCGACAACGGGGAGTGCGAGTTCGTGTTCAAGAACACGGGCAAGGCCGACCTGATCCTCATCAACTGCCGGTCCAGTTGCGGCTGCACAGTGCCTTCCTGGCCGAAGGATCCCATCGCCCCGGGCAAGAAAGCTGTCATCAAGGTGAAATACAACACCCAGCGCATCGGCAAGATCGACAAGACCATCACGGTCGAGTCCAATGCCGTGAACGACCGCGTGGGTCTGAAGATTACGGGCAATGTCAGCCCAAAACCCACTGAAGCCGCTCCAGAGAACAATAGCGGAGCCCCGAAGGTGAATAACTAACCCTCAAAAAAACAGGATAATGAAAAAACTATTGGTATTCGTATGCGTACTCTGCATCGGGTTGGGTGCAGGACTCCAGGCCCAGACCAAGTCCTCTTACACCGGCACGGGCGCGGAGATCGAGTTCGAGAAGAAAGCGGTCGATTTCGGCACACTGAAAGTCGGCGACGTGAAGGTGGTGACCATCACGTTCAAGAACATCGGCAAGAAACCGCTGATTTTGGACGATGTGATCTCTTCCTGCGACTGCACGGAGGTGGAGTGGGGCAAACAGCCGGTGATGCCCGGCAAGACCGGCACCATCAAGGCCACCTACACGGCCAAGAACGTCGGCCTGATCAGCAAACGCCTCACTGTACTTTCAAACGCCAATACCGACAGAGTGATATTGCAACTTAAAGGGGAGGTGAAATAACCCTCCCGACCCCGGGGCCGTCTGGTTTTGACAGCAAGTTCGGGGGTATGTAAGCAGGTCGGAATTTGTGGGCTGATTCCGTTAAAAATTAACCCTCATAGCCAAATAAATGGCGAAAATTCTTATGCATTCGCAGCCTAACCGTTGCGGATCCCGCCGCGCGGACAAGGTCCGTAGCCGCGGGTGCTCCCCCGGAAGTCTTTCGGCTCGACGTCCGGCCCGGAGTATCATAAAGGAGCTGATAGCCGAGGCCGCGCTTCGAGGCTGAGGCGAATCTTCAGAAGATAAGCGCCTGCACGGTTCGTCCCGTACCAGGCAGACGCCGACAACCAAACGGAGACTAAACTTGTAGAAAGCATACTTTCGGCGTGTTTGGACGGGGGTTCGACTCCCCCCGGCTCCACTTCCGGCGGTAATCGCCAACAAATCAAACTCTCCTGTTCGCCGTGTCCAAGAAAAAACTATCTTTGCGCCCTGATTTTTTGACGAATGGAGAAATTTTATCTTACTGATTTCATATCCGGCAGCCGTACCGTGACAGCCGAGACGTTGCAGCAGTGGCAGCGCAAGTATCCCGCCTCACCCCTGCTGAACATGTTCTGTCTCAAAGAGAACGCCATCAAGGCCAATGCCCGGCAAAAAGCGAAAATGCTGCTTACCCTGCCCGACAAACTGCGCTTCGACCGGCTTTCCCTGGAAACCGCCCCGGTCGTCGAGGTGCGCGAAATCCCCCAGCTGAACATCGTTGCGCCGAAAGAGGCGCAGCACAACACCCTCAACCCCATATTCGTCAAACACCCGGCCCCCGACCATGAAGGCCGCCAGGCCCTCATCGACCAGCTGATTGAGAAATTCTCCAAGGATGCGCCCAAAATAATCTATTCCCCTGAAGTTCACGATGCTGAAGCCGACTACGGCATGGAGAGTTCCGTGGAAGATCAGAGTATTGTAAGTGTTTCATTAGCAAATGTTTATGCTGACCAAGGCTACTATGACCGGGCTATCCAGATGTTTGAAATATTGAAGTTGCATTTTCCCGAAAAAAATAGTATCTTTGCCGCCCGAATTGAAGAACTGAAAAAAATGATGGCGGAAGAGTGAACTTGGCATTGTTTTTGCTGTCCTTTAAGCCTGCGAGAAAAGAATAAAATTATTATCATAAACTAAAACGTATAGAGATGTTTACATTGTGTGTAGTATTAATCATTTTGGCAAGTATCGTACTGGCATTCGTGGTGCTGATCCAAAACCCCAAGGGTGGCGGCCTCGCATCCAATTTCGCCTCCTCCAACCAGGTCATGGGCGTCCGCAAGACCACTGACGTGCTGGAAAAAACCACCTGGGGACTCGCCGCCGGTATCATTCTGCTCTGCTTCGTCTGTGCTTTCATGGCCAAGAGCGAATATAACAGCATCCATGGCGACACTAACACCCAGGTCGAGCAAACCACCGATGCCGCTGAAGAATAATCCGACAGAAGAATGTTAAGCACAAACATACAGCGCCCAAGGAGTGTTGTGTGTTTTTTTTGTTTATTATATAAAACGTTGATTAAATGAATATTAAGCACGAAAATGTCCCTGGCCAAGTCCAGGAACTGGTTATTGAAATCCAAAAGGAAGACTATGCGGAGAGCGTGGAAAAAGCGTTAAAGAAACAACGTCGCGAGGTGGCCCTGCCCGGCTTCCGCAAAGGCAACGCCCCCATGGGCATCGTCCAGAAAATGTACGGTAAGAACATCCTCGTGATGGAGGTTGACCGCATCGTCAACGAACAAATCGAGAAATATTTCAAAGAGAACGACGTGAAGTTCATCTTCGAGCCTATGCCCGTGGAAGAAAAGTCTAAAGTCGATTTCGACAATCCCGACAACTTCACCTTCACCTATGAGTATGCCCTCCGCCCGGAGGTCAACATCGACTACAAGGCCCTGCCCGTAGTCACTGACTTCACCATCGTCCCGAGTGCTGACGAGATCGACAGCCAGGTCGCCCAGCTTCGTGAGCGACACGGACAATATGTCCAGCCGGAGACCGTCGATGTCGCCGACAGCATTTCGGCTGACTACGGTGGCGAGAAAGAGGCTTTCTTCTTCATTCGCGACCTCAAGGAAGAGGCCCAGAAGGAGTTTGTAGGGAAAAAAATCGGCGACACGCTGAGCCTCGCCATGCGCCAGGCCTTCAGCTCCGACCCCTTCTTCGCCCGCGCTTTCAACATCAAGGTGGAGGATCTCAAGGAAGACGACCCCTACACCTACGAGCTGACCATCAAGCGCATCGGCCGCATCAACCCCGCCGAACTCGACGAGAATTTCTTCAAACAGGCCTATCCAAACGGTGACATCACCACAGAGGAGGCCATGCGTGAGGCCATCCGCACCCAAATCGCCGAACAGTACAAACCCGATTCAGAACGCCTTTTCATGAACAAGGCCATCGGAACCCTCCTCGACAATGTCGAAGTGGAACTGCCCGATGACTTCATGAAACGGTATATCAAGGCAGTGCAGAAAGACATGGACGACGAGAAACTTGAGAAGGAGTTCGACCAGTACAAGCGCTCTTTCGCCTGGCAAATCCTCGAGAACAAAATCGTTGAAGGCGAAGATGTGAACATCACCCGCGCTGACGTGGAGAACTATTTCCGCGATTACTTCATGAAGAGCTACTTCGGCAATTTCAATCCCGACAGCGTCAAGGACCAGGTTGACAAGATCGTGGCCGATGCCATGAAGAACCAGGAGTATGTGAAGAACGCCTATGACATGCTCTACGACCGCAAACTGGTTGAAGTGCTGCGCCAGAAGATGAACGTCGAGCACAAGGAAGGCGACTTCAAGGCTTTCATCGACCAGGTCTCTCCGAAAGACGAAAAGGACGGCGAGGCTGAAGAGAAGCCCAAGAAGACGACAAAGCGCAAAACGGCCGCCAAGGCTGAGGAACCCAAAGCCGAAGAGGCTCCTGCCGAGGAAAAGCCCAAAAAAACAAGAGCCAAGTCCGCCAAAACAAAGAAGGAGGAATAAGTCATGAGAGATGAATTCAGAAACTATGCGCTGAAACAGCATGGTATCAGCAGCCTTAAAATGGACCGCTATACCTCGATGACGCGAAACTACATCACCCCTTACATCATTGAGGAACGGCCGATGAACATCACCCAGCTGGATGTCTTCTCCCGCTTGATGAAGGACCGCATCATCTTTATGGGGGTACCGATTGACGACGACGTGGCCAACATCATTCAAGCCCAACTGCTGTTCCTCGAATCCCAGGATTCCGAGCGCGACATCCAGATCTACGTCAACAGCCCCGGCGGCATGGTCTATGCCGGATTGGGCATCTATGACACGATGCAGTATCTCAAGCCTGACGTCTCCACCATCTGCACAGGTATGGCCGCCTCCATGGCTGCCGTGCTGATGTGCGCCGGCGCCAAAGGCAAGCGCTTCGCTCTCCCGCATTCCCGCGTCATGATCCACCAGCCGATGGGCGGTGCGCAGGGACAGGCTTCGGATATCGAAATCGAGGCCCGCGAAATCCAGAAAATCAAAAAGGAACTCTATGAGATTATCGCCTACCATACCGGCAAAGACTACGACCAGGTGTGGAAAGACAGTGACCGCGACTATTGGATGACGGCGGCCGAGGCCAAAGAGTACGGCATGATTGACCAGGTGCTCGGGCGCGAGACTAACAAGTAGAGGAGTCACGGCTTCTGCAGTTCGAGATGACCGGTGTCCGGAAAATGACCGGATGCCGGTTTTTTTGTGATTGGGAGCTTGGAAATTAGAACCTGGACGGGTGACACTCTTTTTATTAAGGAAGAATAATACGACGAAAATACAAGTTAATGGCAAAAAAGCAAAGTACATACAGAACGTGCAGTTTCTGCGGCCGGGAGATCCCCGTGGACAAGTTTATCATCGGCGGTGTTGGCGCGATGATATGTAGCGACTGCCTTCATGCGGCTATGGACATCTACCATGATTTCGAGGCGCAGAATGAGAAGAAGGCAATCGCCGATATCAGGCTTAAATTACTGAAACCGAAAGAGATCAAGGCAAAACTGGATGATTACGTCATCGGGCAAGAAGAGGCCAAGAAAGTGCTTTCGGTGGCTGTCTATAATCACTACAAACGGCTGATGCAGGGTGAGGGAAAGGCCGACCCCGATGTGGACATCGAAAAGTCCAACGTCTTGCTGATAGGGGATACCGGTACAGGCAAAACATTGTTGGCCAAGACGATAGCCACTCTTCTGGATGTCCCGTTCTGCATAGCAGATGCCACTGTGTTCACGCAGGCCGGCTATGTGGGGGAGGATGTGGAGAGCATCCTCACCCGCCTGCTCCAGGCTTCCGACTATGACGTGAAACGTGCTGAGCGGGGCATCGTCTTCATCGACGAGATTGACAAGATCGCGCGCAAGGGTTCGGAGAATCCCTCCATCACTCGCGATGTCTCCGGCGAGGGCGTGCAACAGTCGCTGTTGAAGCTTTTGGAGGGTTCCCTCGTGAACGTCCCGCCGCAAGGAGGGCGCAAGCATCCCGAGCAGGAGTTCATCCAGGTCAACACGCGCAACATTCTCTTCATCGGCAGCGGTGCTTTCAACAATCTGTCGAACATCATCTGCGACCGCATGAACACGCACGCCATCGGCTATAACACCAAGAATATCAGCTTCACCCCGCAAGAGGCTCTGAAATATGTCAGTGCGCAAGATGTGAAGGAGTTCGGGCTGATTCCGGAGCTATGCGGCCGGTTTCCGGTCATCACCTCGCTGTCCGCCTTGGACCGCACGGCCCTGAAGCGCATCCTCACCGAGCCGAAGAACGCCCTCGTGAAGCAGTATGTCGCGCTGTTCAGGATGGATGGCATCGCGCTTTCTTTCACGGATGACTGTCTGGACTACATCGTTGACAAGGCGGTGGAGCTGCAGTTGGGTGCGCGCGGGCTCCGGGCCATCGTGGAGAAGATCATGACCGATGCCATGTTCGAGTTCCCGAGCATGAGCAAGCGCAAGATAGTGGTGGACAAGGCCTACGCCCAAGAGAAGTTCGAAAGTTCCATCTTCTCGTTCAAGGACAGGTAAGGCCTCTTTCCCCAATCCGTTTTGATAAAATAAAAGCGGGGATCCACATGGGTGGGTCCCCGCTTTGTCGTTATGGCTTATGGTGCGACTTTTCGGATGCACCTCACACCCTGCCGGTCGGCTTTCGGGTGTCGTTGGAAGAGGCCGTCGCCGCAATGGTATTCGATGGCCGCGCTGTTGTAGGCTTCTGCACTGGAGTCACTTTCCGGCATCCAGAAGTAGCTGCCTGTGAGCAGGTACTCGTATCGTTGCACGGAGCTGTTGAACCAGCCGTTGGCGCGTGCGTTGAAGCCGCTGTTGGGCGTGACGCCGCCGCTGTTGGGTATCCAGTAGCCTTCGCCGGCATCCTTCAGCAGGGTGACGTCGCCGATGTGGCTGAAGAGGTCACCGAAGTCCTCAGCGTTGCCCACAGCCCAGCCGTCAGGACAGATGCCCTGCACGTAGGGACGGCCATTGTCGCCGAGACTCTCCACCGGCATGGTCGTGTCGTCGTTCTCTGTGACATTCATGGCCGAGTACCAGGAGTAGAGGTAGCCGAACTTCTGCAGATTCTCCGCATTGTCCTTATATGCGTGGTAGTCGGCGATCTCCGTGTCGCTGCTGTTGCGCGAGGTCTGAAGGTTCTCGGTCATCCAGCATTGGTAGCCTATACGCTTGGCGTCGTAGAAGTGGTTGTGGTAGGTAACCCCCTCGCATGGCGAGTAGTCGACCACCACCGTCTGCTCGCAGGTGGTCATCGCCGAGTCGCAGCCGTCATAGAGCGTCCATGTGACAATGTGCGTGCCGACGGTCAGCGAGTTGAGGTCGGCAAGGTCGTTGGTCATCGAGGCCATGCCTGCCGTTACCAGACTGTGGACAGCCGTTCCGAGCTGCGCGTCAGGGACGAGTGTGTCGGAAGTGCCTTCCGTCAGGATAATGTGCAGGGGCTCCGGACAAACGAATCCGTCGGTTTCCGGGGTCACTTTGAGCAAGCCGTTCACCGTCGTGATGCCGTAGCTGGCGGTGACGTCCTCGCCGTCGGACTTGTGGTACACGTTCACCGAGGTGATGCTGTTGGCGATTTCGCCCACGCAGGTCTGGAGGCCTTCGCGGGTGACGATGACCGTGTCGCCGGTGGCAAGGGTGGTGCCGCCTGTCATGATGAAGTCATTGGCCGTCAAGGAGAGCGGAAGCCCGTCATAGACTTTTTCCGCACTGTTGGCGGTGATTTCGAGCGGACGTTCCGTGATGGAGAGGGTCACGTTGAATCGCGGGATGTAGTTGCCTAAGCTGTTGCCGGCGGCGTATTCGGCGGTGGCGCCGTGGGTGATGCCGAAGTCGTGCTTGCCTGCCACCCCTTCAGTGCCGACCATGAAGTTGCCTTCCTCACACACGTAGTCGCCCACGGTGTAACCCTCCGTGACGATGTATCCGGCGGTGAGCGTGTCACGAGCGGCCAGATTGTCTATGAGGATGTTCTGGTAGCCCACCTTAAGGGGTTCTCCGTCGTACATCTTGGAGTTGTGTAGCTCAGGGATGGTGATGGTGACCGGACGTCGGGTGATGACTAACTGGCCCTCATGGCGCTCAATACTGAACTGCGCCGTCACGTCGTTGCCGTTGGCGTCACGGACCACCGCTTCGCCATTGATTGCGTTCAGGAAGACACCCGCGTCGAAGGCCGATACTTGAGCCGTCAGGTTCTCCACGCTGTATTCATAACCGTCGCTGGTAGTGAAGATAAGCGTGTCAAAACCGGAGACGGTGTGCTTCAGACCGTCATACACATGCTGGCCGGACTTGGAGACCACGGGGAGCACGTACCGCTCCGCGTCGGGACGGTTTGTCACCGTTAGTGTACCGTAAACGGTTTCGACAGTGTAGTTGGCAGCTGAGGTCCCGTCGTTCAGCGTGTAGGTGAAGGTGTTGGGACTTGCCCCCACCAAGGTCTGTGTCCCCGAGATTTGGCAGGTGGCTCCCTCGCCGGCCGCGAAACCGAGTCCCTCGACACGCACACTGTCGCGAGTCAGAGGAGCGCCGTTGTACATCCGTGTGGAGTCTGCGGAGACAAGCACGACAGAACGTTTGTGTATGCTAAGGGCGTAGGAGCAGGTCTGGATGTGGTAGTTCGGGTTTGTGCAGCGCACCTCCACCTCCAAGAGGCCGTGGTCGGTGATGGAGGGTGGGGTGATGGACCAGTCGCTGTCGGGGGTCTTGTACTCGATCAGGAACTCGTCGCCGGCGATGGTGCTCGTTGCCGTAGCCCGCGCCGTCAGCGGGGTGCCGTCATAAACTTTCGCCGTGGAGTCGCCACCCGGACAGGTCAGGGTCAGGGCGGTGTGGTTCAGGTTGATGTCCTGATAGCCGTCCGCCACGTAGAACACCACGCTGAAGTTCGTGTCGTTGTTCACAAAATCAGTCTCGTTGAGTCCCATCCAGGTGGTGCCCTCGTTTCTCCGCGTGGCGGTAGAGTCACCAGTATAACTGAACTTGTCGGCCGTGTATAGCGAATTCGAGATGAACACGTCATAACCGCTCACGCTGTGTTCGAGGCCGTCGTACTGGTTGGAGGCATGGTGTCCGGTGATCATGACTGTCACGTTGGAGGCGCTGATGGTCTGGGCGCCGTCAGCCTGGAGGGAGAATCTCACATTATCGAAGTTTGGGTTGTCGTTGGTGAACATTTCTTCAGTCAACCCCATTCGGGTGGTGCCCTGCGTCGTTCTTGCCGCTGTAGAGTCAGCGGGGGTTCCCGTAAACCGTATGAAACTCTCTTGATAAAGCGGATTGTTAGTGCTGACCATGGTGTATCCATGGGTGACATGTTCAGAGCCGTCGTAGTTGTTCACGCGGTGGTTGCCTCTCACGATGACCCCCACATCATTTATAGGCACCACGTAGAGTGCACCAGGATGCACGCGGAAGTTCGGGGTGAAGTCCGGGTTGTGGTTCACAAACTTGCTGGCGTCAATGTTCATCTGAACCACACCTGATTCGGTCCTCCTGACGATTGTGTCTGCCGGGCTTCCGTTGAAGGTGAAGTCGTTGATATTGTACAAGGGCTTGCTGATGGTATCCACATGGTAGCCGGTGACGGTGTGTTCAAGGCCGTCATAGGTCACGGCTTCCGCATTTCCGTAGATGAGCACATAGACGTTAGCGGGCCAGATGGCCAGCGTACCGTAAAGCGTGTCGCGTTTGCCCGTATATTGGTCGTTGTGCTGCAGGGAGTAGGTGAACGTGTTGTTGCTGTCGGTGTTCTGCGATACGTGGGTGATGCCGTGGAACGTGGGAGTGATGGTCAGCGTGTCGTTCGTGGGAAGGACGAA
This sequence comes from uncultured Bacteroidales bacterium, assembly GCA_946186495.1. Taxonomy (GTDB): domain Bacteria; phylum Bacteroidota; class Bacteroidia; order Bacteroidales; family WCHB1-69; genus F23-D06. The sequence continues at coordinate 14,025 of CAMHNQ010000064.1, forward strand.
GACGTTGCCGTCGCTGCCCGGGAGGGAGTCGATGATCTCGTTGTGGAAGCGCACCACATATTCTTCATGTTTGTGCAGTTCCCCGTCGTAGAGCCAGTGGTCGCTGACCGACAGGATGGAGAGCGGGAAGTTGTTAGGGGTCACCTTCAGCGTTCCGAAGACAGTTTCGACAGTGTAGTTGGAAGCTAAGGTACCGTTGTTCAGGGTGTAGGTGAAGGTGTTGGGGCTTGTGCCCACCAAGGTCTGTGCTCCCGAGATTTGGTAGGTGGCTCCCTCACCGTCCACGAAGCCGTCGCCCGTCACGGCGATGTCGGTCGGCAGCTTCCGGGTCAGCGGATTGCCGTCATAGATTTTCTCGCCGTCCTCACTTTCCAGAATGACGTGACGCGGGTCGATTCTCAACAGGCCGTCTTCGGTGTGCACGACAAACTGCGAGGTTACGATGTTGCCGTGCGCATCGGTCACCACGGGGGTGCCGCTGACGGTGTTCGGGTAGGAGCCGGCGTCCTTGGCACTCGGGCTTCCTGTCGTCAGGCCGCTCACGGTGAAGGCATGGCCTCCCGCCTGGAACACCAGGGTGTTGAAGCCCGACACACTCTTGGTTTGGCCGTCATAGACGTTGTCGGTGTCGCTCTTCGCCGTCACGGTGATCTCGTACTTGTCGGCACGCCCTGTGATGTTCAATCGGCCAGGGACCATGGCTGTCAGCTCGTAGTTGGGGGTTACGTCCGTGCCGTTCACCACCGAGAAAGAGCTTTCGACGTACTGGCCTGTATATTCGCCCACGGTGGTGCCGGAGGCGGGGGTGTAGGTGATGGAGGCCGTCTGCCCGCTCACCACGTTGGAAAACATGTACTGGGTGTGTCCATAGTGTATGCCGCCGGTATACTCGACAGTGCTGTCGGCCACCGCGACGGTCACGGGGCGTTTGTTGATGGTGAAGACACCGTCATAGAGGGTCACCGCATAGTTCGAGATGGCCGGAGCCTGGGAGCCGCGCGAGACGGCGATGCGGTACTCGCCCACGTTCTGGCCGGCCTCGCGGGCCACATCGAAGTAGGGAGGCACGCCGTGCTCAGGCTGGCCGATGACGGTCGCGGTCAAGACAGGGTCGGTGTCGCCGTAGGTTTTCGTCTTGTTGTCGGCCCGGATGGTGATGGGACACGGGGTGACGGTCAGTGTGGCGGTGTCGCTTACCGTGTAGCTGTTGGCGGTGGCCTCCACTAAGTAGGTGATGGAGCCGACCGTGGTGATGGCCGGGGTGACGGTGGTGTAGTCGCCCCAGGTGTCGCCGATCTTGACCTTGAAGCGGAAGGAAGGCTGGGCGTCAGCGGGCGCGTGCGTGTAGGTCGCGGTGAGGGGCAGACCGTCGTAAGTCTTGCCGAGCGTGTCGGCCTTCACCTCCAGCGGCGGCGTCTTCACGGTCAGCTTGCCCGGAGTCAAGGCCGTCAGCACGTAGTTGCTGGTGACCTCAGTGCCGCCGTTCATCACCCGTATGGTGCCGGCGTCGAACGAACCGTTGTCGTATGGGGTGGGGGAGATGTCGGTGCCGGAAGCCGGCGTGTAGCCGATGGTGGCGGAGTGGCCCTCTACCAGCCCGCTGAAAGTGTAGCGGTTGCTGCCGTGTTGCAGGAGTCCGTTGAAGTTCACGGTGGTGTCGGACGCGGCGACGGTAATCGGGCGCGGGGTGATGACCAGTTTCGCCGTCGCGGTGGCCGTGTGGTTGTAGTTCGGGTTCGTGCCTTTCACAAAGAGGTTGTACTCGCCCGCGTCGGTCTTCGTCAGTGTAGCGAGGTCGGTGGCGTAGGTGCCGTTCTCCTCGAAGCTGTAGGAGAAGGTCGTGGTGCCGGTCGTGGCCGTGCTGGTGGCGGTTTTCGCGTTCGCGTGCGGCTGTGCGTCGTACACGAGCGTGTCATTTCCGAGGGCGATGTCGAAGGTGCCGTCTGTCTGCGAGACGGTCAGCGTGCCGTTGTTCACGGTGATGTCGTAGTTGCCGGTGACGTTCGTCTCGCCGATATTGATTAAAACATTCCCTGCAGCAGTGATGGTGCCGGGGTAGCTGCCGACTTCGGTGCCGCTTGCGCTGAATGTCACGTTGTGGGTGTGTCCGCTGACGAGGCCGGAGATTGTCGTCGTCGGGTTCACTTCAACTGTGTTGATGGTGATGGTGGAGCCGGTGTAGGTCCGGGTCTCGCTCTTGCCTGTGAAGGTCACGGGGCGTTTGGAGATGACCAGTTTCGCCGTCGCGGTGGCCGTGTGGTTGTAGTTCGGGTTCGTGCCT
>CAMHNQ010000065.1 GCA_946186495.1 uncultured Bacteroidales bacterium
CAAAAAAGCAGAAGCAGAACTTTTGTTCAGCAATGCTTTGCCCAATACAGAATATGGGTAACAGCAAATATAAAATTAACGTAGTCAGTCTCATGGTTTTAATAATCCAGATAGATACCTCGTAGCAAAATATGAAACTGTTTCGGATTGTTAATGTCCAGTCCCAATTTATGGACAGGCCAGTTAGTCCCCAACGTCTGATTGGCAATGACACGTTCTTTGATGTAATTATAGTTTTGCAAAATAATAGGAATCAAAGCCTCGTAATGAATTTGATTGATTTCTTGTCCCGCAAGTGCTCCACTTGACATTACGTCGCGTTCGAATCCTTTTTGATAATACGTATCTTTAAATCCCAGATTGTGGAAAGATTCATGGAGTACCGCATCTGCGGATGTTACCAAAGAATAACCTGTATTTCCGCCCTTGTATCCTTCACCGAGGAAACCAGTTCTTCCTCCTCCTACGGGAACCCCTACTTTTAGGAAATTGTCCCCTTCCTGATACCCTTCTATTGATTGAAGATCGGCATAATCCATATTCTCAATGTCCATGTCTGCAAGATCTTGACGAACCTCCCATGTGATATTCAGCCTGATATTGTATGTCTTTCCATCAATCACAACAGAAGTGGATGTGTTTAACTTAGCAAACTGTTTGTTCGCGTTTTCTACAGCAATCTCTGCACCTTTGCCATAAACGAAGAATTTTGTTTCAACAACAATGTCTCCTCCATTTTCAGTCTCAGTATAAGTAACGCGTCCATCCTTTCCTGTCGGATCCGCAAACCACACCGGGTTCCCCGCGAAGCACGCATACGGACTTTCATACTCCTTGAACACAGGGTCCGCATTCCACCTCCTGCCCAACCGGCTGTCGTACTGCCAAAATTCTGCGCTGAAACTCGCCCCATCTCCAAGCACCTCATCATCCCCCTCCTGCCCGTTGAAGAAGTACCGGTAACCCCCCATATAGGAACTTTTGTTAAAGCTATGAAAACCAGTGTTTTGCATAAATCGTTATCTCTTAGTGTATATTATTTTGAAACTATACCATTAGTGTCCGCTGCTTTTCTTCAACAATGCAAAGATACATTTTTTTCGATCACCATGTCACCACTTTGTTTACGATTGAATACTGCTCTCCCGCAGTCATTCGTAGATATATGCGTGTTGTTTCAATGCTCTCATGGCCCATTAAATCAGCCAACAATGCTATATCTTTGTATTTGTCCAAAAAATTTTTGGCAAACCTGTGCCTGAACGAGTGGGGATAGACCACTTCGGGAGATATCCCATATAAAACAGCGTATTTACGCAATCCTTTGCACACACCCTCTCTTGTGATTTGACGACCAAACCGATTCAAGAAAATGAAACCGGTTTCAATCTGCTGTGCCCCCAACCAATCCAAAGCAGAGTCTGCCAGTTTCCGTGGGATGTAGATTCGACGGATTTTCCCTCCTTTAGACCGCAGGTCAATGTAACCCGCCTTCAAATGTTCGACTTTAACCTGCAACGCTTCGCTGATTCGCGCTCCCGTGGCAGCCAGAAACCATACAGTGAAATACCACTTCATCTGCCCATTTGATCTCAACTTGTTTTTGAAATATTGATAGTCTTCCTGGCTGATGACATTCTCCAAGTAATGTTTTTGCTGAGTTCTCACCAGCTTCAATTTCAGGTTCCCTTTGCCGATAAAGTCCAGATAGTGGTTCAATGCGTTGATATGAATGTTGGCTGAAGATGGCTTGTAATGCGTTTCACAATGATCTTTGAAATTCAACAAATTAGCTTTGTTGACAGAGTCGTAAAACGAATTGTAGCGTTCCACTGCTGTCGAATACGATCGGATCGTATTATTTGCAAGATTCTTTTTGCGTAGGTGATCTTCAAATTTTTTGCGCATAGATACTTCCTTTATTGAACTGTTTCCTTTTCAATCGCATTCTCTTGTCGGTCGGTTTCTGCCGTCTCTCTTTTTTGTGTAGCTTCAACCGCACGATACCCGCCATTCCTCCTGCCGCCTACATGTTCGATGCGGCCTTCGTCCTTGAGTTGTTTGATGATGCGATTTACGGAGGTTTGGGAAAGACTTCGGTTCTTTTTTATATCCGAGGCCGAACAGCCAGGGTGTTCGGAGATAAAATCAAAAATCAGTTTTTCAGATTTTTCCCTTCGTCGGCGACGGTAGGCGGGTTGCTGCCGTGTTTGTTTTTCAGAAGTGTTTTCATTTGGGTCAAGATTCGTTTTTCTGAAAAGTTCACCCATCGCTTTATCCCGATATTGATGAGAGTAGCATAACAGCACACCTTTAGGGGCAATTTTCACCACAACGCCAGCCGCGTCATAGTGTAGGATATTCTTGCACATCGCCAGGATCTTGCTTGAGAGCTGGACATAGCTGTTGTCATCCAAAAGACCTTTCAACTGTTTCAGAGATCCATAACGAATCACATGCTCCCCATTCGTGAGGTAAATGTACGTGTAATTTTGCTTTTGGCAAATATACGCCACCCTTGGTATTTTGATTCGAATGTCTGATTTCTCCTTGTCGTCTTTTTTGGCGTCCAATAGCTGCAACTCCCGAACCAAGGACAACTCTTTGTCATGGTTCATGGCAGCGTAGTACGGCAGAGCCGAAACGGAAAACGAAGCAAAGAAGAGAGCCATATCGCGCAGAAGCACATAGAAACAATCTGTCAGGAAAAAATCGTGCACCTCGTGTTCGGCAAATTGAAGCTGTAAAATGTGAATAACATCTTTGGACACCATTATCATTTCGATGATGCATGCCGCAAGTACCGTTAAGATACCGGTCAGCAAATACTGCTGAATCCTGCCGGTTTTGAAAAACACAGGGAAAAGCACATAAACGTTTAAATACATCATCCCTAAAACGACAACCCCGGAAAGATATTCTTTATAAGGGTGCCAGGCGGTCGCTGTGCGCAGCTTGCAGAATGTCCCGAAAAGGACAACTGTAAGAACGCAAAAGGCAACATGCAGAACTATTTTGAGAGCGTTTTGTGAATTGACTGTCATCTGTAACTTTTCGGCAAAAGTACATTTTTTTTGTTGTGCTTGAAAGTTTGTTTTTTTCAAAAAGATGAATAGAGATGGCTTTTGGTCATTTTTATTATATCTTGTCACATGATTACTTTTGACAATATGCCAGCACCCTTTTGCCATTAACAGAAAAACTGATTAATAGCGATTTAAATCAATCATATAAAGATAACGGTAATGTTTTTATATTGTCAAATATTTTTTTGAATGGCATTAGAAAGTCATAATTATTTGTGATTCACTATGACTAAAAGAAACATTATGCAAAGAATTTGTATGTTTGCAAAACAAATAACAATGCAATATGGAACAAAAAAGAAACAAATCACATTTCAATGTCGTATTAGGGACGGTTTTCATCATTACGTCACTTATCGTTTACTCCTGTCAAAAGGCAGATATTCCACGACAACATTCATCGAATTACATGATCAGCTATCCGACCGATGGCAAAGCGACCAACACTTATTTGCTTTCCCTACGTGCGGGACACGATGGTAAGAATTGTCCTGGGTGCATCCTTCACGAAGGGAAATTCATTCACCGCAATTGTATTGGGCACGGAAACTACTGTAATGCGATGGCTCAAGTAACCCTTGGCATGGTTGATGCTGACATCACCGCCACCACCACGGACACCTTTGGGCTGACCTCGGAGGACTTCTTCCTCATGCCAGACCGCTCGCTGAACTACACGGACGAGAAAGGCAGGCGCATCTTCTTGAACATCCCCGAGCAGATGGTCTATCGTGACACTACCACCCTGCAGTTCACATTCACGGGTCTGTTCTTCAGCGAAACAGCGGCCTACAGCAATTATTAGGTATGAGTAATCCCCTGGAAGAAAAACCGCCATTATTATGCACAAATTCAAATCTTTAGAGATTGAAGTAAGTTCAAATTTAAAATATTAGGGAATGTGCGACTTGTATGATATCGACATGTAATAATGACGCACCTGTAGTATAGCTCACTTTTACAATCCAATAAATCATTATGTTACAACGCATTAGAAATAGCAAATGGTCTAAAGTAGTCGCTTGTTTTTTGGTGATATTGATGTTCACGGAGATAATCGACCCCATAGGTCTGTATGCCATCACAGGTGGCCCCAGTCAACCAGAGATGGCTGGATTTACTCCTACAAGCACAGACAATATGGTGGATCTGTTCAGCGGGGATTTTCACTATACCATTCCGATTATGACCGTGCCTGGACCTAATGGTGGGTTCCCGATTAACCTGAATTACACCTCAAGCGTGGGTATGGAGCAAGAGGCTTCATGGGTCGGTCTCGGTTGGAATCTTAACCCAGGTGCCATCAACCGTCAAGTGAGGGGTGTTCCCGATGATTTCCGAGACGATATCATTGAGAAAGTATATCACCGTCGCGACAACAACACATTCCTCTTTTCTCCTACGGGCGGTGGGGAGGTCTATGGTGATGATTTCGGATTGGGAGTAAGTCAGACTAATTCCTTTATTTACAACACTTATAACGGAATATCTCTCAGTCGCAGATTCGGAATTTCCGCTTCATATGTGAGAACTTCAGAAATAGAACGCGGGAACAACAAGTGCAAAACTCATGAGGCATTAGGTCAAATAGGCTTCAGCGTTAACCAAGATTCTGAGAATGGAATAACAACCTCGTTTTCCTCGAACGGCGGAAAATACTTGAAAGGAGGTTTCCATTACGGATATAATAGCAAGAGCGGTACATACACGTATGGTAATCAGATTTCTCTAAGTGTCCCATATTATTATGACGAATCATCAAAAAATAATGAAAATCCCATGCATGTCGGTTGCGGTGGTGTTGGACGGTCATTCTCAACTGCAGCCGCCTTGCCTCCCATACGTGTGCCCATGACATCCAACAGTTGGGGACTCTCTTTTCAAGTGGGCGGTGCAGGAGGATTTGCAGAGGGTTATGGTTCTGTCAATTGCAATGTCGTTTCCCAATCGACACCGGTCGGGCCGATTCGTAATCCTGCATGCGGTATACTCTATGCTGACAAAGCTGATGATAAGACTCTCCAAGATTTCAATAGAGAAAAAGAAATCTGCGTGGATCATGATTCACGGAATCTCCCACTGCCGGTCATGACCAACGACTTGTATCACATAACCGGAGAGCTGCAGGGCGGAACTTTCAGGGCATACCGTTCAGATTACGGACATTTTTACGACAATCGGATTGTCAACAACACTACCGCCAACGATGTGGGGGTAGATCTGGCATTCGGTAACGGCACCCAACTGGGCACAAATTTGTCCTTTACATCTGGAGAGTCCTATTCTGGGGATTGGCAGTTAGAGGACTATGATGCCAAACTTACATTCAAGGATAAGAATCAGTATAGTACTCAGAATCCAAGAAGCATTCATCCCACACTATATGAGCCATTCTATTTCAAAATGCAGGGTGAGCAGACCGCAGCTGATCTAAACCTGATGTCAGGCATCGGCAATGAAAAAGCCGTAAGATTCACAATTAAACCAACTCTAAAGAACTCCTTTTGGGGCGGGAAAGATTACCGCTATTACACCAATGACAATCTTTCCAGCGGGATAATCTCTAGACACGAGCAGCACATGCGCACATTGCGAGCCACTTCTATAGAATACGATACAAACGGTACTGGTCCGGAGAGAAAAGGGCATCATATTGCCCAAATCTCTATCTTGAACACCAATGGGGAACGTTTTACGTATGGTAAAACTTTGTACAATTTCAAGGAGAAAGAAGTTTCTTTTTCCATTCCGTCTGATACGCTATGGAAGGACAGTACTGTAGTTTGTAACTACAATGGAATATTGGCCAATCCATACACCTCTTACAATCAAAGAGTTGGAAAAGAAAAGTTGTTCACTAGCACAAACACTCCAGCCTATTCTTATTCCTACCTGCTCACGTCCGTGACATCTCCTGATTATGTTGACCTTACCGGCGACGGTCCTTCAACGGACGACTTGGGCTATTGGGTAAAGCTGGACTACAATGTGAAATGTTCCCACGACACCCCTTATTGTTGGCGTTTCCCCTATCAGGGAGCCAACTACTTCATGGGAGACCGCTCGAACATGAACGACGACCTCGGCAGTTATTATTATGGGGAAAAGGAGATTGCATACGTGGACACCATCAGCACGAAAACCCATTATGCTGTGTTCTATGTCTCGTTGCGTGAAGATGCCCGTGGGGCAAATCCCGCTAACGAGGAAAAAGGAGGCTACTCTAGTGCATCACAACATCTTTACAAACTAGACAGTATCAAACTTTTCAGTAGGGAAGACCCGACAGTAGCCATCAAGACGGCCGTGTTTGAATACGACTACTCTCTTTGTCCGGGTGTCCCCAACTGCACAAACAGCACCCAAGGGAAACTGACGTTGAAGAAGCTTTACTTCAAGTATGCTGACAACGTCAAAGGAATGCAAAATCCGTATGTTTTCCATTACTGTGGCGACAACCCATGCTATGCTCCCGAGAAAATGGATAGATGGGGCAATTACAAAGGCGATGCCAACTACTTTGAACATTACGTGACCCAAAATTCGGATTCTGCAAATAAATGGACAAGTGCATGGCTATTGACCGATATTGATTTGCCGGAAGGAGGCCACATCACCATCGAATATGAGAGCGATGACTATGCATACGTACAGGACCGACAAGCGACGTATATGGCTGAAGTGGACCCGCTCACTTCTTTCCGGAAAGAAAACGGGAAATACTACATCTATTTCAAAAAACGCACCAACACTAACGCTTCCGATTATGTGGCTGAGTTCAAGCACAATCTTATGTTCTTTAAGATTGCGGTGAGTTATGATAACATTAAAGCACCAGACTATATTCAAGGTTATGCTAAAGTGAAATCAGCAACCAATTGGACTGACGAGATTGGAAAAATCGAGGTGGAGGCGTTCCCTGCATACGATATCCATCCCGTGTATTTCTTTGCCTTACAATATTTGAAAAACAACCGTCCCGACCTGATGTTTGATGGGGCGGATGCGATGGAAGACAGCGGTGATGCCGCCGAATTTTACAGGGCATTGGTTTCCGGTGGAATCATAGACAAGGTGAAAGCCATGCAAGGGAATGATGCATTTTACCGCCATTGTTCAAGCAACAATGACTACAAACATTTGAATATCGGGAAAAAGGATATGCCTTCATACGTACGGCTGAATGTGCCAAACAAAATCAAATACGGCGGTGGCAGCAGGGTGAAATCTATCACCTTGCACGACAATTGGATAAAATCAGACAGCAGCGCTTACAAACAGGAATACTTCTATAGAACAATAGAAAACGGCAAACTGATTAGCAGTGGTGTTGCTGAGTATGAGCCAACGGTCGGGGCAGAAGAAAATGCAATGCGGTATCCCGTTTATGACGAGGTGAAAGGTCTGTTCTTCATTGAAGACGAAATATACAGCGAAGAGCCATACGGCGAATCCTACTTCCCAGCAGCCAATGTCGGATACAGCCAAGTGATTGTAAAAACCTACACACCTGAGAATGTAACTCTATCGACCGCAGGCATACAACGTTTTGAGTTCTACACAGCGAAGGACTTCCCTATCCATGTTTCACAAACTGACTTGCAATGCGAGGTTGATCCGGTGCCGAATGTGTTCGCATTAATCACTGCAGGATTCAAACAAAGCAGTTCATCTTGCTATTCCCAAGGTTATCAAATAGAATTGAATGACATGCATGGGAAACAAAAAGCCATCAGCACCTGTCCTTTTGTGAAGGGTTCGGTAAACGATTCTTTGATTGCCAATGTTGAGCAGGCCGGTTATACCTCGCGTGTGGAGTATCATTACAGAACCAAAATGGAAAACGAAGTGCAAAAACTTGACAACCGAGTTGAGGTACTGCTTGATGACGGAAAAACGGAAACAAAGATAATGGGTCAGACGTATGATTTTGTTATTGACCAGCGGCGAAACCATTCCAAAAGCATTGGCGGAGGAGCGAATGCCCAGTTCATGTTGGGTAATGTAACCCCACCCATCGCAGGTGTGTCGGCGTTCCCCTCCTTCGACTGCTTTGAAGAGGATGTGAAGTCCGTGGTGACCACGAAAGTCATATATAGGACGGGGATTCTGGAGTCAACCAAAGCCTACAACAACGGTTCAGTCATCACCACTACTAACCTGCAATACGACCCCTATACGGGACAGCCTTTGTTGACCACCGTGACCAATGAGTTCGAACAACCTGTCTATCATTACAACATGCCCGCCTATTGGTATTACCCCAACATGGGCAGCGCTGCCGACAATTATCGAGCAGTCTTTTATGGGAACACGTCCATACCAAACAAACAGCCTGTTTTCTCCCAATACGACATGGTTGGTGCAACAGGACAAGATTACCGAATAAATTCAGTATCTGGCTCTTATGCACAATGCTGGACTAATGTTGGTGACACATCGACTAACCTTTCCAACAAGGAAATATGCCGATCCCGGAATGCAAACCGCTTGAATGAAATAGCTGCGACTATTGCATCTCTACAGAATCCTTCCTCTCTTTCTAATCGTCGGTTGCCTGTCATGGACGATTTTAACGCGCAAGAGAAGGAATGCTTCCCATTCCATGACTGTCAGGGCAACATTAGATATGCGCGAATAGTATATCAACCAGCAAGTGAGGAACTTTATTTCTTTGTGGGTGATGATTGGTTAAAATTTTGTGAAATGGATTCGATGGATTTGCCGATCTACTACAAATATGTCTTATGCAAACCCGTAAGTCTGCCTGACAATATACCGCTGTCCAAGTGCCTCTTCCGTAAAAAAGGTTCCAATGTTATGGTTTATAAAAGACCTTCTGAAGATCATCCGATTGCATCTTTTGAATGGAACGACCCCGAAGGTGTCTTCCCAGAATGTATGGATGGAGTGTTGCAAGCATCTGCCATGGAGTACAAATCCAATGGATGGCCATACGATTATGGTGATGCTAATGTGACTTTGGCAAGCAGTCAGGAATATTTGGGTATTCCGAACATCTACAGAGGACTTCGAGCAAATGTGTATGTAACAGAAAGGAATCAAACGGGTTCACACAGCTCTTATGAAACCAATATTGCATACGACGGCACATTTTCTTCCTTTTCGCCATTCGATTATGCGCGGGGTAATTCATCTAATATGCAGAAACCATGGACATGGACTACAGAAATCACCAAATACAGCCCTTTCAATTTTGAAATTGAGAATGTGGATCCTCTTGGTATTTATTCCTCGGCTTTGTATGGTTACAAAAACTCCCTGGTGACGGCTGTAGTAAAGAATGCCCGCTATAATGAAATCGGGTTCGACAGCTTCGAAAACGATTCAACGAATATTCCCATCGGAGGCAAAAGAGGGCATATCGCTTGCGCAACATCTGACAATACAGCAATCTCTATCGATTTCGCACACACGGGCAGACATTCGTTGCGGACTCGGAATCTGAAAGTTTATTTGGACAAAGAGCGTTCTAATCTGAATCTGCAAGCTGGTAAGAAGTATTTGTTCTCCTGCTGGGTGCGCAAACCCGACTGCCCCACCTTAGGCAACTTGGGCGATGATTACAATTTCACATACGGCAATACGACGGTAGGTGTTGTCAAAGAACCGAAAGTGGAATGCTGGCAGCGGATCGAGAAAGAATTCGTTTTCGACGGCAGTAACACGCTTGAAATGCAACCTGTTTCAGGAGGAATCTTCTATGTGGATGACATCCGAATTACACCCGCCGATGCAATTTGTAAGACATACGTGTATAGTCCTCAGAATTACAGATTGTTGGCGGAACTGGATGAGAACCATTATGCCACATACTACAATTATGACGAAGAAGGGACCTTGGTCCAAATAAAAAAGGAGACCGAAAGAGGAATTATGACGGTAAAAACCACGCGTCAGCATATTAAAACCAACCTATCACAATCCCAAAATCCATAGAAACCAAGCCGTATGAATAAAATAACTTTTTTGACAATCAATTTGTTGCTGTTGTTTGGACTTGTCTCCAAGGCAACCAATCCTTGTGACGGGCAAGGAGGTGTGAGTGTGTCCAAAACACCCTCTTATTTCCCGGGAGACGGCATAACTGTGACTTTTGACCCTGACGCCTTTTTCACTTTTTTATGGCCGGAAAAGTGGTCGGCGAAATCCAGCCTGTCATTTGTGTTGGTTGCAGTCAACAAAGGTCAGACAGTGGAGGAGGCTTTGTCGGATAACAAACCAATAGTGCAGGAGAAAGATATTGAAAGCTACTATGTCCAGTATCCATGCGACGCGACTCCTTTAGCGTTTGGTGAATACGCTTGGCAGATTAGAAACTCCGATGGAAAGACACTTCTGAAAACCCATTTCATTATAGGGGATATGAATTCGTCTGGCTACGAAATTCACCCACCTGAGAATGTGTGGATGTACACCAAAGAAAAAACAGACGGAAGCTATCATATCGCATACGACAGGGTGCTACGCATACATTACACCGAACCATACGAGGTGAATGCGGACCAAAAGTTGCGGTTTTGCATTTATGACTCTCACAGGAACATCGTCCTTCGAACCGATGATGATGGACTCGTCGTGGAACCTGCCGGATATACAATGACTTCCCCGACCATTCGGACGGGCGAGAACTGGCTCAGTTTTCCTGTCGGATTATGCTCTTATTACGACAGCTTCTCACATGATTATCCTGATGATTACTACCTTGAAGTATGGGACAGCAAAGGGGAGAGAAGCTTCCTTCGCTTCCGATGTGTTCATTCTATGCCAAGGTTAGTCCAAGTGTCCAACAAAAACAGTTGATTATGAAAAAGTTGTCAACATGTTTCCTGATATTGTTTGGACTGCTGATGAGTTCAAAAGCATCGAATGAGACCTACAGCAAGTGTCTGCGTGGATCGGATATTCAGTATGACGCTTCGCTGGTCGTCAATGCACAACAATATATTCGGACAAATTGGAACGTTTCCAATCCGTTTGTGAGAGTACGACTGTACCTTGCTGAAGACCGCTATGTAGAACACTCCAATAACGAGAACTTCTCTGTCGTTTACAACATCACCTTGACAGGTGACAATATTCCATCAATCACCTTGACCGACACCTTAACCGTAGGTTACCGTCAAAACTCTCCGTACCGTGACTTGGACATAAACGAATACCAAAACTATAAAGCCGCTTCCTTGAGAATAACTTCCGCTCCAACCAACATCACGGAGGACATTGTCTTTGAGCTGCAACTATGCTACCCTCGATTTACAAAAACAGACTCGGTCGGTACCCCTTTTGACGTGAGGCGGAAATACTTGGGAGGCACCAATGAACTCCTGCTCACTTGGGGCTATCTTGACGGTGCAGACGAATATGATTTGGAGTGGCTGTTTGTGGACAATCCCATGATGTCCAATAACGTTTCGTACGATTTTGCCAATGCAACGCGGCTTACTACTTCCAACAACTATTATAAGATTCCGCTGGCATACCCCAAAGGGAATATCTTATGCAGGGTACGTGGCCGGGGCACCCACTACTACAATGGTGGGTATTATCCTGTCTTCGGGCCATGGAGTTTCGCCACCTCTTCGGGCATCGTCATCCCAGATTCCAATCACATCTGCCGCTATGACTTTGCGGGTTTGGAGGACAGTCTTACTTGGCAATACACCGCAGTATATGCTGAAGAAGGCAAACGGAAGGAGGTGATTACATTCTACGACGGAAGTCTCCGCAACCGACAAGAAGTCACGGTACTGAACACAGACAGTATTGCGGTAGTGGGTGAGACATTCTATGATCATGTCGGGCGACAGGCCCTACAAGCCCTCCCCACTCCGACTCCAAGCAGAGGAATCCGGTACTATGGTACCAACAGCACAGCTGTCGGGCAATTCAACGGGTATTTCCCAAAATCACAATACGACTATGACATTACACTTTCCCATAACCAGATGTTTCCGGCAAATGCAGGCAGTGCGTTGTATTATTCGTCAAACAACCCTTTTGCAAACCATCCGCACTGGCCAAATGTCAACCAAACACCGTGGGACAGCGGATATACTTACACCCATGTGCGATACCTAAACGACGGAACCGACAGGATTCATTCTCAAAGCACCGTTGGAAGCACCTTTAAAATGGGCAGCGGACGTGAAACCAGATACTTTTACGGCAATCCTTCCCAGGCGGAACTTGACCGTCTCTTCGGCAACGAGGTAGGAGATGCTTCCCATTACCAGAAAGTGTTGGCCGTTGATGCCAACGGTGAGGTGTCGGTGTCCTACTATGACATGAAAGAACGCCTCATCGCCTCCGCCATCGTCCCATCCGCTGACACATCCCTGTTGCTGTCTGTTGACAGTACTCCAACCGCCCACGACTTGTACAACACAATTGTCTTTGATGATAACAGCCGCCAGTATGTCCAGAACATCGTTGTTGGCGAATCGTCTCTTTATTCTTTTGACTATAAGGTTCTTCCTCCAGGTGCTCTCTGTGATACATGTCACGAAAATACTGGATGCATGGATTGCCGATATGCTGTTGTGTTCAGTCTTTGGAATCCTGACACGCTAAGCTACATTTTCAAAGACTCGCTTATTGTTTCTTCTGGCACAACGTTGACACACAATGTGCGTCTTGAGCCCGGGAGTTATCAACTTTATAAAAGTGTGACTTTCATCAACGATGATGACATCGCGGAAGTAACTTTTGACGAATATCGGGAAAGACAGCGGCGATGCGTTCCTTTTACGAAAGCCGACACCATGCCCTGCTACACACCCTGTGAGGAATACGCCATGGAAGTAGCCGACATAAAAAAGCCTGACCCGACAAACCCAACGTATGTCCAGACATTGGCAGAATGTGAAAATCCACCACAAAGTTTCAACACCGAGTGTGAGGCGAAGCGGGCGGCAATGTTGGCCGACATGAGTCCTGGCGGACAGTATTTTGACAACATCCGCACTTGCTGTCCCAGCGATACCAACTGTTACTGTGAAACCAAACCAAACAGATTCTTAAATACGATATGTGCATGGAGGTTTAAGGAAGATTCTGTTTTCTTTCAAAATATCATGACAGATGCTGGATGCGTCACCTATAAGGACACCCTTTGGGAGTATATGCGTGACCATTGGAAGCCCGAATATGCCGAAGTTATGCTCAAATACCACCCCGAATACCATCTGTATCAGGCTTTATGTGATTGTGGGGACTCCGAAGCACAACATTATTACGACAGTGTGTTCATGAACACTTATACGTACGAATCTGCATTGGAATTGGGGTTGCTAAACCCCTTAGGAATGGATGTCAATACAGAAATTGAAATTCAAAGTTCTATTGGAACGGGGTACCAACCATTTAAAGCTGTTAAGAATGATCCTTTTTTCAACGAAAAGACAGCTTGTTGCAAAGAGAATTTCGATGAGATGTACAATAGTATGGTCGAAAGACTCTTCTCCTATCTTTCTTGGGAGGACCACTATGTGAGCCTTTGGTGGCTGTTGTTCGACCCTGCAGGAATTGCCGAAGGACAGCATATTGAATATAGTGAAGAGATAGAAAATATGATGGTTGATTTTCAAAAGAACATTGTCGGACAATGGGCAGAGAATTATCATTGTTCTGACAGCGATGCCAGATGGCTGTTGTTTAAAAGCATCTACACCTATTTGAAAGACGAAATACGAAGGACAGTGTTGCCGGGGTGCCTCCTTAGCTGTACTATTGAAGGGTTTGGAAGTGTGGACAGTTGTTGTTACGAACACGATTTCAAATGGGGACAAAGCGATTGGTGGATCGACTATTTTGGCACATGTTCTATTCCTGCTTGCCAATACTACCTCGCCGCCAATAGTGACTGTCAGGCGATGCCGCTGACAGTCGGGCGTTGCGCGGATTTTGAGACGGGCGGTTTCCAAATCCGTTTCCTCTGCAACCCTGTTTACGGCATGGATTTGGAGAATCTTCAAGAGGCATCTGACAACTCACTACATGTTGTTTACCAAAACTGCTGTGAGGATTGTGAGACCTACGCAAACTCATGGATGGACGAACTTGACGACTATTTCATCACACACTGTCCGGAATTTATCTCCGACAGTACCAAAAAGTTGTCTTTCCGACAAAAATTGGTCGGCTGGTGTATAGAGAGCTGTGACTCATCACGTGTCCACCGTGATTTCAGTATCACGCAAAGAATAGATTTGGATTCCCTCGCACAACTTTTGCTGAACAGCTGTTTTCTCGACAACGACAACTATCCTCGTGTCATCTACCCTCGTCCTCAAAATATGTATGTTGATTGCGGTTGCGACAACTATCAGAATGTGTTGCACACCTACGGGCTGACATTTTGGGACGAACCTTCACATATAGCGGACAGCTTGGCTTTAGAAGGTATCACAGCGGATGAAAACGACGTTGGGCAATGGAACCATTTTTGCATCTGGACAAGATACGACAACATGCTGGATGGCATTGACGATACAACCACGCTCTACTCAAACCATTTTCCGGAACAATTCCGTTGCTATCCAGACCTGCCGGACAGTGTCCTCTGTCATCAGCAAGCCATCCTTGCAGCCGCAGCACAAGACACCATCTCGTTCTATCACGCTTTGGACAGTCTCGTGGCAACCCATCGGACACAATATGCATCGCACTGCATGGACAATCTCACTGAAGGGTTAACTGTGAGGAACTCATCAATAGAGTTCCTTTACACCTTGTATTATTATGACCAGGCGGACAATCTTATAAAAACAGTTCCACCTGAAGGTGTTCATGTCATTGACAACCAAACTACTTTAGATGCTGTAGCCGCATATCGGAACAATGTTGCCCGCTACGACACACTTCAGTCGGGATTTGTCCGTCCAAATCATTCTATGGTCACCAATTACCGTTACAACACCCTGAATCAGGTAATACAAAGCTATCAACCGGATTATGACAGCGTATCGTACGTGTATTACGATATTCTGTCGCGTCCTGTATTGAGTCAAGACGGGAAACAAAGACAGGGAAAAAAATACAGCTATACCGTTTATGATGATTTGGGACGCATCGTGGAAGTCGGGCAGGTGAGAAACAGCACATCGGTTACGCGCAACGATGCGGCAGATCCGACATTTGTAACCCAGTTCCTGAACAGTGGAACGAAAAGCGAAATTACCAAAACTTGGTATGACGAGCCTATGCCTGCCTCTCCAAATCTGAACCAAACGCACTTGCGCAACCGTATTGCCGCCGTGTCGTTTGCTCCGGCAGACGACAGCATCTATCAATCGGTCACGCATTACAGCTATGATATTCACGGCAATGTGAAGCAGCTTGTTCAGGAAATACCAGCCCTCGAGTCTTATGGCCGCCGATTCACTGTGCTGGATTATGAGTATGATCTCATCAGCGGCAACGTGAACAGCGTGTGGTATCAAAAAGGGAAAATGGAGCAATTCTCACACCGTTATCGTTACGATGCCGACAATCGAATCACCCATGTCTATACTTCCAACATCTTCAATATCAAACGGGATTCCGCCGTCTCGCAGGAGCGTCTCGAAGCCCGCTATTTCTACCTGCCCACGGGTGCGTTGTCAAGAATCGAGCTGGGGCACAAGCAGATACAAGGAATCGACTATGCCTACACCCTACAGGGCTGGCTGAAAGACATCAATGGATACGGAAGTTTGGGCCATTACTTGTTAGACCGTTACGACAGTTATGACATCGGGAACGACGGTGTCATCCAAACAGACAATGTCAATCGGTTGTTTGCTCATGACGGCTACACCTCCTCCATCCAATACTTCCAAGGCGACTATACGCCAGTGGCGGGCAGCAACTATTTCAACGATTATTCACATGAGGCCGTTCCCCTTTACAACGGGAACATTTCCGCCCTTTCCGAAAGCATCTATAACTTGTACGACAGAGGGCTCTTGAAACTTTTCCGCTACGACAAGCTGAACAGGATCAAAAGGATGCGTACAGCGGTACATTATGACAACGCCCCCGGTTGGGAATCAGCCTCCCACAATTTTGCCACGGATTACTCCTACGACTGGAACGGAAATTTGCTATTTTTGCAGCGTAAAAACCAATCTGGTCAGGTAATGCATA